>DATNAM010000095.1:0-12658 GCA_035572595.1 Gemmatimonadaceae bacterium
GCGGGGGCGTCGGCATCACCCTACACGCATCCGTTGAGCGTGGTGTACACGAGCTTGTGCGACCACCACAGCTCGCCCGTGCTGGTCTCGACGATCGCGCGCACCTGGGAGCTGCGGCGCATCTTGATGCGCGTGTCGATGGAGGCCTTGCCTAACGCAGGCGTGAGCTGGAATCCGGCGACGTAGATGTCGGGGTTGTGATCGACCACCAGGTGGATCGCTTTGACGAAGTGGCCGGGCTCCATGGGCAGATCGGTTTCGATGAACACCGGCACTTCGCGGCTGTCGGGCGCGACTTCGGGAAGGTCGAGGCTGACGTGGCCGTCCTGAATCTTCCTCGTGCCGAAGTGGTCGCGCAGGACTTTCTTCGCGGCGTCGGGCATGTCGTCGCCGGGACCGGCGTCGTAAGGCGCGGCGAGCGCGTCGCGCGAGCCCAGGACCAACGCCGCGATGCCGACGGCGGCGGCGCGAAGAAACGAGCGCCTGGTGTTGGAACGTTCCTCGTCCATGGCGACCTCCACTCGAGCGTCCAGGCGCGGGTCAGGCCTGCGTCGGGCTCGCATCGGAATAACTAACGCGCGCGACGCACGCGGGCCAGGCTCGCGTGACACCGTCGCCGGACTCCTCTACATTCATTGCATGTCCAAGACGCCCTTCGTCGTCGCCGAGTACGTCCGCTGGGGAGACATCGATCTCGCGGGCATCATCTGCTACGGCGCATACATCCGGTTCTACGAGCTCGCGGAAACGGAGATCTTCCGCGCCTGCGGACTGCCGTTCCGCGAGATGTTCGAGCGGTACGACATCTGGCTGCCGCGCAAGATCATGCACACCGAGTTCTACCGGCCGGCGCGGTTGGACGACCGCCTCGAGGTGGTAACGTACTTCAGCCGTCTCGGAACCTCGTCGCTCACGATCAACTTCGACGTGTTGGACGCGACCGGTCTGTCGTTGCATGCGGCTGCCTACCAAGTGCTCGTCTGCGTGTCGCGGAAGACGTTCGACAAGGTCCCGCTGCCGCCGGATGTGGTGGGCGCGCTCGAGCGTTTCGTGATGGACAGCGACACGGCGCGCGAAGGCGGCAAGGGCTGGCTGGACGAGCGGGCGCGCGCCGGCGACGCGCGTTAGGCGGATCGCGCGGTGATCGCCGGCTCGCGCGGCGGTGGCGCGGGCTCCGCGGTATCCGGCGGCGCCGGCTCTTTGGGCGGCGCCTGATCGCGCGACGTCTGTTCGCGCGGCGCTTCTTCGAGCGCGTCTTCGCGGTAGGCGATCCACCCGCCGGCGTCCTCGGCGACCAGCTCGACCTCCGTGCCTAACGGAACGGTGATGTTGGGCACCTCGTGGCCGGCGGGAAAGTCGGCCAGCACGGGCACGTTGAGGTCCGACACGAGGTCGAGCAAGAAGTCTTCGAACTCGTCCTCCTCGGATCGATCGATCGAGAGCTGGCCGAACACGATGCCCTTCACCGCGCGCAGCAGTCCCGCCGCGCGCAGGTGCACGAGGCGTTCGTCCAACACGCTCATCGGGTCGCGCGTCTCCTCGAGAAAGAGAATCGCGTCGCGCGTGTCGACTTCGTACGGCGTCCCGATGGTTTGCTGGACTAACGACAGGTTGCCGCCGATGAGGCGCCCCGTCGCGCGGCCCGGGCGCAGCACGCGCGCCATCCCCTTGCCGAGTTTCGTCGGCGGCTTGGGCACCATGAGCGCGTTGAGCAAGGACGCCATCGTCGGGTCGCGCGCGCTCGGGATGAGATCGTCCACCGTTGGGCCGTGAAACACGCGCAATCCGGCGCGTCGCATGAGCCACAAGTGGAGCGCGGTGATGTCGGAATAACCGACGAACGGTTTTGGATTGCGGCGAAAAATTTCCGGCTCGAGGTACGGCAACATGCGCACGGCGCCGTAGCCGCCGGTGCCGCCGACCACCGCTTTCACTTTTGGATCGAGCCACACGCCCATGAAATTCTCGGCCCGCCGTTCATCCTCGGCGCGCTTGAAGCGCCGGCCCTTCGAGATCTCGGGGTCGAGCACCACGCTGAACCCGACGTGCTCCAATGCCTTGACTCCGCGCACCAGCCAGCCCGGACGCGGCGCATACGACGGCGCGACCACGCCGATGGCGTCGCCTTTGACGAGGGCCGGAGGCTTGATGAGGGGCGCGGGCCTGTCACCGCCGTCAGAAATCATGGGGTGACCGTTACCTCGCGCATGGCCTTAGGCGGCAAAGAGGCATGATGCCAATCCTAATCCGACACCAGGGCCGGTCGCCAGCGAGCATCGCCCGTAAGGCAAGGGAATTGTACAGCTCGCTGTCGTTCGAAACCGGCACGAAAGTTCTTTCAGCGCTTCCGGGGTGTCGTGCGTCGTTAGCTTAACCTCGCCTGCATTGCTTGGCTCGACCCGCCGCTCGTTATGCCGAGCGCTCTACTCATGCCCTTGGCGGTACATCCTGTGACCAATCGATCGCTCGTTCCCGCCCTGGCTCTTGCAGCCGCGACCGCTGCTGCTTGCGCCCACACACCAGCTAAGCAGGCGCCGCAACCGACGCGGCAGCCCACTACCACGATGATGGCCGAGCGTCCCGAACGCGCGCCTTCGTGCGGAGGAGGAGGAGGCGGCTCCGCGGCCGCGGCGGCGGGAGGTGCCGGCCTCGCTGCTGCGGTGCCCGACACGGGTGCCGTGCGTCCGGTTGCAACCGGTCCGGGACGTCCGCGTCCGTACGACCGCGTGATTACGCGTGGTGCCAAGACGCAGCGCGGCATGTTCATCGTGCACGAGCTCTGCGATCGCTTGTACTTCGAGATCCCGCAGAAGGAACTCGGCAAGGACATGCTGCTCGTGGGCCGGTACGATCGCGCCGCCGCGGCTGATCCGTCGCTGCCGCCGGGACAATTCGGCGAATACGGCGGCGACGAATTCGGCGAGCGGACGCTTCGCTGGCAGCGCGATGGCAATCGGATCATTCTCCGTTCGCCGACGTTCGCGATCACGGCCGACACCACGCTCGCGGTGTACCGCGCCGTGAAGGCGTCTGACTACGCGCCGATCGTCGCGATCTTCAACGTGGAAGCGTACGGACCCGACAGCGCCGCCGTCATCGATGTAACGCGGCTCTACACGTCGGACGTGCCGGAATTCGCGGCGATTCGCGGGCGGATCGACCAACGCCGTTCGTACATCGAGAGCGCGCATGCGTTCCCGGACAACGTCGAGATCCAGGCGGCGCAGACCGGCATTCCGTCGCCCGCCGTCGGCCGCGGCGGCGCGCCGGCACCGGCTCAACGCGAGGAGGCAACGGCGCGCAGCGTACTGGCGCACTGGAGCCTGGTGCGTCTGCCGGATCAGCCGATGATGCCGCGGCGCTTCGATGAGCGTGTCGGGTTCTTCTCGATTCAGCAGGTCGATTTCGGTATCGAGCAGCGTGCGGCGCGTCTGCAGTACATCACGCGATATCGCCTCGAGTGCTCCGACCAGCGCGTGGGGAATCTTTGCATTCCCAAGAAGCAGATCGTGTACTACGTGGATCCGGGCACGCCCGATCAGTGGAAGCCGTGGATTCGGAAAGCCATCACGGACTGGCAGGTGGCGTTCGAGGCAGCCGGCTTCAAGGACGCGATCGTGGCCAAGGATCCGCCGGCGGACGATTCCTCCTGGTCGCCCGAAGACATCAGACATACGATGATCAGATGGCTGCCGTCGACCACCGAAAACGCGGTTGGACCGCACGTCAGCGACCCGCGCACGGGCGAAATCCTGAATGGCTCGGTGCGCATCTTCCAGAACGTCCTCAACCTGCAGCGCGACTGGTACTTCGCGCAGGCATCCCAGCTCGATCCGCGCGCGCGGAAGTTCCCGATGCCGGATTCGCTCATGGGCCGCATGCTCGAATTCGTGGTGGCCCACGAGATCGGCCACACCATCGGCCTGCGCCACGATCAGTTAGGCAGCTCCACGTATCCGGCCGACAGCGTGCGCAGCGCGACCTGGGTCCACAAGATGGGTCACAGTCCGAGCATCATGGACTACTCGCGCTTCAACTACGTGGCCCAACCGGAGGACCACATCGCGCTCGAAGACATCATCCCGCGCATCGGTCCGTACGACAAATACGCGATCATGTGGGGCTATACGCCGATTCCGAATGCCAAGACCCCCGAAGAAGAGCGTCCGACGCTCGACAAGTGGGCGATGGAGCAGGATACGGTGCCATGGTACCGCTTCTCCGAGAGCAACGACTTCGGCGATTTCGGCACGCTCACCGAAGCGGTCGGCGACGCCGACCCCGTGTGGTCGACGACCAACGGCTACAAGAACATCGCGCGCGTCGCCGGCTACATCGCCGAGGCCACCACGCGTCCCGGCGAGGACAACAGCGACACGAAGGAGATCTACGATCGCACCGTTGGGCAGTGGGCCACGGAGGCGACCCACGTCGTCACGGTGATCGGCGGCGGAGAAGTGCAGTACAAGTCCGGCAGTCAGCCTGGACCCGTGTACACGCCGCTGTCGCGTGCACGGCAGGTTGCGGCGATGAAATTCCTTACTGACAACGTGTTCGCCACTCCCACGTACCTCATCCGTCCCGAGCTCAGCCGGCGTATCGAAGCGGAGGGGATGATCAATCGCATCGTGGCCGGACAATCGCGTGTGCTCGCGTCGGTGCTGAACGACAACCGCATGAACCGGCTGATCGAAGAAGAAGCGATGGCCACCGATCGCAGTACGGTCTACCCGTTGGCCAGCATGCTCGGCGATCTGCAGCATGGCATCTGGTCGGAGCTGTCGGGAGGGCGTGTGGCGATCAACGCATATCGCCGTTCGCTCCAGATGGTCTACCTCACGCAGGTCGGTCAGAAGTTGAATCCTGAAGAGGAATCGCGGCCGGCTGCTCCGCCGCGCAATCCGTTCGGGCGCCGGAACATTCCGCTCTCGGAAGACGCGAAGTCCGAACTCCGCGGCGAGCTGGTCGCGCTGCGGGAGGACATTCGTCGCGCGATTCCGAAGGCGGCCGATACCGAGACTCGTATGCACCTCGAGGCCGCGGACCATCGGATCGGCGACATTCTGGAGCCGAAGAAATAGCTTTGGGGAGCCGCGGGGCGGGCGCTAGATTCTACTGGATGCCCGACCCCGCGGACTCTTCGTACTTTCGTAAAGGCTTCGGCCTCAAGGCCGAAGTCGCGGCCACGCTTGACTCGGACTATTCCGGGCGGCTGGTCGACCTGCTGCGCGAGCGGGAGTACGTGCTGACCGCCGGCGACACCACGGTGTATCTCGCGCGCGAGTTCGGGTTCTGCTACGGTGTCGAGCGCGCGGTGGAGTACGCCTACCAAACGCGCGCCAAGTTCCCCGGCCATCGTGTCGTGCTGGTCGGCGAGATCATTCACAATCCGCACGTGAACGCGAAGCTGCGCGCGATGGGGGTCGAGATTCTGCTGCCCGGTCCAGGCGACGCCGGCTTCGATTATTCTCGCGTCACGCCGCGGGACGTGGTGATCATCCCCGCGTTCGGCGTCACGATGCGCGACTTCGCGACGCTGCGCGATCTGGGATGCGTGGTGGTGGACACCACGTGCGGCTCGGTGCTCAACGTGTGGAAACGCGTCGAGACGTACGCCCGCGACGGGTTCACCGCCGTGATCCATGGTAAGCACTACCACGAAGAGACGCGGGCTACGGCCTCGCAGGTGACGCGCCATGAGGGCGGCGCGTTCCTCATCGTGCGCGACATGGCCGAAGCGCGTTTGGTGTGCGAGTACGTCGAGGGCCGCGGGGCGCGCGACGCGTTCCTGGAGCGGTTCGCGCACGCGGCGTCGCCGGGGTTCGACCCCGATGTGCATCTGGCGCGCATCGGCGTGGCGAACCAGACGACGATGCTGGCCGGCGATTCGCTCGCCATCGCCGCCGCGTTAGGCGAAGCCATGGAGCGTGCGCGCGGCGCGGCGTATCGCGCTGCCAACTTCCGCTCGTTCGACACCATCTGCAGCGCCACGCAGGACCGCCAGGATGCCGTCGCGGCTCTGCTCGAGCAGCCGTTGGACGCGATGGTCGTGGTCGGCGGCTACAATTCGAGCAACACGTTGTCGCTGGCGGCGATGTGCGCGCCGCGCGTCCCCACGTATCACGTGGAAGATGCGACGTGTCTCGACGCGGCCGCGGGCACGATCCGGCATCGGCCGATCGGCGAGCGCGACGAACTGGAATCGCGAGACTGGCTCGCCATGCCGGGCCCGGTGCACGTGGGGATCACGGCCGGCGCGAGCACGCCCAACAACAAGATCGGCGATGCGGTGGCGCGCATCTTCGCGACGCGCGGCGTCGATCCGCGCGACATCGCATGACGACGATCGCCGCCCCGCCGGCCGAGTTCGGATCCGCCGAGCTGCGCGCCGGCGCGACGCGCGTGGTCGTGGTGCCGGCGTTAGGCGGCAAGATCGTGGCCCTCGAGCTGGGCGGCCGCGACTGGTTGTGGCGCAGCCGCGCCCGGTCCGCGCGTCCGGCCGATGGCGCGCCGTACCACGAGACGGGCGATACGGGCGGCATCGACGAGTGCTTTCCCACCGTCGCACCGTGCGTGCTGCCGTCTGCCGTTGCGCGCTACGGCGGACTGGCGCTGCCCGATCACGGCGAGCTGTGGTCGCAGCCCAGCACGTTCGCACTCGAGACGCGAGACGATGGTGTGTACGCCTCGTGCGCCTGGCACGGGCGGCGGATGGCCTATCGGTTCGCGCGCACCATCGTGGCCCGCGCGTCGGCGCAGGTGGAGCTCCGGTACGTGCTCACCAACGATGGCCGCGTTCCGCTGCCGTTCATCTGGTCCGCGCACGCGGTGTTTCCGTTAGACAAGGACACGCGCCTGGCGCTGCCCGACAGTACGCGCGTACGCGTGTGGGAGGAGCAGGGCATTGCGTTGGGCGGACCGGGCGCCGAGATGCGCTGGCCGCGCGCGGTGGCCAACGGCAAGATGCACGACCTGTCGCAACCCGACGCCGTGGCGCGCGCGTTCGCCTTCACGGTCTACGCCGACGGCGCCGGCGAACGCGCGGCGATCGAGCAGGCGGGCGCGCGCCTCGAGGCCGTGCTCGACGGCGCACCGCTTGGTGGATTCTGCATCGGCGTCGACAAACCGGCGTGGTCGCCCTTCCGCCGCGGACGGAACGCGCACCGGGTGGTGCTCGCGCCGTCGATCGGCGCGCCGGCATCGCTCGCGGACGCGATGGGCCCGTGGCACGCCGCGGCGTCGGTCGACGCCGGCGCGACACTCGAGTGGACGGTCACGTGGCGAGCCGTCGCCTAACGGAGCGATGACCACCCCGGCCCCCGATCTCCGCGAGACCTTCGACCAGCTCGACGAGCTCAAGCGGCACGAGCGGCGGGTGGCCATGGCGACGCTCGTCTCCACCAAGGGGACGACGCCCAGGAAAGAAGGCGCCAAGATGTGGGTGGGCGAGGACGGACGCATCCGCGGCTCGGTCACCATCGGCGGCTGCGTGGATGCGCAGGTCCTCGCCGAATCGGACGCCGTGCTCCGCACGGCCGCCCCGACGCTGCTCTCGCTATCGTTAGGCGACGAGGAGGCATGGGACCTGGGCCTCACCTGCGGCGGTGCGGTGGACGTCCTCATCGAGCCCGTGCAGCTCGACGATCCGGCCGATCCGGTGGTGCGTGCCTACGACGTGATCCGGAGCGAGGCCCAGGCCGGCCGCCGCGCCGTGGCCGTCGTTCCGTTAGGCGGGACCGGCGCGGCGCGGCCGCGGCGGCTCGTCGTGCGCGAGGACGGAAGCACCGCGGGCACGCTCGGCGACGCCCAAGTCGACGCGGCCGCCGTGGCGCACGCGTTGGACGCGATGGCGCGGTCGGCATCGCGATCGATGCAGATCGATGCCGGCGACCGACGTGCCACGTTGTTCTTCGAGCTTCATGGACCCGCGACCACGCTCGTCATCTTCGGCGCCGGGCACGTGGCGGTGCCGCTCGTCCGGTTCGCCAAGGGCCTGGGCTGGACAACCGTGCTCGTCGATGCGCGCGAACGCTACGCGACGCGCGAGCGCTTCCCCGATGCCGACGACATTCGCATTGGCGCCCTGGGGGAGATCGCGGCGCAGATGCGATACGACGCATCGACCGTCGTGGTGGTGGTGGCGCACGACTACAAGTTCGAGCTGCCGGTGCTGCGTGCGGTATTGGCGCAGCACCCGGCGTACATCGGTCTGTTAGGCAACCGGCGCCGCGGCCGCGCGCTGCTCGACTTCCTCGCCGCCGACGGATTCGACGCGGCGTCGTTGGCGCGCATCCACGTGCCGGTCGGCCTCGACATTGGCGCGCGCACGGCGCCGGAGATCGCGCTCGCCGCGCTGGCCGAAGCGGTCGCCGTGCGCAACGGACGCCCCGGCACCGCGCTCCGCGCCCGGGCGCCGGACGAGTTGCCTAACGGATGATCGCGGGCGTCGTGCTGGCCGCCGGCGCCTCGCGCCGCTTCGACGCCGGCGACGGCCTGCAGAAGCTCGTGGCCGCGGCCGCCGGCAAACCGGTCGTGCGGTGGACCGTCGAGCGCGTGCTCGCCTCGCGCGTCGATGACGTGGTCGTGGTCACGGGACACGCGCGCCACGCCGTCCGCGCCGCGCTCGCCGGACTCGACGTCCGCCTCGTCGACAACCCGCATTTCGCGAGCGGACTCGGCGCATCGCTCGAAGCCGGCATCGGCGCCCTGCCACCGGCTACCACCGGCGCCGTCGTCGCGCTCGGCGATCAACCGACCGTCTCCACTGCCGTGATCGACGCGCTCATCGCGGCGTGGCACGAACGACGCATGCCGGTTGTCGCGCCGCTGTACCGTGGAGTGCGAGGCAATCCCGTACTCTTCGCCGCGTCGCTGTTCGCCGAGCTCCGAGGTGTTGCCGGAGATCAGGGAGCGCGCGAGATCATCATGCGTTCCCCGGAGCGTGTGACGCTCGTGGACGTCGACGCCGACATGCCGCTGGACGTGGATGACCGCGCGTCGCTCGACGCGGTCGAGCGGTTTCTCGCGGCACACCGGTGACCGGCGGTGGATTCGGTGAAACATCCGCGCGGGGTTGACGTATGGAATAGTGACTCGAACACGCGCGCGGAGCGCGGAACAATGATGGGCGTCTTCAAGGTTTTCTTCGGTGTTGTTTTCGGTCTCGTGTTGCTCGTGCCGGCGGCGATCATCCTCGGCGTCATCGGCCTTCCCGCCGTGCTCATTCTGGCGGTGTTGGCGGTGCCCGTGCTCGTGGTGCTCGTCATGCTCGGCTTGCCGTTTCTGCTGGTGTTGATCGCGGCCGCGGCGGTGTTGGGCGTCGTGTTTGCCGTGTTAGGCGCGGTGTTGTCGATCGGCGCGCTGATGTTCAAGCTGCTGTTGTTCGTGGTGCTGCCGGTGCTCGCGGTCGCGTGGCTCGTCAAACACGTCGCGACGCGCGAGCGCCACGAGGCGGTCTAGCCTTCGCCTAACGATCAGCTCGAGCGAAAGCGCAGGACCAGCTCGCCCATTTCCACGGTGTCGCCGTCCTGCAGGGTGCGCACGCCTTCGGGCGTGTGCAGCACCTGGCCGTTCACCGCGGTCGGGTTGGTCTGCGAGAGGTTGATGAGCTTCCACCGGCCGCCCTCGTAGCGAAGACGGGCCTGCTGGCGGCTCACGGTGGTCACCGGCAGGCGAATGTGCGTGCGCGGCGGCCCTTCGCCGCGGCCCAGCGTGTAGTCGCCCACGCCATCGCCATCGATGCGCGGAAAGCGGATCGCTTCGCCGCGGTGCGGACCGCCGGTGATTTCGAGGCGCCCCGGCAAATATCCGTTAGGCGAAGGCATCGCGCCGCGCGGGATCTCGACCGTGCGGCCATCCGACGGTGCATAGGGCCACGGCTCGGCCGCCGGCGGCTCGAACGTCCGCACCGCCTCCGGTGGCGCATAGGCGCGCGGCGCGCTTCCCGACATGCCGAACCCCGCGGGCCTGAGACGAGGCTCGCGGCGATCGTGCACCGCGAACACGAGCGGTGGCAGCGCCTCGATGCGATGCGCTCCGCGCCGTCGGCGCACGAGCAGCGTCGCAATGAAGAGCGCCAGGATGGCGCATCCGACAAAAATCCACGTCGTCTGATCCATGCGCCCGGTCGCCCACGAAGGAAGTCCGTTCACGGGGTAGGTACCATGACCGGCGAAGAGGGGCAAGACCCATTCCCCACAGAGAATTATTCACCATTGTAACAGAGAAGTTCTGGCGAGCTCGTCCGTGTCGATTTTGACAATGCGGGGACGCGCCACACACCTCTCACGTCGGGTAAATTTGTGGCGTCCTCGCCGGGTGCCCTCCAAGCTCCGGCGCCTTTGTCCCGACGCCCGTGATCCTGCCATGCCCAAAGACTTTCCCGACCACCACGACGCCGAGTTGGTTCTCAAACTCTACGAGCTGCGCCGTGAGCCCACGATGCGCGTGTCGCGTCAACAGATTCGCGAGTTCCTGCCCAAGTCGTACGAGGATCTCGCCGCGGTCACGAAACCGGACCATCCGCTCAACGCCGCATATCGACAGACGACGACGTACTGGGAGATGGTCTACGGCATGGCGCGCCACGGCATCATTCACTCCGATTTTCTGGCCGAGACCAGCGGCGAAGGTCTGCTGCTGTTCGCGAAAGTGAAGCCGCATCTCGAGCGCTATCGCAAGGAGATTTCCGAGCGCGCATTCCGGAACGCGGAGTGGTTCGTATCCGACAGCGCGACGGCGCGCGACATCTTCACGCAGCAGTCGCAGCGCATCGCCAAACAACTCGGCGCGAAGTAAGGCCACGCGCCGGGACGTCGCTCGTTCACGGCGCCGCCTATATTGCGAGATGATGACAACGCCAGCCACGCGCATAGCACACGAGCAGCGCCGCGCGCGACCCGCCGGATCGCGGGCGCCCGCGGAAAAAAAGAAAGTGAACATGTCCAACGCGTGGGCCGAGGCGCGCGAGTTGATCTGGCGCAACCGGGGACAGATCGGACTCGGCCTCGCGTTGATGATCGTGAACCGGCTGGCGGGGCTGGTGCTGCCGTACAGTCCCAAGCTGCTCATCGACCGCGTGTTCACGCATCACGAGGCGAATCTCCTGACGCCGATCGCGATCGTGGTGGTGGCGGCAACGCTCATCCAGGCCGCCACCACGTTCGCCCTGTCGCAGGTGATGAGCGTCGCTGCCCAACGCGCCATCGCCGAAATGCGCAAGCGCGTCAATCAGCACGTGCTGCGCCTGCCGGTGTCCTATTTCGACGGGACGCAAACGGGCATTCTCATCGCGCGTATTCTGAACGACGCCGAGGGCATCCGGAATCTCGTCGGCACGGGCCTGGTGCAGCTGAGCGGCGGACTGGTCACCGCGGTGCTTGCGTTAGGCGTCCTCTTCTGGCTCAACTGGACGCTCACCGCGATCACGCTGCTCATCCTGGTCACGTTCGGCGGCGGCATGGCGATGGCGTTCACGAGGTTGCGCCCGATTTTCCGCGAGCGCAGCGTGATCACCGCCGAGGTCACCGGCCGGTTGAGCCAATCGCTGAGCGGCATCCGGGTCGTGAAGACCTACATCGCCGAGCGCCGTGAGCAGCTCGTGTTCGCGCGCGGCGTGCATCGGCTGCTGCGCAACATCGCGCGGACGATCACCGGCGTGTCGGCGCTCACCGCGTTCACCACCGTGATCGTCGGCGGGGTGGGCGTGGTAATGATCGTGGTCGGCGGCCACGCGGTGCTGTCGGGCCGCATGACGTTAGGCGACTTCGTCACCTATGTGTTGTTCATCGGCCTCGTGGCGGCGCCGTTGGTACAGATCGCATCCATCGGCACCCAGGTGAGCGAAGCGTTCGCGGGGCTCGATCGCATCCGCGAAATCCGCATGATGGCCACGGAGGATGAGCACGACGCCGAGCGCGGCCGCGTGCCCGACGTCGCGGGCGACGTGCAGTTCGAGGACGTGAGCTTCTCCTACGCCGAGGACGTCCCGGTCCTGCGCGACATCTCGTTTCACGCGCCGGCGGGATCCACCACCGCGCTCGTGGGCTCGAGCGGCGCCGGAAAGAGCACGCTCATCAGTCTCATCATGGCGTTCAACCACCCGCAGTCGGGACGCATCCTGATCGACGGACGCGACCTGGCGGGTCTTCGGTTAGGCGAATACCGGTCGCACCTGGGCGTGGTGCTGCAGGACAACTTTCTCTTCGACGGCACGATCGCCGAGAACATCGGCTTCTCGAAGCCCGGCGCTACCACGGATGAGATCACCGCCGCCGCGAAGGCAGCGCACTGCGATGAATTCATCGGCCGGTTCGCCGACGGGTTCGATACCGTGGTAGGCGAGCGCGGGGTCCGCCTCTCGGGCGGCGAGCGCCAGCGCGTCGCGATCGCGCGCGCGATTCTGGCCGACCCGCGCATCCTGATTCTCGACGAAGCGACGTCGAGCCTCGACAGCGAGAGCGAAGCGCTCATTCGCGATGGCTTGCGCCGCCTCCGCCGCGGGCGCACCACGTTCGTGATCGCGCACCGGCTGTCCACCATCGCGAGCGCCGACCAGATCCTGGTGCTCGAGGAAGGGCGCATCGTGGAGCGCGGGACGCAGGACGAGCTCCTCGCGGCGCGCGGCCGCTATCGTCAACTCTACGACAAGCAGTATGGA
>DATNAM010000096.1:0-27713 GCA_035572595.1 Gemmatimonadaceae bacterium
GTTGCGGGTCCGGCCACGCGGCGACGCCACAGCTGATCGTCGCTTGAAATGACCGTCCCTCGAAGGAGAACCGGTGCGCCGCTACCCCTAGACGCGCCCGCTCGGCGAACGTCACCGCCGCGTCGAGCGCTGTGCCCGGCAGCAGCACCAGAAATTCCTCGCCGCCGTACCGCCCAACCCTGTCGATCTCGCGCATCGATGCGCGCAGCGCCGCGCCGATCTGCCGCAACATCTCGTCGCCGGCACGATGGCCGAAATCGTCGTTCACGTGCTTGAACCAATCGAGATCGAACATCGCCACGGCCAATGGCTCCTTGAGCCGCACCGCGTGCTCGAACATCTCGTGGAAGCGCTCGTCCAACCGGCGGCGATTGTCGAGACCCGTGAGCGGATCCGACACCGCGAGCTCGCGGAGCCGCGCATTCGCCTTCTCGAGCTCGGATTCGCGACGCTGCAGTGCGTCCTGCAGCGCCTTGATGCGGAGCATGGAACGCACGCGTGCCTCGAGCTCCGCGAATTCCACCGGCTTGGTGACGTAATCGTCCGCGCCCGCGCTCAAGCCTTCGACTTTGCGCTCGACCTCGTCCAACGCCGTCTGCATGATGATGGGAATGAACGGCAGCGTGCGATCGCCTTTGATGCGACGCGCGACTTCGTGTCCATCGATGCGGGGCATCATGACGTCGAGCACGATTACATCGGGCGGCCATTCGGCGACGAGCTTCAACGCCTCCGCGCCGTCGCAGGCACACGCCGTTTCGTATCCGGTTGCGCCGAACCGCAAGCGGAGTACTTCGCGACTGTCCTCACTATCATCGACGATGAGGACCCGCGGGGCGCGCCGAACATCACCGACCATCGCCTCGCCCAATGAACCGCTCCACCTCGCTCACCACCGTTTTAGGCTCGCACGGCTTGGCGAGATAACTGTCGCAACCGACTTCCATGGCCTTTTCCCGGTCCGACGCCAAAGCATGCGCGGTGAGCGCGATGATCGGAATGCGACGCGTCGACGGGTCGCGCTTGAGCACCTGCGTTGCTTCCCAGCCATCGATTACCGGGATCGAGATATCCATCAAGATCAGATCGGGCTGTTCCGTGCGCGCCTTCGCGATGCCTTCTTCACCGTTCAAGGCTTCCATCACCCGATAGCCGAAGTGCTGCAAGATCGTGGAGTACACGATCCTGTTGTCCTCGTTGTCTTCGACGAGCAGCACGGTCTTCAATCTGATGCTGGTCATTCGTGTCCTCGAGCGGAGTGCGCGTCGATCGGCGCACGAGGTGAGACCTCGACAGCTATGGCAGCGTTAAGCAAGCTTCTTGCCATGCTCACACGGGTAGCTTCAAAAGTAGGAGGAGTTAACGATGGCTCGCCCAACAGACTCGCTCTCTTCACCAACCCAAAACGGCGACCCACAAGCAGCGGAGGCTCAAGTGTCTCAAGTAACCTCGGATGAGGCAGATGACGTCGAAGAGCAGGAGATCGAGGTGGAACGGGATAGCTCGGGCGTGGCAGTCTTCGGAGCCGGGCTGGTGCTTGGACTGGCAGTCGGCGCGGGGCTCGCGCTGCTGCTCGCACCGCAAGCCGGCGACGAAACGCGACGGTTGATCAAGCGGCGGGCTCGACGCCTCGGTGAGCACGTGTCCGAGAGTGTGGAAGACCTGCGCGACGACATTCGGAGGAGTGCACGAAGAGGCGAAAAGAGACTGCGGCAACGCCTCAACCTCTCGTGAGGCGAGCTGCGCCGCAAGGGTATCCCGTTGCGGCGCAGGGCACGGCCGAGCGAGGTCAGTGCAGCTTGGCCAGCTCCTCGGTCGCCTGCTTCTTGTAGAACTTGTCGTTGTACTCGGTGATCGGTCCGTCGATCACCGCTTGGAACGCGGCGCGCGCTTTATCGCGATCGCCGGGCTTGTCACGATCGCGGTAAATCTCGGCCAGGTCCAACTTGTGGACGATGCGGGTGGGATCGGCGGCCACGGATTTTTCCATGTAGGAGACCGCGGAGTCCCAACTCGCCTGATCGAAGATGCCGCCGCCTAAAAATGTTTTAGCGAAGAACCGCGAGAAGCCGCTCAACCGCATGATCTCCGCGTTCCAGCGCCCCATCACGTGGAGGGCGCCCGCGTGTAGCGAGTCGTACTTGAGCGCGTCGAGCGCTTGCGTGCGCACTTCTTTGCCGTACTTCACGCGATCGTGCGCGCCCAACGTGAGCGCCACGCGTCCGAGCGCGCGCGCGAGCGCGAAATGTCCCTCGGCGTTGGTCGAATCCGCGGCGACCGCGCGGCGGGCGAACTTCTCGCCGTCCGCGAAGTATTGCTTGCGCTTGTCTTTGTCGGGCTCGAATTCGCCCAGGTCGACTTCTTCGCGCGATGCTTTCCAGAGCGCTTCGTAGTTGGTCGAGTCGACCGCGAGCGCGGCCTCGTAATGCGTGAGCGCCTCGGTCGGCTGGAGCGCGGCGTCGGCGCTGTCGCCCTCGGCTATGTGCGCCGCGGCGGACTGCGCGTTGGCAGGCGCGGCGAACAGTGTGAGCGCGAGGGCGGTCACGAGGTAGCGGATGTGCATGAAAGCTCCGACATTGAACGGTGAAATCGTGTTGTCAGCTCGCGCGCGCGTCGGGACCGGCCGCGAGAACGTAGAAATACCCCGAACCCGGGTCAATGCTCGTAACACGGCTCATCGAGCGTAAACGCGACGGCGGTCGCCTCGAGGCGGCCGAATGGACTGCGTTGATCCGGGCATACGTTGCCGGTGATGTCACCGACTCGCAGATGGCCGCGATGCTGATGGCCATCTATCTCAAGGGCCTCGATCGCATCGAGATCGCGGCATTGACGGACGCGATGCGGAAGAGCGGCGCCCAACTGTCGTTGGGCCACATCGCCGCCTCGCGGGTCGACAAGCACTCCACTGGCGGCGTAGGCGACAAGACGTCGCTCATTCTGGCGCCGCTCATCGCCTCGCTGGGCGTAGCGGTGCCGATGATGTCGGGCCGTGGGCTCGGGCATACTGGAGGAACCCTCGACAAGCTCGAATCGATCCCGGGCATGCGGACCGATCTGACGCTCGCGGTCGCGCGGGCGCAGGTGGAGCGGATCGGATGCGTGTTGATCGGGCAGACCACGGAAGTGGCGCCGGCGGACCGTCGCATGTATGCGTTGCGCGATGCGACGGCGACGATCGAGTCGGTGCCGCTCATCGCGTCGAGCATCATGAGCAAGAAGCTGGCGGAAGATCTCACGGGTCTGGTGCTCGACATCAAGCGCGGGTCGGGCTCGTTTCTGCGCGATCTGGATCAGGCGCTCGATCTGGCCGGCGTCATGGTCGCGTTGGGCGAAGCCCACGGTTGCGAGGTGGTGGCGCTCCTCACTGCCATGGACCGCCCGTTAGGCCGAGCGATTGGGAACGCGCTCGAGGTGGAGGAGGCGATCCAGGCGCTCTCGGGCGAGGGGCCGCCCGACCTGATGACCGTCACCTTTGCGTTAGGCGCCGAGATGCTGCAGCTAGGCGGTGTGGCCGCCGATGGCGACGACGCGCGGCGGCAGATGGAGCGGGCGATCTCGTCGGGCGCGGCGGCGCGCCGCTTTCAGGAAATCATCGAGGCGCAGGGCGGCAACCCCGGGGTGGTGGACGATCCGGCGGTGCTGCCGCAGGCGGGGGCGTGCGAGCTGTTCGAGGCGCCGCGGCGCGGGTTCGTGGCGCGTGTCGAACCGCGCGCCGTGGGGCGGGCGCTGGTGGCGTTAGGCGGCGGCCGGGTTCGCCCCGAGGACCGCGTAGATTCGGGCGTCGGGTTCGTGATCACCGCCAAGCCCGGGGACTGGGTGGAGCGCGGCGAGCCCGTGGCCACGATCTTCGCGCGCGACGAGGCCGGAGTGGAGGCGGGGCGCGCCGCCCTGCGGGGCGCCATTGTGATTGCCGACGAAGCGGATCACCCGCTGCCGCTCGTCAGCCACCGTGTGACCATGGACGGCGTGACCCGCACGGCCGTCGATGCCTAACTGGAGCCGCGCGCTCAATCGGCGCGCATGGCGATGACGGGGTCGATGCGCGCCGCACGCCGCGCCGGCAGCCACGATGCCAGGGTCGCCACGGCGGCGAGCACGAGGCCCACGGCGATGAACGTCGGGACGTCGAGCGGGGCCACGCCGAACAACAGCGATTGAATGCCGCGCGTGGCGCCGATCGCGCCCAGGGCGCCGATGGCGATCCCGGCCAGGGCGAGGGCGAGGCCGCGCCACACCACCAGCCGCTCGACCGTGCGCGACGTCGCGCCTAACGCGATCCGGATGCCCAGCTCTCGCGTGCGTTCCGTCACCAGGTACGCGATCACCCCGTAGATGCCGAGCGTGGCCAGCAGCAGCGCCATGAGCGCGAACGCGCCGAGGAGCAGGGTATAGAAGAGCGGCTGCGCGGTGGACGCCGCCATCGCATCGCCCATGCTGCCCAGCTCGTAGACGGCCACGGCCGGATCCACGGCGCGCACCTGCGCCGCGATCGCCGTTTCGACGGCCGCCGGCGGGCCGTGGCTGCGCACCAGGAACGTCGCGCCTAACGGAAGCGTGTTGTACGGCACGTACGTCGCCGGCGCGACCGTCTCCGACAACGACCCCTGTTTGCTGTCGTGCACCACGCCGACGATCTCGCCGCGCACGGTCACCGGAGTCGTCGCCGCCGCGCTCGTGTCGTGCGCGAAGCCGTACGTGAGATGCGTGCCGATGGGATTCCGATGCGGGAAATACCGCCGCACGAGCGCCTCGTTCACCACGATGACCGGCGCATCGTCGATCCGATTCTCGGCGTCGGTGAACACACGACCCGATGTCAGCGCCAGCCCGATCGTGCGAAAGTAGCTGGGCGACACCGGGATCACCGCCGACTCGGGCTCGCGCCCGGGCTCGGGCTTGGGCTCGCCATCCACCGTGAACGAAGTCGACGCCCCGTACGTCGGATCCGGGTCTAACGGACGGTCGGCGGCCACCGCGACATCCTCCGTCCCCGGCACTGCCGCCAGGCGTCGCTCGACGTCCTCGGCGTACAAGATGGATGGCGCATCGTCGCTGTACTTCTTGCCGGAGAGCGCGACGTCGAACACGTAGAGATGATCGGGCCGGAATCCCGGATCGACGTGCGTGAGTCGCTCGAAACTGCGGATCAAGAGTCCCGCGCCCACCAGCAACACCATCGCCAGCGCCATCTCGCTGACGATGAGCAGCGAGCGCGTCCGCGTCGTCCCGCCTGCGCTCGAGCCGCGCTGTCCCTCGCGCAACATGGGCGACACATCGGCGCGCGTCGCGTGAAACGCCGGGAGCAGACCGAACAGGAGCCCGGTCGCGACGGCCAGCGATGCCGCGAACGCGAGCATCCGGCCGTCGACGGCGATCTCGGACAGGCGCGGCAATCCGTGCGGACCGAACGACACCACGAGGTCGACCGCCCACGCCGCCAGCACCACGCCGATCACGGCGCCGGCGAGCGAGACGAACAGACTCTCGGTGACCAACTGGCGGATCAGCTGCCAGCGCGTGGCGCCTAACGCGGTGCGCACGGCGATCTCCGTCGACCGCGACGCGCCGCGCACGAGCGACAGGTTCGCCACGTTCGCGCAGGCGATGAGCAACACCAGGGCGACCGCGCCTAACAAAGACCAGAGGGCCGGCCGGACGTCGCCCACCACGTGCTCGTCGAGCGGCGCCAGGTACGCGCCGATCTTCGCGTCTGCGCGCGGGAAGTCGTGGGCGATGCGCGCGGCGACGGCCTGAATGTCGCGCCTGGCGCTGGCCACGGTCGCGCCGGGACGGAGCCGCCCGATCGCCGACATCTCGTGCAACCCGCGCGCATGGTCGCCGATCTCGTAGCTGCGCCACACGGCCGGAATCCACACGTCGGGCTTGTCCGGATAGGTGAACTTGGGCGGCGCGATACCCACGACCCGGTAGGGCACATTGCTCAAGGTGATCGACGCACCAACGATCCCGGGGTCGCCGCCGAAATAGCGCCGCCACGCGAGGTCGGAGAGCACCACGACCGCAGTCGCGCTCGCGGCATCCTCGCCGCTCACGAACCCGCGGCCCCGCTCCGGCGTCACGCCTAACAGAGAAAAGAAGTCGGCGCCCACGCGCGCCCGGTTCAGCCGGACGGCCGCCAGCCCCGGCCGCGCGAGCGTCGCGCTGCCTCCGCCCTGGACCGGCGTGAGGCCGGTGAAGCTGTGGCTCTGGTTCCGATAGTCGAGGAGATCCGGCGGCGACATGTCCATCGCATTGCCATCCGGCGACAGGGACTCGACGAACACCAACCGCGACGGATCGGTATACGGCAGAGGCCTGAGCAGTACGTTGTCGACGATGCTGAAAATCGCCGTCGTTGCGCCGATCGCGATGCCGATGGTGGCGACGGCGATGACCGTGTAGCCGGGCATGCGGCGCAGCTTGCGCAGGCTGAAGCGGGCGTCGTTCACGAGAGATGGCATGAGATCAGGGAAGCGCGCGCTTGCGCGCGCGTTGGGGAAGCGCTGGCGCTTTGGGAACCGGCCGCTGGCGCGGCCTGCGGGAAGAGGGCGGATGCCGGGATCATCGCGTGGGCACAGTGGAACTATTGTGCCGCCTAGGCACCACGCCCAACTCCTTGGCGCGATTCCGTTTGTGTGCGAACGCTCCCTCGCAAGCAGCGCTCGCACCGTCCGTGAATGGGACTCGCCGTCCGATTCCGAACAACGTGAGTACGGCGTGGTGACTAGAGTCGCGCCCCGTTCCGGGTTCCCGAAGCGCCAGCCCTTCCCTCAAGCGCGCGCAAGCGCGCGCTTCCCTGCTTTATATGTCCAGATTACTCACAAACCTTGCGTTCGCCTCGATGAAGACGCGCCGCGGCTCGACCTCATCGCCCATCAGCGTTTGGAAGATCAGATCGGCGGCCACGGCGTCTTCCATGTCCACCTTGAGGAGCGTGCGGCGCTCGGGGTTCATGGTGGTTTCCCAGAGCTGCTCCTTGTTCATCTCGCCTAACCCTTTGTAGCGCTGGATCGCCACGCTGCCCTTGCCGCCGTCGCCGTTGCCGAAGCGCTGGACGTACGAGTCCCGCTCGGTCTCGGTGTACGCGTAGTATTCTTCCTTCCCCTTGGCCACGCGGAAGAGCGGCGGTTGCGCGATGTAGATGTAGCCGGCGTCGATGAGCTCGCGCATTTGCCGGAAGAAGAACGTGAGCAACAGCGTGCGGATGTGCGCGCCGTCCACGTCGGCGTCCGTCATGATGATGATTTTGTGGTAGCGCGCTTGCTCGATCTGGAAGTCGTCGCGGATGCCGGCCCCGATGGCCGTGATGATCGAGCGGATTTCTTCGTTGGACAGCACCTTGTCGATGCGGGCTTTCTCGACGTTGAGAATCTTGCCGCGCAGCGGCAGGATCGCCTGGAACTCGCGCGCCCGTCCGCCCTTGGCCGAGCCGCCGGCAGAATCGCCTTCGACGAGATAGAGCTCGCAGAGCGGTGGATCGTTGAGCGAGCAGTCGGCGAGCTTGCCGGGCAGCACGCCCGAGTCGAGCGCCGACTTTTTCCGCGTGAGGTCGCGTGCCTTACGCGCTGCCTCGCGGGCACGCGCGGCCGACACCGCTTTTTCGACGATGATGTTGGCCGAGCGCGGATGCTCCTCCAGGTACGCGGCCAGCAGGTCGTTGATCACGCTCCGCACCGCGCCCTCGGCTTCCGAGTTGCCGAGCTTGGTTTTCGTCTGGCCCTCGAACTGCGGCTCGCGCACCTTGACCGACAGCACCGCCGTTAGGCCTTCGCGCACGTCGTCGCCGCTGAGCGGGGGGTCGCCCTTCTTGAGGAAATTGCCCTTCTGCGCGTACAGGTTCACGACGCGGGTGAGCGCGCTCTTGAACCCGGTGAGATGCGTGCCGCCTTCGTGCGTGTTGATGTTGTTGACGAAGGAGAAGACGGTGTCGTTGTAGCTGTCGTTGTACTGGATGGCCACTTCGATGCCGATGTCGTCGCGCTCGGTTTCGATGTAGATGACGTCGGGGTGCAGCGCCTTCTTGTTCGCGTTGAGATGGGCGACGAATTCCTTGAGGCCGCCCTTGGCGTGGAACGTCTCCTGCTTCGTCTGGTTAGGCCGCTCGTCGCTGAGCGTGATCGTCACGCCTTTGTTGAGAAACGACAGCTCGCGCAGTCGCGAGGCGAGCGTGGCGTAGTCGTACGAGAGCTCGGTGAAGATGGTGTTGTCGGGCTTGAACCAGACCGTGGTACCCGTTTCGTTTTTCCCGACTTTGCGGAGCGTCTTGAGCTTGGTGGTGGTGATGCCGCGCGCGAAATCCATGTAGTACTCTTGGGCATCGCGCTTGACCCACACCTTGAGCTGCGACGAGAGCGCGTTCACCACCGATACGCCGACGCCGTGCAGACCGCCCGACACTTTGTACGAGTTCTTGTCGAATTTGCCGCCGGCGTGCAGCACCGTCATCGCCAGCTCGACGCCCGGAATTTTTTCGGTAGGGTGGATGTCGACCGGAATGCCGCGCCCATTGTCGACGACCGTCACGGCATCGTCGGCGTGAATCGTAACATCGATTTTGTCGGCGTATCCGCCTAATGCCTCGTCGATCGAGTTGTCGACGACCTCGTAGACCAAATGGTGCAACCCGCGGGATGACGTGGATCCGATGTACATGCCGGGGCGCTTCCGAACTGCCTCCAGCCCCTTGAGAACCTGAATTTGCCCAGCGTCGTATTCAGACATCGATGGCCGTGCTCCTGCGCGGGTTCGTGACTCATGACACACCCCAGGGCCTCGGCGAAAAAACACCGAAGAGAGGCCCTTCAAGTCAACTACGCAATATACCGCTAAATTCTTGTGATTTCAAGTAGTTAGACCCTGGTATGGCTTCGCGGGCCGCAGGCCAAAAGATGGCGAAGGCGATAGAAAGATGATGCAGAACGCTCGGCCCCAGCCGGCATGACGAAAGGGGCACGCAACGGTCGTTGCGCGCCCCTTTTCGTTTGCCCTGATACCGCGGGGAACTACTGCCGGCAGGCTCCGTTCGGATCGGGCTTCGGATGGTCCACCACGACGCGATGATCGAGGTTCGCCACGTGCAGCGCGATGTCCGCTACGAAGTTGTCCACCTTGGCCATGTGGTCGTAGTCGATGTACTCCGGCTCGTCCGTCACCTGGTGATAGTCCGAGTGCAGCCCGGTGGTGAAGAACGTGATCGGAATGCCGTAGCGCGCGTACTCGTAGTGGTCGCTGCGGCAATAGATGTTCGCCGGGTGGCCGTCGGCGTCGATCGAGTAGTCGAGCGTGATGTTGTGGTGATCGTCCTTGTTCACCTTCTCGATCAAGTCGCCTAACTCGGTCGACAGGCGGCGCGAACCCACGAGCTGCAGGTAGCCGTTGCTGCCGTGGATCGGCGCGCCGGCCTTCGTGCGGCCCGTCTCATCGTACGCGTCGCCGCGCCCGACCATGTCCATGTTGAGCTGCGCGTCGATGCTGTCGCGCGGCACCGTGGGGTGATCGGTGAAGTATTTCGAGCCTAACAATCCCTTCTCCTCGCCGACGTGCCACACGAAGAGCAGCGACCGCTTGGGCTTGGTCTTCATCGACGAGAAGTACTGCGCCATCTCGAGCGCCGACACCGTGCCCGAGCCGTCGTCGTCGGCGCCGTTGTCGATCGAGTCGATGCGCTGGGTGTTCGGGTGCGCGGCGCGATACGCGGCCAGCTCCTGGTCCACCTCGGACTGCTCGGCGGGCGTGGCTTCCTTGCCGCCATCATCGGCGCCCTCGGGGCGGACGATGTGATTCCAGATGCGGAGCGAATCGTGATCGACCGGCCGGCTCATGCCGATGTGGTCGTTGTGTGCGCCGATCGCGACGTACTCGCCGCGGAGCTTGGGATCGCTGCCCTCGATGATGCCGACCACGTTGCGCGCCGGAAACACCGACGGCTTGGTGGACATGCGAACATCGAGCGACGCCATGCCGTGCGTGCTGCCTACCGTTAGGCCTTTGGGATCGGCGCCCAATAGCCTGGCCGCCGCGGCCTCGGTCACCAGGAACACGGAGGGGCCGGCGGGCGGCGCCTGCACGTTGTCGTTGAGGAAGGTCTGCGGACGCGTGAGAAATCCGCGGATCTGCTCCGGCACGCTGTCGAGTGCGGCGATCACGATCGCGGTGGCGCCCGGCATGCCCATGCCGCGCCGCGCCGACCGGACGAAGCGCGTCCAGCCGCCCTGCGCGGTGAACACGACCATCTTGCCCTTCGCCGCGTCGTCGCCCAGGTGCGTGCTGTCGCTCAAGTCGCCGCCAAAGACGACCGGTACGTCGGACGCCGTGGCCGGCTGTCGCGACAGCAGCACGAAGTCGGTGTTCGCCACGAGCTTGGTGCCGCCCGCGGTGATGCTCGACGACGAATCGAGCGAGCGCGTTTCGAGCGGAATCGTTTGGAAGTACGTGCCGTTGTCGCCGGCGGGCTTGAGGCCCATCCGCTTGATCTCGCTCGCGATGTAGTCCGTGCCTTTCACGTTGCCTTCGGTGCCGGCTTCGCGACCCTGCATCGAATCATCGGAGAAGATGTAAAGGCGCGTCATGAGATCGGCCGGCGTGATCGCGGCGGTCGTCGGCTGCGGCGCGTGCTTGAGCGGCAGGGTGGTGGGCGGCAGCGGAACGACGCCGCCGCTACCCGCCGCCTCCTGCGCCACGGCCTGGTGGCCTATGAGCGCGAGAGAAACCGCGAGGGCGAGGGTGGTGCGAGCAAGAGACGAAGTCATGTCGCGAATGGGGAGCGGGGATGGTGGCCGCGTGGGCCGTGTGGGACGTACGGGACAGAATGGAAATATGACGGCGGGCCCGCGGGCGGGCCAGAGTACGGACAGCGCGTCAGACGCGCGCCAGGTGCCATCGGATGCGCTCGACACCGGCGCCGGACGCGTGCTCGCGCAGGGCCTTGAGCAGCTGCGGCTCCATGAGCGAGAGCTCTTGCATCCACGCGTTGGTCGCGACGTCGACGAACAGGGTGCCGTCGCGCGTGATCATGCGCGCGGCGGTGACGCTGGCGATCTGGTCGCCCACCAGGGCGGCCCACGCATCGACGATCGACGCCTGCTCGATGCGATTCGTTAGGCCGGCGCGTTGGAGAAACCCGGCGAGCGCCGAGCCTAACGGTTCGGGCGGTCCCGTGCGCTTGGTCACGGCGTCCCGGCCCGCACCGCGCCTGCGGCGATGTGGTAGCGGGCGAGGCGCGTCAGCCCCTCGGGAATGTCGTCGGCGCGCGGCACGGCGAGCACGGTCTGCCCGCTGCCCTCGGCGCCTAACAACTCGAGAATGCGCGCCGCCCGCCGCGCATCGAGCTCGGCGAACGGGTCGTCCAGCAGCACCACCGGCTCCAAGCCCGACGCCGCGCGCCGCGTCGCCGACTCGAGCAGTCGGAGCGCGATCGCCGCGGTGCGTTGCTGGCCCGCCGAGCCGAAGGCGCGCAGGTCGCGGCCGCCCAGCGTCAGCACGAGGTCGTCGCGGTGCGGGCCGGCTTGCGTTAGGCCGCGCCGGATGTCGGTGGACCGGTTGCGGGCGAGCACGTCGCGCAGCGCCGCCTGGGGCTCGCCCGGCTCGCCTAACCCGCTGGCGTAATGCATCGCCGCTGTGCCGCGCTCGCCGATGGCGGCGCACAGCTCCGCATAGCGGGCACCGGACGCGACCGTCCAGTCGCGCCGGGCGCGCCAGAGGATCGCGCCATGCTCGGCGAGCGGCGCTTCCCAGACCGCCACGCTCTGCTCCTGCCGCGCGCCCGACACGCCGGGCTGTCGCATCGCGGCGCTCCGTTGGGCGAGTGCCGCGCGGTAGCGCTGCAGCGCCTGGAGATAGGGCCGCGAGCTCAGCGCGAGCATCACATCGAGGAAGCGGCGCCGCGCGCCCGGCGCGCCGGCCACGGTCTCGGCGTCGCGCGGCGAAAACAGCACCGCGGGGAACGCGCCTAACGCATCGGTGAGGCGCGGCGGGATGTTGCCGTCCACCAGTACGCGCTTGCGCTTGGAGGCGCGCTCGAATCCCACCGATACGCCGCGGTGCGCCGCGTGCGCGATCTCGGCCGACACGTGGAATCCGTCGGTGTCGAAGCGGACCAGCTCCACGTCGCGCGCGCCGCGGAAGGAGCGCAGGAGCTGCAGATAATGGATGGCCTCGAGCAGATTCGTCTTGCCCTGGCCGTTCTCGCCGACCAGCGCGAACCCGTCGGGCGGCGGCGCCAGATCGATGCGCGCCAGGTTGCGAAAGTCGCGGATGGCGAGCGCGGTGAGCCGAGCGCGCGACGGCGCGATCGAGGCGAGCCCGCCGTCCGCCGGCTCTGCGCGCGCGTCCGCCACCGCCATGTGCCTAACGACCGACGAACCGGGCCGCGCGCTTCTCGAGGAACGCGGTCATGCCTTCGTGCATGTCGTCCGTGGCGGACAGCAGCCCGAAGTACGACGCCTCGAGCTCGAGGCCCTGGTCGATCGCGAGATCGTCGCCGCGATTGACGGCTTCGATGCACAACGCCACCGCCAGCGGACCGAACGCGATGATATGCCGCAGCATTCGCTCGGCTTCGGCGAGGAGCTCCGCCCCCGGCACGACCTTGTTCACGAGGCCCATGCGGTGGGCTTCCGCCGCGTCGACCATCTCCGCCGTGAGCAGCAGCTGCAGCGCGCGCCCCTTGCCCACGAGCCGCACCAGCCGTTGCGTGCCGCCGTAGCCGGGAAGGATGCCCAACTTGAGCTCCGGCTGGCCCAGCTTGGCCGTGTCGGCGGCAATGCGGATGTGACACGCCATCGCCAACTCGCAGCCTCCGCCTAACGCAAAACCGTTGAGCGCCGCGATCACCGGCTTGGGGCACCGCTCGATGCGCAGGAACACCGCCTGGCCGCGCATCGCCCGCGCCCGGCCATCGGTCGGCCCCTGCCTGGAGAGCTCGGCGATGTCGGCGCCGGCGACGAAGGCCTTGGCCCCCGCGCCCGTGAGCAGGACACCCGCGATGTCCTCGCGCCGCTCCACGAGCGCGAACGCCTCGTCGAGCTCGGCGATGGTCTCATCGTTCAGGGCGTTGAGCTTGTCGGGCCGGTTCACCCGAATGGTCGCGACGCGGTCGTGGACGTCGAAGGCGAGGTTCTGAAAGGACATGGATCAAAGCGCTGAAGTGAAAGACGGGCGGCCTCACGGCGCCCCCAAGGCGCGCACGACAAATGTAATGCGCACCGCCCGACCCTGCGCCCGACGCCGGTGTGTTCCGCGCCTCGCCGCCGTGCGGTACGTTTACGCCGTGCATCCCATCCAGGCCGTCCGCTGGGCGTCCGATCGCAACGCGGTCCGCATCATTGACCAGACCGTGCTCCCGGCACGGTTCGTCGAGCGCGACCTCGAGACCCTCGACGAGGTCTGCACCGCGATCGCGACGCTCGCCGTGCGCGGAGCGCCCGCGATCGGGATCGCCGGGGCCATGGGGCTGGTCGCGTCGCTGGCGAGCTTCGGCGATGATACGTTGGACGCATTGCGCGCACGCACCGCAGTGCATGCGCACCGCATCGTCCAAACCCGTCCCACGGCCGCCAACCTGGCGTGGGCGGTGAACGCGGTTGCCGCCGTCGCCACGGTACCCGCGGCATCGCCCGCGGACGCGCTGGCCGCGATGCGCGCCAAGGCGACGGCGCTCCTCGCGGACGACATCGCGATGTGCGACCGCATCGGTGCGTTAGGCGTATCGCTGCTCGCCGACGGCGCGCGCGTCCTCACGCACTGCAACGCCGGGGCGCTTGCCACCACCGGCATCGGCACCGCGCTCGCGCCGATCTACGTGGCCGCCGAGCGCGGGCTGCGCGTGTCGGTGTTGGCGTGCGAGACGCGGCCGCTGTTGCAGGGCGCCCGCCTCACGGCGTGGGAACTGTCGCGGTCGGGCGTGCCGGTGCGCGTCATCACCGATGGGTCCGCGGCCAACGCGATGCGCGAGGGCCGCGTGGACCTGGTGATCGTGGGCGCCGATCGCATCGCCGCCAACGGCGACGTCGCGAACAAGATCGGCACCTACGCGCTCGCGATCGCCGCGCGGCATCACGGCATTCCATTTTATGTGGCGGCGCCATGGTCGACGTTCGATCCCGCGGTCGCGACGGGCGCCGGAATTCCGATCGAGCAGCGGGGTCGCGACGAAGTCGCGCACGTCGCCGGCCGCGCCATCGTGCCTAACGAGGTGCCCGTCGACAATCCCGCGTTCGACGTCACCCCGGCGTCGCTCATCACCGCGATCGTGAGCGATCGCGCCGTGCACAGGCCGCCCTACCGGTTCTGCGCTCCATGAAGCACGTCCTGGCGATCGATCAAGGCACCACCGGATCGACCTGTCTCGTGATCGACGAGAGCGGTCGCGTCGTTGGGCGCGGCTACCGCGAAATTCCGCAGCACTTTCCCGAGCCCGGCTGGGTGGAGCACGATCCACGCGATCTCCTGCACTGCACGCTCGACGCCGCGCGGCGCGCCATGCAGGACGCGAACGTCACGCCCGACGTCATCGGCATCACCAATCAGCGCGAGACCGTGGTAATGTGGGATCGCGCCACGGGTGAGCCGGTGGGGCGCGCGATCGTGTGGCAGGATCGGCGCACGGCATCGCGCTGCGCCGAGTTGGCGGGCGAGGCCGACGCGATCGCCGAGCGAACTGGACTCGTGATCGACCCATATTTCTCGGCGACCAAGCTCGAGTGGATGTTGTCGCAGGAGGGGATCGCGCGGCGTGCAGCGCGCGGCGCGCTCGCGGTTGGTACGGTCGACTCGTGGCTGATCTGGAATCTCACCGGGCGCGACGTGCACGCGACGGATCCGACGAACGCGTCGCGCACGATGCTGTTCGACATCGCGACGCTCGATTGGAGCGACGATCTCTGCCGCCTCTTCGGCGTGCCGCGCGAGATCCTGCCCGACGTGCGGCCATCGAGCGCGTCCTTCGGCGTGGCGAGGCGCGAGCACCTGGGCACCGCGATTCCGATTCATGGCGTGGCGGGCGATCAGCAGGCGGCACTGTATGGACAGGGATGCTGGCGCGCCGGAGAAGGGAAGAACACCTACGGCACCGGCGCGTTCCTGTTGCTCAACACCGGTCCCGAGCGCGCGAAAGCAGGTGGTGGGCTGCTGGCTACCGTCGCGTGCGACGCGGCGGGCGCGCCCGCGTACGCGCTCGAGGGTGCCATCTTCATCGCCGGCGCGGCGGTGCAGTGGCTGCGCGATGGGTTAGGCATCATCGAGCGCGCGTCGGACACGGAACGGATGGCGGCGTCCGTCGAGTCGACGGGCGGCGTGTATTTCGTGCCGGCGCTGGTCGGGTTAGGCGCGCCGTATTGGGAGCCGGCGGCGCGCGGCACGATCGTCGGTCTCACGCGCGGCACCACGCGCGCGCACCTCGTGCGCGCGGCGCTCGAGGCGATGGCGTACGCGACCGCCGACGTGCTCACCCTCATGCGCGAGCGGAGCGGCGCGCCGTTCGAGCGGCTGCGCGTGGATGGCGGCGCGACGGAAAACGCGTGGCTGATGCAGTTCCAGGCCGACGTCCTCGGCGTCCCGGTCGAACGGCCCGGCATGGTGGAGACGACTGCGTTAGGCGCAGCCGGGCTGGCCGGCGTGTCCATGGGCGTGTGGTCCACCCCGCAGGCGTTCTTGAAAACGCGCGAGTTCCGCGCGTTTCACCCGGGGACGGGCGCGAGCTCGGCGGCCCAGGGCGCGCAGGGTTGGGCGCGGGCCGTTCGCGGGGCGCTCGCCTGGGCACGGGACAACGGCTGATGCGCGGCCTCGTCCTGGCACTCTCGCTCTCGTTGGGCGCGGGACATCAGGCCGGCGACAAATGGTTGGCCCCTGACAAGCTCAAGCACTTTTTCATGTCGGCGTTCATCGAGAGCGCGAGCTACAGCGCACTGCGCGGCGCGCGGGTGAGCCACCACGACGCGATCGTGAGTGCGGCCGGGATCGCGGTGAGTGTCGGGCTCGCCAAAGAGCTGCACGACACGCGAACCGGCGAGGGGTTTTCGCTGCGCGATCTCACGTGGGATGCGGCCGGCACGGCGGCGGGGGCGGCGTTCCTCTCGCACGCGCGCTGATTCACCCCATGTCACATCCGCCGCCTGTCATTCGATATATTGGGTGGGTCGCGCCGATGCTGGGCCGACGCCCGCCACAGCCTGGAGCTGTTGCCATGAGCGATGCCGCGAGCAAAACGACCAGTGCCGAACCGCCGATCACCGAGCGTCGAACCAACGTGGCGCTCCGGTCGCTCGTCAACGAGATGCTGCAGCGGGTGCGGGACCTGAGCCGCCGAACGGCGGCATGGAGCGTCGAGGAGCGGGCGCAAGCGGAAGCAGAGCTCGAGAGGATCATGTCGCGCGTGCGGGACGAAGCCGCGCGCTCACGTGCCACCCCGTAGCACGGGGGTGTCGGGAGAGAGGAAGCGAAGGGTATGGCGTTGAAACCGCGGACCAAGTTTCTGTTAGGCGGCGTGGTGATCCTGGGCGTCGCCGCCTACCTCATGACGAGCGCGATCGCGCAGACGGGCACGTACTACCTCACGCCCACCGAGCTCGCGGCCAGGGTCTCCCAGGATCCATCGTTCTATGGCACCGGCGTGAAAGTCGGCGCGCGCGTGGTGCCCGGTTCGGTGGTGCGCGCCCCCGGTGGCCGCGACATGACGTTCCGCGTCACCGATGGCGACAAGACGTATCCGGTGAGCTTCCACGGGCTCGCGCCCGACACGTTCACCGATTCCGTAGACGTCGTCATGGACGGACGCTTGGCGCAGGACGGCACGTTCCGCGCGACCACAGTGCTCGCCAAGTGCGCGTCGCGCTACGAGAACGCGCCGCCCAAATACAAGACCACGCCCGGGTATCGCTCGGCTGCTCCGGCGACGGTCCGCACGTGATTCTCATTGGCGAGTTGTCGCTGTGGGTCGCGTTGCTCATGGCGGCCTGGGGAACGACGGCGGGGTTTGCGGGGGCATACACGCGGCGGCCGGAGCTCATCGCGAGCGCGCGCCGCGCGCTCTACGCCACGTGCGCGTTCGTGGTGCTCGCGTCCGTCGGTCTGTGGACGGCGCTCCTAACGTCGGACTTCTCGTTCAAATTCGTCGCCGCGTATACCAGCGCGAATCTGCCGTCGGTGTACAAGTTCACGGCGTTCTGGGCGGGACAGGAAGGATCGCTGCTCTTCTGGGCGCTCATTCTGTCCATCTATTCGTCGATCGCGGTCTACACCGGACGCAAGAGCAATCGCGAGCTCATGCCGTGGGTGGTGCCGACGCTGTCCGCGATCGCGCTCTTCTTCATCCTCACGCTGTGCTTCGGCGCGAATCCGTACACGCGCCTCGACTGGATTCCGCCGGACGGCCGCGGTCTCAATCCGCAACTGCAGAACCCCGGCATGGCGGCCCATCCGCCTAACTTGTACCTCGGCTACATCGCCACCGCAATTCCGTTCGCGTTCGCCGTGGGCGCGCTCATCACCCGCCGCTTGAACGCCGAGTGGTTGAGCTCCGTACGACGTTGGGTGCTGCTCTCGTGGTTCTTCAATACCGTGGGCATCGTGCTCGGCATGTGGTGGGCGTACGTCGAGCTCGGATGGGGGGGCTACTGGGCCTGGGATCCGGTCGAGAACGCATCGTTTTTGCCGTGGCTCATCAATACGGCGTTTCTGCATTCAATAATGGTGCAGGAAAAGCGCGGTATGCTGCGCAAATGGAACGTCACGTTAGTCGTGTCGGCGTTCCTGTTGTCCATCTTCGGGACGTTCATCACGCGCAGCGGCGTGATCTCGAGCGTGCACGCGTTCTCGCAGTCGTCGGTAGGCTACTGGTTCCTCGGCTTCTTGATCCTCGCGGTGAGCGTGACCGCGTATCTGGTCACGACGCGGTTGTCCGATCTCAAAGCCAACGCCGAGCTCGAGAGTATCGTGAGCCGCGAATCGGCGTTTCTGTTCAACAATCTGCTGTTGTGCGGCGTCGCGTTCGCCATTCTGTGGGGCACGCTGTATCCGATCTTGAGCGAAGCCGTGCAGGGCACCAAGGTCACCGTGGGGCCGCCGTTCTTCAACAAGGTGAACATCCCGCTCGGGTTAGGCCTGCTCCTGCTCACGGGCATCGGTCCGCTCATCGCGTGGCGGCGTGCGTCCGTCAGGAATCTGCGGCGCCAGTTCACGGGGCCGGTGGTGTGCGGCGTGCTCGTCGGCGTGGCGCTCCTCGCGTTCGGCATGCGCGCGTTCTACTCGGTGCTCGCGTACGCGATCGGCGGGTTCGTGCTCGGCACGATCATCCAGGAATTTCAGAAGGGCATGTCGGCGCGCCACCGGATGTATGGCGAGAGCTACATCGTGGCGCTGTTCCGGCTCATCGCGCGCAACAGGCGCCGATACGGCGGCTACATCGTGCACATCGGCGTGGTCGTGTTGTTCGCGGCGTTTGCCGGCCTCGCGTTCAAGAAGGAATTCGATGTCACGCTTCGCGCGGGGCAGACGTTCTCGGCGGTGGATGGCTTCGGCGATCACTGGACCTTCGTGAGCCAGGGCGTTTCGGACTACGATGAGCTCAATCGCCACACGACGGCCGTGCTGCTCGAGGCGCGACGCAACGGAAAGTTCGTAGGCATGATCAAGAGCGAGAAACGCCAATACATCGACAGCCAGGGCAATCCGACGTTCGAGCCGGCGACCGAGGTCGGCATTCTCGACAAGCCGCACGAAGACGTGTATACCGTGTTGGCCGGTGTCATCGGCGAAGACACGGCGGAAATGCGCATCACCTTCAATCCGCTCGTGTGGTGGGTGTGGTACGGCGGGATGATCGTTGCGTTAGGCGGGCTCATCGTGATGTGGCCGCAGGCGGATCGTCGCCGGCCGCAGGCCGGGTACGTGGCGCCGTTGGCGCCCGGCCTGGTGGACGCCGGCACCGGAGCGGCCTGATGCCCACGCGCCGCGGGTTTCTGTCAGCGTTAGGCGCAGGCCTCGCCACCGCGTCGTTTGCGCGCGTGCTCGATGCGCAGCAAGCGGTGCAGGGCGTGAACACGGGCACGGCCAACGTGCCGATGGACGAAGCGCGGTACCGGCCGGTGCACCTGCCGTCGCGCGGCACCGGTCCGTCCATGACCGATGCCCAACGCGACGCGCTGGAGCACAAGATCCATTGCCAGTGCGGCTGCACGCTGGATGTGTTCACGTGCCGCACCACGGATTTTAGTTGCCAGGTGTCGCCGCCCATGCACCACGACGTGATGGCGCTCGTCGCCGGCGGCTATTCGGCGCAGGAAATCATCAACGCGTTCGTGAACGTGTACGGCGAGCGGGTGTTGATGGAACCCGAGCAGCGCGGCTTCGACCTCACGGCGTGGGTGATGCCGTTTGTTGCGTTAGGCGGCGGCACGGCGCTCGTGATCGCGCTCATCAGGCGGTGGCGCCAGCCGGCCGCCGAGCCGGAGTCGGTCAGCACGCTCCCGATGAACGCGACGCCCGATGAGCTGAGCCGCCTCGACAAACTGGTGCGGCACGACGACGCATGATCCCACTGATTCTGGGGACGGTGCTCGCCCTCGCCGCCCTCGCGTTCGTGCTCGTTCCGCTCTTCGTCGCGCCGCGTGCGATGCCCGCGCCCGCGCCGGTGCCCGAGGCCGAGCGGGGCACCTCGGCCGAGGCGATTGCCGCGCTGCGCGAAGTGGAGTTCGATCGCGAAACCGGCAAGCTCTCCGATGCCGATTACGCCGCGCTCAAAACCGCGTACACGCGTGAAGCGCTCGCCGCGCTCCGGGCCGAGGACGCCACGCCGGCCGGCGTGAGCGACGCCGAGGTCGAAGCGATGATTCTGGCGTATCGCGCGCCGCACCGGTCGTGTGCCACGTGCGGGCCGCGGCCCGAAGCCGACGCGCTCTACTGCTCCACGTGCGGCAGGTTTCTGGCGGGGGAGTGCGCGCGCTGCGGCGCGAGCGTCACCGAACCGGGCGCGCGGTACTGTCCGGCCTGCGGCGCCACGCTCGCCGCCTGACTCGCTGCCTAACGCTGCGCCGTCGCGCGCGCCCCGGCCGTTACAGCTCCAACCGCTCCAACCGCCGTACCGCTACGGTGAGCGGCACGAACGTGCCCGCCAGGCAGACGGCGAGGGCCAGCGAGAATCCGATCACCATGTCCGTCGGATCGGCCACCGTGCCGAAGGCTTCCTGGCTCAGGTACGAGTAAACCGGCCGCGCCTCGAGCAGCACCACGGCCCCGATCAACGCCGCCGACGACAACATGAACACCAGCCCGCCGAACGACGTCGGGATCTGGGCCGCGCTCTCCGACTCGTACCGCGGGAAGATCGCGCCTAACCCGAGCGCCAGGCCGGCGACGGCGAACGTGAGGAACGTGATCGAGAACACCGACACCGCAAAGATGAACGGGCTCACCTGGAGCATCGCGTCGGTGACGCCGACGATGAGGAGCGCCAGGCAGAGGAGCGGCAGCGTGCCGGTCCAGTACTTGGACCACAAGAGCTCGCGCATCGGCAGCGGGCTCGACTTGAGCAGCCACAGCGTGCGTCCCTCGACGCTCACCGCCGGAAAGATGAATCGCGCCGCGATCGACGCCAGCACGAACCCCGACAGTCCGAGATTCAGGAACGGCACCACGTTCACGAGCAGGAAGCCGATGCCCTGTCCGCGCAGCGGCAGAAACTTGACGTTGAACACGTACACCACCACCAGCACCGCCAGCAGGATGAGCTGCGACCACTGGGTGGTATCGCGGAAGAACACCCGCACTTCCTTGCACACCAGCTCGCGGCGGAGAATGCCTAACGGAGACAGCACCCACCGGCCGAGGCGCGTGAGCGTGTTGGCGCGCGCCCATTGCTGCGCGCTCTCCTGGGCCTTGGAGAATCCGCCGGCGTAGAGCGTGCGGTGGAGCATCGCGCCCAGCACCACCGCCGACGCGGCCGTGCTCCACAGGAGGTAGAGCGGCAGCACATCGAGCCGGTCGGTGAGCGAGCTCATGATCGCGCGCTGCACCCAATCGCTCGGCAGGAACGGCGAGGTGGGCGTGCGGAGCAACGCGATGAAGTCGACGAGCGACCGCAGACCTTCGGGCCGCGCCAACTGCTCGGGGCGGAGCAGCCGGAACAACAGCACCAGCCCGCCGACCGCCAGCACCGCGATGACGCTCAACAAGTCGCGCGTCCGCCGCGCGGGGAACACGTTCACCAGCACCAGCGTCAGCGCGGCGCCGATGGCCGCCGGGATGATCAGATATGGCAGGGTCGTGCCTAACGCAAGCAGCACGAAGCCCGCGCCACCCGAGTAGACGTAGCCATATGCGGCCAGAATTGGCACCGCCATCAACACCACCATCCAGCTCGAGTGCACCAGCGTCTCGAGCAGCTTGGCGCTGTAGAGCGTGAGCCAATCGACGGGCGAGGACACCAGCATGTCGAGGTCTCGCGCGAGGAAATAGCTCGACAGCGCGGTGATGATGTTGGACAGCAGCAGAATGGCGAAGAAGCTCAGGAACACCAGGCCCAACAGCTTGCCCGCCAGCAGCGCGCCGATTTCGGGCGTGTTCTTGAAGTAGCGGAGCATGCGCACCAACACCAGCATCACGCCCGCCCAGAACATCGCGCCGATGACGGTGAGCATCACCCACCGCCAGGCCGAGCTGCGTTCGGTGTCGGGCGTGCGCGACCGGTTGCGCACCGTGCGCAGCTTGGGCGACAGCACGTGCGCCAACGACGGCGCCGGCAGCCCCGCCGGCCCGGCGACGTCGTTAGGCATCGAGCACCTCGACCAACTCGCGCGCCGCACGCTCGCCGGTCAGCTGCAGGAAGTAGCCCTCGAGTCCGCGAAGGCCCGATGCTTCGGCCGTCGCCACGAGCTCGGTTACCGTGCCCGACGCGCGAATCTTGCCGCCCTGGATGATCGCGATGCGGTCGCACACGTCTTCCGCCACCTCGAGCGTGTGCGTGGACATGAGGATGGTGTGGCCGCGCCGCGTGTACTCCTTGAACAGATCCTTGAGGATGCGCGCCGCTTTCGGATCGAGGCCCACCATCGGCTCGTCCACCACGATCACGTCGGGCCGATGCAGAAACGCGCTGGAAATGATGAGCTTTTGCCGCATGCCGTGGCTGTAGCTCTCGACGAGCTCGTTCTTCCACTCGGTGAGATCGAACAGCGCCAGGAGCTCGTCCATGCGCCGCTCGATCGACGGACCCTGCTGGCTGTAGAGCCCGGCCACGAACCGCAGGAACTCGGCGCCGCTCAGTTTTTCGTAGATGAAGGGGCGGTCGGGGATGTAGCCCAGCTTCGCCTTGGCCGCCGCCGGCTTGGCGTTGACGTCGATGCCGCCGATGCGCACCGTGCCGCTCGTCGGGCGCAGGATCCCGGCGATCATCCGGAGCGTGGTGGTCTTGCCCGCTCCGTTAGGCCCGAGGAACCCGAACAGTTCGCCGGCCGGGACGTCGAGGTCGAGCGCGTCCACGGCGGTGAAGGCGCCGTATCGCTTCGTGAGTCCGTGCAGCTGGATCATGGAGTCGAAAGTGGAGGAGGGGATCCCGCGCGCCTCGCGCGCGCGTCGCGCGGCGTTCCGCGCACCCAATTGCTGTAGGCCAGCTCGTATGCCGTGCGCCGCATCTGCATCCCGGTCATCGGATCGGCCTGCACCATCCGGCCGCTCTCGTCGATCCATCCCGTTAGGCGGCCGCCGTTCTGCTCTTCGATCCGCCACGCGTGCACCGAATCCTGGTGCGCCGGAATCCATTTCTGTCCCGCGACGTCGAACGACGCGCTGTCGGGCAGCACGAACAGCGATTCCGCCGTCACCGCGATCGTCGTCAGCGCCGACGAGTCCGTGGCCGGATCGAACACTTCGTACGTGAAATGCTGTCCGACCTTGGGCTGCTCGCCCAGCGCGATGATCATCGGCACCATGGTCGGCAGGAAGAGCGGTGCCGACAATTTGATGCGCCGCTTGATGCGCGGCGTGTTCTTCCCGGCGATGCTGAGCGACAGCAGCGTGTCGCTCACCACCGTGCCGCAGGCGCGGTAAGGCCCCGCGTCCGCGCCTAACTCGTAGCAGAAACCGGTGAGCCTCAGCGCGCGCGTGAGCGACACTTGCAGTCGGGCCGAGAAGCGCGCGCCGCCGTTCACGTCCGCCACCACGAAATCGGAGATGCGGACGCGCGTCTGCGTCGTGTCGATGGTCGACGACGCGAAGCCGATCTGCTTCTCGCCGTCGGACACCGCGTAGTAGTCGGCGCCGGGGGACACGAAGAGCGCCGCGCGCTCGAGCCGCGCCGCTTCGCCGCCCGAGAACTGGCGCCGCGCGAGCGTCGCCAGGCCGCCCGCCCACAACACCAGGATCGCCGCCGCGGCCGCCGTGCGCGGGCGCATCACCGCGCCGCCCGCGCCAACGCGGCGCGAAACACGTCGTGCTCGAGCGACGACTCGACGATGATCGTCACGCGCGACGGATACCGCGCCCGCGCCGCGTGCGGCGCGATCACGGAGGCCATCAACTCGGCGCTCGCCTCGAGATCCAGATTGCCCGCGCCTAACCCAAACGGCGCGCAGGCCAGGTGCTCGATCTGCCAGTCGGCCGCTCGCTGCAGCGCGCTCAGGAGCGCGCGCCTAACGCCGCTCTCCGACACCGGCTCCGTGGCGCTCGAGATCACGGCGCTCACCAGGAGCTCCACCGGCAGCGCGCCCGCTCCCGTCACCACCGCCGATCCCACGGGCAGCGGATCCTGGATCGCCAGCTGCGACCGGAGGCGCGCGCCGCCGGCTTCCTCCATGCGGCGGAGGAGCGGCGTCGTCGCGCGGAGCGCGTCGGTCACCGGCCACGCGATCGCATCCGCCGACGCGAACGCGAGATCCTCCACCTGGACCTCGATCGCGTGCTCGGCCGCGGCCGTCTTGTCGCCGGAGGACATCACGCGAGCGAGAGCGACGTCTCCTGGCCGATCCACGCCAGGTAACGGTCGAGTCCGGCAGTCACCGGCAGCGCCAGCAACTCGGGCAGCTTATATGGATGGAGCTCGCCGAACGCGTCCTCGAGCGCCTCGATCCGGTTGGCCGCGGTCTTGAGGATCACCACCACCTCGTGTTCGTCGGCCACTTTTCCGTCCCACCGATAGAGTGAGCGGGCGCCGGGCAACAGCGTGCCGCACGCGATGAGGCGGCGATCGAGGAGCGCGCGGATGAGGGTGACCGCGTCTTCGGCGCTCGAGACGGTGGTCAAGACGACCAGGGCGTCCGACTGCGACATTCGGGTTTCACGGAGGATGGCGGTAGGACGGCGGGCGAGACTCGAGCCCGAGAGAATCTATACGGCCGGCCGGCTCTCATCTCCAGCCCTCGAGACCCGGTCTGACGTCCGCATATGGACGATCGAACCCGCGATCCGCAAACGAGATAGCAGCGGTCGGCCCGCCGCGGCCAGCGCTCGTCGACCGCTCTCTTGACGGTATCGGCCGAGGCCGTATCTTCACATAGACATCTACGCCTAGCAGGTTAGGTAAATCATGGCCCGCTCCAAGAGCGACGTCTTGCAGGGAACCATCGACCTCCTCGTGCTCCGCAGCCTCGACGTGCGTGGCGCGCTGCACGGCTACGCCATCACGCAGCACATCCAGCGCGGCTCGGCCGACACGCTGCGCGTCGAGGAGGGCTCGCTCTATCCGGCGCTGCACCGGATGGAGCAGGCGGGATGGATCCGCGGGCGCTGGGGCACCACCGAGAAGAATCGTCAGGCGCGCTTCTACGCCATCACCGCCGCCGGGCGCCGCCAGCTCGCGCAGGAGCAGGAGAGCTGGGTGCGCCTGACGGACGGCGTCAACCGCGTGCTCCGCTTCGCCTAACCGAACCCGCCACCGCCGCGGCGCGCCTCGTTCGCGGCTGGAGCGTTCCATGTCCTGGTTGCACCGGCTTGCCAACACGCTGCGTCCGCGCTCGCTGTCGCGGGATCTCGATCGCGAGCTCGCCTTCCATCTGGCCGAGCGGGCCGACGACCTCGCGGCGTCCGGCATGAGCATCGGCGAGGCAGCGCTCGAGGCGCGCCGCCGCTTCGGCAACCGCACTATGCTCACGGAGCGCACGCACGACCGCGATGTGATGCTGTGGCTCGAGTCGGTGTTGGCCGACGTCCGCTATGCCGCCCGGACGCTCATCGCGCATCCGGGCTTCACCGCCGTCGCCGTGCTGTCTCTTGCGTTAGGCTTGGGCGCCAATACGGCCATCTTCTCCCTCGCCGACGCCGTCATTCTGCGCGCGCTCCCGGTCCGCGATCCGGCGCAGCTCATGATGGTCGAGCCGCGCGACCCGAAGCACCCTGGACCGTCGCCGAGCGCCGACGTCGATTTCACCAATCCCATCTGGGAGCAGATTCGCGATCACACGCACGTCTTCACCGGCGTGTTCGCGTATAACAGCCATACGTTCGACCTGTCCAACGGTGGACTCGTCCGTCACGCCAATGGCGCGATCGTGAGCGGCGCCTTCTTCGACGTGCTCGGCGTGCGAGCCATCGCCGGCCGCCTGCTCGGCACCGGCGACGACGTGCGCGGATGCGGCGGCGTCGCCGTCGTGAGCGGCGGCTTCGCGTCGCGCGAGCTCGGAGGGGCGGCGGCCGCCGTGGGTCGTACGCTCTCACTCGACGGGCATCCCATGGAGATCGTCGGCGTCTCCGATCCGCGCTTCTTCGGTATCGAGGTGGGACGGAAGGCAGACGTGTTCATCCCGCTGTGCACGGAAGACCTGCTCGTGGGGCCCGGCACGCTCGACCAACGATCGCGCTGGTATCTGCAGATTGTCGGTCGTGCCGCGCCCGGCCTAACGCTGGATGCGGTGAGTGCGAGGCTCGCCGCGGCGGCGCCGGGCATCACGGAAGCCACGCTGCCGCAACGGTGGTCCCACGTCCAGCAGGCCGAATATCTCGGACGATCGTTCGGTGTCAGATCCGCCGCGTCCGGCTTTTCCGACTTGCGCCAGGAATACGACAAGCCGCTGTGGCTGCTCATGGCCGCTGTCGTGCTGGTGCTCATCATTGCCTGCGTCAACATCGCCAACCTGCTGCTCGCGCGAGGCGCGGCGCGCCAGCGTGAGATTGCCATCCGGGTTTCCCTCGGTGCGGGCCGCGCGCGCGTCGTGCGCCAGCTGCTCACCGAGTGCGTGCTGCTCGCGCTCGCTGGCGCCGCGTTAGGCGTGCTCTTCGCGCGGTGGGCGGATCTCCTGATCGTGTCCTGGATCTCCACGCGCCGCCAGCCGGCGGCGCTCGACCTGTCGTTCGATTGGCGCGTCTTCGGCTTCACCATCGGCGCTGCGTTAGTCACGGCCGTTTTGTTCGGGCTCATGCCCGCGTGGCGCGCTACGCGCGTCGATGCGCATGCCTTGTTGAAGAGCGGAGGCCGTGGACTGGCCGGGACTCGTCGCCATCGCATGAGCCGTCCGCTCGTCGCGGCCCAGCTCGCGCTGTCGCTCGCTCTGGTGACGAGCGCCGGCCTCCTGCTCACGAGCTTCCGCAATCTCGCGTCGGTGGACCCGGGCTTCCGGCGCGATGGCATTGTGCTCGTGGAAGCCGATCTGTCTCGCGCGACGCCGGACACGGGACGCATTCCGGCCATGGCGCGCGGGGTGCTCGACGGACTGCGCGCCATTCCCGGTGTGCGAAGCGTGAGTCAATCGGCGTTTACCGCGATGAGCGGCGCCGGCTGGAACGAGTACGTCCTCGTGCCCGGCTTCACCGCGCACGACCCGGAAGATTCGTTGTCGTTCTTCAACCAGGTGAGCGACGACTACTTCGCGACGATGGGGACGCCGCTCCTCGCCGGGCGCGCGTTCACGCCGGCCGACGGCGCGAGGTCCGACGCGGTAGTGATCGTGTCGCGCACCATGGCGCGCCGCTTCTTCGGAGTCGACAATCCGTTAGGCCGCACGTTCCGCACGCCCGTCGGCGACACGGCATCGCCTCCCTTCCGCATCATCGGCGTCGTGGGCGACAGCAAGTATCGATCGCTCGACGAGACTTCCTCGGCGATGGTGTACCTTCCGTTAGGCTCAAAGGCCGGCCTGCAGGGATGGGCCGAGTGGAACTACGAGGTGCGCACCGATCTGCTTGCGCCGAGCATCGTTCCGGCGGTCCGCGACGCCATAGGCCGCGTGAGCCCCGCCATCGAGATCGAGGCACACGCGCTCTCGTCGCAAGTCGATGCGACCCTCGCACGGCCGCGGCTGTTGGCCACACTGTCCAGTTTCTTTGGCGCCCTCGCGCTCGTGCTTGCCGTCGTCGGACTCTACGGCACACTCGCCTACGACGTCGCCCGCCGCCGCAACGAGATCGGGATTCGTATGGCGCTCGGCGCCGCATGGAGAGACGTCGTGCGACTCATCGTCGGCGACGCCGGCCGCCTTGTGCTCGCCGGCGTGGTCATCGGCGCGGCGCTCTCGTTCGCCGGCACGCGATTCGTGGGCTCGCTCCTCTATGGCGTGGCCCCGCAGGACCTGCGCACGCTCGCCGGGGCGACGCTCGTTCTCGCGGGCACGGCGCTCATTGCCACCTTGGTGCCGGCCTGGCGGGCGGTCCGAACCGATCCCACCGAAGCGCTCCGCGAGGAATAGCCGCCCGCCGCCCGCGCGCGGTCCCATGACCGGGCGCTTGTAACGCGGCCCGCCGACGCTCACTTTTCACGGGTTATGCCCGAAGAGCTGTTGATCATTCGCGGCGCC
>DATNAM010000097.1:0-14045 GCA_035572595.1 Gemmatimonadaceae bacterium
GAACTCCAGAATCCCGATGATGTTGCGCAGGCGGCCCTCGGTACGGCGTTCGCCTAACGACGCCGCCATCGCCGCCGCATCGTGGTAGTGCGGCAGGGCCAGCGACGCCTCGGCGACGTGCCGCCGCGTGACGCGGCCCAGGCCTTCGGCGGCCGTGAGCTCGCCGGCGACGTCGTGGATCTCGCGCCTGAGCACGCGTGCGCGTCCCCACGCCGACAGCGCCTCCGGATCGCGGTGCTCGGCCTCGTGCACCCGCGCGATGTCTTCCCAGAGCTCGGCCTGGCTGGTCCGGTTTCCCAGTTGGGCGAAAAGATGCGCCGCCTCCTCGAGCAGCGGCAACGCCTCGGCGCGGCGGCCGAGGGTCGACAGCACCTCGCCGAGCATGCGGAGCGACAGCGACAACCCGGGCACGAAGTTGGCGCGGCGCGTGAAATCGATGGCCGCGCGATAGTGCTCGAGGCTCTCCTCGATGCGGCCGGCCACCAGGCACAGATGCGCGATGGACGTGTAGTGGTACGAGAGCTGGATCGGCAGCCGCTCGCCTCCCGCGCGCTCGGTGGCGCGGCGCATGAGCTCGAGCGCCCGGTCGCTTTGGCCTAACTGGCGATACACGTTGGCCAGATTGTGCACCAGGTAGTGCTGCTTCACCGCCGCTTCGCCCTTCGCCGACGCGTCCGAGTCGCCGGCGAGGATGCGCTCGGACAGGTCGATGCCCTCGAGCAGCCGTTCTTCCGCGCTCTCGAAGTACCCCATCCCCTTGAGCACGTAGCCGAGGTTCGACAGGTCGCCCACCACGGCGACGGCGTCGCCGCGCTCGCGGTCGATCGCCAGCGCTTCTTCGATGCACGCGAGCGCGTCTTCGTCGCGGCCCTGGTGCCAGCGCAGAAGGCCGAGACTGCGCAGCGCGTGCCTAACGCCAACCGCGTCGCCGAGCTCGCGGCGCAAGGCGACGCACTGTTGGAGCGCATCGTCCGCCGCGTCGAAGCGCCGCATGAGCGTGTGCAGGTCGCCCTGGCGCAACGACACCTCGGCGCGCTGCGCGTCGTCGCCGCCGCCGCGCAGCAGCGTCATCATTTCGTCGATGAGCCGCTGCTGGCGATCGCGCAGGCCCAGCGTTTCGCCTAACCGTTCCTGCCGCAGCAGCAGATCCACGGCGAGCCGGCGGCGCGCAACGGTGTCGGGCATGCGCGCCAGCCACGCGCGGGCCCGCTCCAGCATCTGCATCGCCTCGGCGAAATCGGCCAACGCGGTGGCACGCTCGGCCGCGAGCACCGCGTAGTGCACGGCTTTGTCCCACAGTCCCGCGCGCTCGAAGTGTTGGGCGAGCCGCTCGAACTGATCGTCCTGCACCGCGTGGCCGTCGCCTTCGATCGCCGCCCCGACGCGCCCGTGCAGGGCGCGCCGGCTGTGCTCGAGCAGGGTCGCGTACGCCGCCTCCTGCATGAGCACGTGGCGAAACCGGTACGTGGCGCGCGGCGCGACGCCCGTCTGCTCGATCAAGCCGGCCGCTTTGAGCGAGCGAATCGCCGCGCCGAGGCGGCTCGCATCGTCGAGCGTGCGCTCGAGCACGTCGCGTCCGAACTCGCGCCCAACGACAGATGCCACGAGCAGCGTCTCGCGCGATGACGCGTCGAGCCGGTCGAGCCGCGCGCGGATCACGGCCTGCACCGTACCCGGCAGGCGAAGCGCGTCGATCGCCCCCGTGATCTCCACCGTGCCATCGGCCACGCGCAGCACGCCGTCTTCCTGAAGGTCCTGGCAGATTTCCTCGAGGAAGAACGGATTGCCGCCCGTCCGCTCGTGGAGCCGCGTGACTAACGGATCGGGCACGTGCCGCGCCCGCAGCACCGCCCGCAGGAGATCGGCGGTGGAGGACTCGCCGAGCGGCGCCAGGGTGATCGTTAAGTTAGGCGCGACCGTGCCCCAATCGGACACGTAGCCCGGCCGGCACGTGACGACCACCAGCAACGGGTAGCGCGCCGCCAGCTCGGTGATCTGCGCCAGCACCGCGTGCGACGCGCCGTCCACCCAGTGCCAATCCTCGAGCAGCAGCACGGTGGGACGCTGGCGGCTCGTGACCGTGAGCAGCGCCGCAATCGCTTCCTGCGCGTTGACCCGGAACTTCTCGCCTTGCAGGTGCGGCGCGATGCGCGGCTCGGTGCCCGGCACCGCGAGCAGATGCAGATAGAGCGGGAGAAACTCATCGAGCTCCGGCATCGCCGCGCGGATGCGGGCGAGCGCCGCGGCCGGCATCTCGGGGCCGTGCGCCGCCACGCCTAACGCGTCGCGCACCACGTCGATGAACGGCAGGTAGGCCGTGGACGCGCCGTACGACAGGCACCGTCCGCGCAGCAGCGTGACGTCCATGTCCTGCACCACCGGCAGCAGCTCGTGCAGCAGCCGGCTCTTCCCCATGCCCGCCTCGCCAACCACGATCACGAACCGCCCCTCGCCCGCGCACGCGTCGTCGAGACACGCGCGCACCTGCTCGAGCTCGCCGTCGCGCGCCGTGTAGGGCGTGAGGTCGCCGTGGAGCAGCGCGGCCTCGAGCCGCGTCTTCTCTTGGGACTCGCCCGCCAACTCGTACGGCGACACGCTGCGATCGCCATCGGGCACCGACAAGCTGTCGCGCAGCGTTAGGACGAACGGCGGCTCGAGCAGGCGCCGGCACCGCGGGCCGATCCAGACGCGCCCGCACGGCGACAGATCGGCGAGGCGCGCCGCCAGATCGAGCGCCGGTCCCGCCACGTGGAACGGCGGCCACCCGCGCTCCAACGGACGGACGATCACGCGCCCCATGTCGAGCCCGACGTGCAGCCGAAGGGATGCGCCGCCCGGTGCGTCGCCATCGCTCGAGTCGGATACATTCTCAACCAACGCAGCCGCCGCGCGCGCCGCGCGCACGCAATCGTCTTCGCGCGCGTGGGGAATGCCGAACAACACCGTGCCGCCGGATTCGTCGAATCCGTTGAGCACGCCGCCCAACGATTCGGCCGTTTGCGCGACCACGCCGCGCAGGCGTTGCACCTCGCGCGACGCCTCGGCGGATCCGCCCGATTCGAGCAGCTCCGCGTACCCGGCGACCCGAACGGCGACGATCACCGCATCGCGGCCCTCGCCGTCGGCCTTGACTAACGCAGGGACATCGCCGCGGTCGCGCTCGTCGCGCGCCAGCGGCAGTCCGCCGAGCGCGACGCCGAGTCCCAGGAGCGAGCCGATCGCCTCGAGGTCGAGGGCGACCGTGGTCATGGGTGGACGGTGCGCCGGGTCCTTGGCCAGCATCGCGCGGAGCAGTTGATCGAGCGCCGGCGGCACGTCGGCGCGGCGCGCCGAAATCGGCTCGGGGTCCTGCGCGCAGATGGCCGCCCGCACGGCCGGCGCGTTGCCGCCCGTGAACGGCCGCACGCCCGAGAGCATCTCGTACAGCACCACGCCTAACGACCAGACGTCGGTGGCGGGGCCGATCGTCCCGCCGCGCGTCTGCTCGGGACTCATGTAGGCCGTGGTGCCGGGCGTCCCACCCGGCAGCGTGATCGCGGCGCCCTGCAGTTTGGCGATGCCGAAATCGAGCACCTTGAGCACGCCGTCGTCGGTGACGATGAGGTTCGCCGGTTTGATGTCGCGGTGGACGATGCCGCAGTCGTGCGCCTTGGCGAGTCCGCGCGCCGTCTGCAGCGCGGCCGACACCGTTTCGCCGAGCGTGAGCGGCCCGCGCGCGAGACGCGCCGCGGTGGTCTCGCCGCGATAGTACGCCATGGCGATGAAGAACCGGCCGTCGACGGTTTCGCCCACTTCGTAAATCGTGCAGATGTTGGGGTGGTCGAGCCCCGCCGCCGCCTGCGCCTCGATGTGGAATCGATCGCGCGCCGCCCCATCGTTGAGCAGATGCGCGTGCAGGAACTTGAGCGCCACCGTGCGCTCGAGCCGGCGGTCCCACGCCTTGTACACCACGCCCATCCCCCCGCCGCCGATGGCATCCTCGAGCACGTACTGCGTGCCGGCGATGTCCGTGCCTAACGGCACCGGTGCCGGCGCCGGCGCCGGTTCGGTCGCGACGAAATCCAGCACCGAGCCGTCGAGGAGGCCGGGCCGGGCGTGCGCCGCGAGGAGCGACTCGAGCTCCCGCCGCAGGGTTCCATCGAGCGCATCGATGCCGTCGAGCCACGCCGCGCGCTCGCCGGGCGACAGCGCCAGCAGGCGCGCGAACGCGTCGCCCGTGCGCCGCCACCAGCGCGCGGTGGCCGGCCGGCTATCGCCAGCCAGCCGGTCGCCTAACCGGCGGATGAGACCGCGGAGTCCCGAGTCGGTGGTCACGGGCTCAGCTCGCGGTTGAGCCAGGCGCGGGCCAGCGCCCAGTCGCGCTTCACTGTGGCCGGCGACAGCTCGAGCGCGACGGCGGTGTCCTCGATGCTCATGCCGCCGAAATAGCGGCACTCGACCACGCGCGCCTGGCGCGCATCGATTTCGCCTAACCGATCGAGCGCCTCGTCGAGCGCCAGGAGCTCGTCGGAGCGCGCGTCGTCGACCACCGGCACGTCGTCGATGGATTCGGGCAGCCGGCCGCCGCCGCGCTTGACCGCCTTGCGCCGCACCGCGCTGTCGATGAGCACGTGCCGCATCGCCTGCGCCGCCACCGCCAGCATGTGCGCGCGATCGGCCACGGTAAGCTGATCGGTGCCCACGAGACGCAGATACGCCTCGTGCACCAGCCCTGTCGTCTCGAGCGTGTGTCCGGTTTGCTCGGCGCGCAGGCGGTGATGGGCGATGCGCCGCAACTCGTCGTACAACAGGGGCACGAGCTGATCGACGGTGGACCGCCCGCCGGTAGACGCCGCCGACGCGCGGCGGTCGATGCTCTTCAGTTCGCGCGTCTCGGGCATTGCCACTCCATCGCGGCGCTGCGTGTCACGGCCCCGCTCGTTCGACCACGAGAACAATTCCTAAAGTATGTCGGCTGGTTCCCCGCGCAACACCGCCGAGCCCGCCGCACTAGACAACAGATGTCGTCATGAGCCAGGTTGCTGCGATTATCCGCTAGAGTGGTATACACGCCTCGGAGACTCCAATGACCAGCACCATGACTTCCCCGGCACGGTCCGCGTCGCCTCGTGTCGACGACAGTGCGGTGCGCGCATTGTCCGCCGCGCTGCGCGGCCGCGTGATGACGCCCGATACGCCGGGCTACGACGATGCGCGCACGATCTGGAACGCGATGATCGACAAGCGGCCGGCGGTGATCGCGCGATGCGCCAGCGCGGCCGACGTCCAATACGCCGTGCGGTTTGGACGCGAGCACGACCTCGCGATTGCGGTACGAGGCGGCGGACACAACATCGCCGGCAGCGCGCTCGTCGACGGCGGCCTCGTGATCGACCTCTCGGCCATGAAGTCGGTGCGCGTGGATCCGGCGCGGCGGACGGCGGTGGTCGAGCCCGGCGTCACGTTAGGCGAGTTCGACCACGACGCGCAGGCGTTCGGTCTGGCGACGCCGGTGGGGATCAACTCGACCACCGGCATCGCCGGCCTGACGTTAGGCGGCGGCTTCGGCTGGCTGTCGCGCACCTACGGCATGACGGTCGACAACCTGCGCTCGGCCGACGTGGTGACGGCGGACGGCGAGTTCGTGCGGGCCAGCGAGCGCGAGAACGCCGACCTCTTCTGGGGCCTGCGCGGCGGCGGCGGCAACTTCGGCATCGTGACGGCGTTCGAGCTCGCGCTCCATCCCGTCGGGCCGCAGGTGATGGCCGGCCTCATCGTCCATCCGGCCGGCGACGCCAACGCGCTGCTCCGCCGGTACCGGGAGGTGGCATTGGCCGCGCCTAACGAGCTGTCGGCGTGGGTGGTGATGCGGAAAGCCCCGCCGCTACCATTCCTGCCGGCCGAGGTGCACGGCACCGACGTCGTCGTGATCGCCGTCCTGTACTCGGGCGACATGCAGGCCGGCGAGCGGGCGGTCGCACCGCTGCGCGCCATCGGCAAACCGATTGCCGACGTCGTCTCGCCGCATCCCTACGCCGGCTTCCAGGCCGCGTTCGACCCGTTGCTCGCCCCGGGCGCGCGGAACTACTGGAAGACGCACGATTTCGCGCCGTTAGGCGACGCCGCGTTGGACATCGCCGTCGATGCCGCGCGCCGGCTGCCCGGCCCGCAGTGCGAAGTATTCCTCGCCCAGATGGGCGGCGCCGTGCGCGACACGCCCGAAGACGCCACGGCGTACAGCGGCCGCGGTGCCGACTGGATCGCCAACGTGCACGCCCGGTGGACCGACCCGGCCGACGACGAGCGCTGCATCGGCTGGGCACGGGGGCTGTTCAAGGAGCTGACGCCGCACGCCACCGGCAACGCCTACGTCAACTTCATGACGCAGGATGAAGGCGACCGGGTGCAGACGGCGTACGGCACGCACTTCGCGCGGCTGGCAACGCTCAAGAAGAAGTACGACCCGGCCAACGTGCTCCGGACGAACCAGAACATCGCGCCCGCGGCATGACCCGGGACGCGCGCCGGCGCGGGAGCCTTGTGATACGTTGACGTATCGCTACGATACGCGTACGTTTCACTTCGTCTTCCGCGCCGGAGCGTGCTCGTGTCCGCCTGCGTTCGGTACATCGTCGCCGACGTAAATGCCGCCATCGACTTCTACACGCGGCACCTGGGGTTCACGGTCCAGATGCACCCCGCTCCGGCGTTCGCCGAAATCGCGCGCGACGACCTGCATATCTATCTCACGCAGCCCGGACCGGGCGGCGGCGGCGCCCCCATGCCATCGGGCGAGCAGCAGGCGCCGGGCGGCTGGAACCGCATCCATCTCATCGTGCGCGACCTGGACGCGATGATTACGGTCTTGCGCGCCGCCGGCTGCCGGTTCCGGAACGCCATCGTCCAGGGCGTGGGCGGCAAGCAGATTCTGCTCGAGGACCCGTCGGGCAATCTCGTGGAGCTGTTCGAGCCCAACACCGCGGCGTATCGCGCGCCGGGCGCCGGCAGCTCGCGCGCGTCGGGTTAGGCGGCCGGCCTCCCGGTTCATCGCACCGCATTGCCCGCCCGCCGCGCCGCGCGAAATACTGCGCCCGACGACCCGCGCGTCGAGCGCTCGCGCCGCGTCATCCTCGGCGCGGCGCTCGATGAGTTGGGCGAGGCCGGCTACGGGACGTTCAGCATCGAGTCGGTTGCCCAACGCGCCGGGGTCGGCAAGGCCACCATTTACCGGCATTGGCCCCACAAGCTCACCCTCATCGCCGACGCGTTCCGGATGCTGCAGGATGAAGGCGACCCGGAGCTGGCCACCGGCACGCCGCGCGAGAAGCTGGAGCGCATCGTACGGCACGTCGCCCATGTGGCCAAGCACTCGGCCTTCTCCAAGTGCCTGCCCGCGCTCATCGACGCCGCCGAGCGCGACCCCGCGCTGCGCACGTTCCACCGGCGGTTTCAGGCCGAGGCGCGCCGGCCGCTCATCGCGTTGCTCGAGCAAGGCGTCGCACGCGGCGATTTCCCGCGACACGTCGATCCGGAGCTCACCGCGTTCAGCCTGCTCGGCGCCATTTTCTTTTGCCGTCTCATGACGAGCAAGCCGTTCGACCCAGACCGGGCGCCCGAGCTCATCCATACGCTGTTGGGCACGCGCGCGGCGCGCTAAAAGGTTGAGGGACCCGATCCGGACGCCCGCCGTGTGCGCCACGCGCCTGTAATACTACGGAAAAAGCAGTTGCCAAAACGGGACCATGGTCGTATACTACGGAAACTTCCGTAGAGAGAGACCATGGACGAGATCTACTTCCCCCCCCGCGAGCTGCGCGTCATGGGCGTCCTCTGGCGCTTGGGCTCCGCCACCGTCGCCCAGGTGCGCGATGCCCTCGGCGAGGAGCTCGCCTACACGTCGGTCCTCTCCGCCCTGCAGACCCTCGAGGAGAAGGGCTACGTTAGGCACGAGGCCAAGGGCCGCGCCTACCGGTATTCGCCCGCCGTCAAAGCCGAGCGCGCCGGCGGCAGTGCGCTGGCCCGCATCCGCGACGCAATTTTTCAGGGATCGGCCGAGCGGATGTTCGCGCAACTGGTGTCCGACCGCCACCTGAGCCGTGACGAGCTCGAACGCATGCGGCGCATGCTGGCCGAGCGGCTCAAGGAGAAGCCATGACCATCGCTACCATAGTGTACGCCCTGGTCTTCGGGTCGCTGGTCGCCCTGGCGGCGGCGGCGATCGACGGGCTGCTCCGGTTAGGCAAGCGCCCGACGCGCGGCGTGTGGGCCGCGGCGCTCCTCCTCACGCTCGCCGGCACGGCACTGGCGCCGCTCCGCGCCACCCAGGAATCGCCGGCGCTCCCGTCGTCGGCCGGCATCATCGCCATGCCCGTGCCGACGATACCGTCATTCGTCGATCGCGTTGCCCAACCGTTCGTGGTCGCGCGCGCACTCGCCGCACGGGCGGTGGACGCCGCGCTCGAGAAAGTTCCTGCCGTACGCTCGGCGCGATTCGGCCAATGGATTTTCGCCGGGTGGGTGGCGGCGAGCCTGCTGTTGCTTGCGTTGTTGACCGCGGTGCACGCCCACTTCAACCGCGCACGCCGACGCTGGCCGCAAGCGACGGTCGACGGAACGACCGTTAGGCTCGCGCCGCGCACCGGACCCGCGGTGATGGGTCTCGTGAGGCCGGAGATCGTGGTGCCCACGTGGCTCGTGTCGCGCGCATCCGCGGAACGACAGCTCGTGCTCGACCACGAGCGCGAACATCTCGACGCGCGCGACCCGCTGCTGCTCGCCGGGGTGTACGCGGCGGCGGCGCTGGTGCCCTGGCATCCCGCCGTTTGGTGGATGCTCTCGCGCCTGCGCCTCGCCGTGGAGCTCGACTGCGATGCGCGCGTGCTGCGGCACGGCGTCGCGCCGCGCCGCTACGGCGCGCTCCTGATCGATCTCGCGGCGCGGCATCCGGCCGTGGCCGCGGGCGTCCCGGTCCTCGGCCTAACGCTCACCAACTTGGAACGGAGGTTGATCGCCATGACCCCGCATCGTCGCTCCTTCACGTTCGCCCGCCGCGGGGCGCTCGCCGCCGCGGCGCTCGTCGCCTGCGCCATGGCGTGCGAGGCGCCCGTGCCGACGGCCGACACCGCGCCGAACGCCGTGGACGGGGCACGCGCCGGCACCGCGACGCTCGCCTGGAAGCAACCGTCGCCTAACGGAGATTCCGTCGTGTTTCACCTCAACGGCGTCGTCGTCCCCAAGATCGTAGCCGATTCGCTGCGGGTGAACGAGGTGCCGCGCGACATAGCGGTCAAAACGTTCATCGCCAAGGGCGCGCCCAAGAAGGTGGAGTACTGGATCACCACGGATTTCGTCCGTACGCACGCGAAGAGCGCCGGCGCGTCGTCGCCACGCGCATCGACGCCAGCATCCACGGCGCAGGCTTCGAGCGAGCGGAAGGTCGTCGCGTCGGCTGCGGCGCAATATGACAATCGGAACTTCAAGGGCCTGGTGTTGATCGACGGCGTGGTGTCGAGCGCCTCGGCGTTCACAACACTCTCGCCGGACCGCATCAGTCGTGTCGACGTGTTCAAGGGCGACCAGGTGCGGCAGTTCGCCGATCCGCGAGCGGCGTACGGCGTGATCTCGATCATGACGAAGAAACCCTGAGCCCAAGCACGACCCCGCGATCATTCAACGCCAACCGCCCGCTCCGTTAGCCATCGGAGCGGGCGGTTGCGCATCGCCACCATCCGGCTGCTCCGGGCGCTGGGGGATCGGGTGGGATGCCGGCGGCGGGTCCTGACGCGATGACGTCGAAGAAGGCGCGGTGGCGGCGGTCCGCGTTGAGCCAGCGATCGAATCGCTCGCGGTCATCGTGCGTGCATTCGCGCGCGCAGTAGCGCAACAACAGATCCCAATCGATGTCGAGCATTGGCCCACGCGAAGGAAAAGGGTTGGTCCTTCCCGTATTCCGACCCGCGGGGCCGGGTCGCACCCCACAGGCCGGCGATCGCGCGGCGACTGTGGGGTGCGGCGCCGCGCGGAGTGTCGTTGATGTGAGACGGGGACTACACGTCGGGCTCGACGTCATCGACGGATGCAATAAAACGATGACGCTCGCGCGCGAGGAATGACGTATCCTAGCGCAACCCGAAACGGAGCACGTCGCCATGTCAGAAGTGGCCGCTATTTGGCCCGTCCCCGAACTCCGCCTGCCGGACGCCGAGACCCTCGACGATGCGCTGGAACGCCCGCCACTTCGCTGGCCGCTGACCATCAAAGAACGCGACACCGACGAAGATCGGGCGGCCTCCCGAAGACTCGGCGCCATCTTCCGGGCGTACTACTCCGAGCTGCATGCCATGGTGGTGCGATACGTCCGCACCCACGCGCTCGCCGAAGAAATTATCCAGGACGCGTTCCTTGCCGTCTGGCAGCGCCGCTTTGCATGGACGCCCGAAATGGACCTCAAGGCCTACGTCTTCCAAACCGCGCACAACCGCGCCCTCAACCACATCCGGCGCGATCGCATCGAAATCGATTGGCAAGAGCTCGTCGCCGCGCGGCGCGAAGAGTGGGGCATGAGTCAGTACGCGGTGGATGCGCACGAAAACGCCGATGTCGACGAGATGGTGGAGCTCGTGCAGCGCGCGGTTCTCAGCCTGCCGCCCCGCGTGCAACGCACCATTGCGCTCCGGCTCCAGTACCACCTCACCAACGTCGAGATTGCCGAAGTGATGGGTGTGAGCGTGAAGGCCGTGGAGCGGAACATCACGCGTGGCCTCAAAGCGCTGCGGCTGGCGTTCCGGGCGCCCGACTAACGGGGTTGCTCCGCGCCTAACGGAACGGGCGCTGGCGCCCGACGGCCTGCCGACGGTTAGCGGGCCAGCACGTACCAGATCACCGCGGCCGCCACCACACACGCGACCACGGCCGCCGCGCGCCGCCGCCAAACGGCGCGCGCACGGTCTTCGGTTGCCGACGCCGACATGCGCTCCGCAAGTCGCCCCCACGCCTGTTCGATTTCGCCCTCGGTGAACGTGAGCGGCGCCTCCGACTCCGGCGGCTGCGCGAACAAGAGTTGAAACCGCTCGAGAAAGAGCCGGCGCTCCGGGCGCCCATCCACCCACACCTCGAGCTCCGCCAGCTCTTGAGGCGTGCACTGTCCCATGGCGTAGCGTTCCAGCAGCGGCAGCGGCACGTCGTCGGACGCCACGATCGATCTCCGAGGTCGATGGCGACCAATATACGTCGCCTGCAGAGGAGAGCACATCGGATCAACGCGCGCCCTACCAAATCATTGCGCGCCGCGGCTCGCGCGCTGCGGCTCGCGCGCTGCGGTCTAGGCGCCGCGTCGGAAGTTAGAGCGCCGCCGAGAGCACGCCTGTGGGCTTCTGATAGTTCGCCGCGACTGGGTCGCCGTGTCCCACGTACTCGCCCGAAATCAAAAAGTTGCTCATCATCTGCCCAGAGTAGTGGAGTGTCGTACCGTTGTCCTCGGCGAGATCGAGCTTGATCTGCGAGCCCTCGATGACACCACTGACGCGGACAGTCCCCACACCGTTCGCCTCAGCCGTCAAGGTCCCGACGCCGCTCACCGTCGTTCCAACAGACCAAATTGACGCATCTGATCCTCTTCGCGTGAACGGGTTCCGTATTCTATCCAGCCGCCACGGGCGGCGTTCCCGATCGGTGGTCCAGAACGCAAGTTATGCCGCCGGGCCCAACGGGAGCTCACCGGCCTGAACGTCCCAGCAATCGTTCGCGTAGTACATCGACAGTCGCTTCGTTCGCTTTGGCGCCCATACCGGCGCCCAAGACCCACCTCGAGAGGAAAACAGGATGTCCGACACCGCCCGGAAGCGCCGGCTACTCTGTTCGTTAGTCGTGGCCGCCGCGACTCTCGCGCCCTCCCTGGCCCATGCCCAACAGGCCGTCGACTCGGCGTACACGGCGCAGATCAAACAGGACCTCGAGGATCCGCGCATCTCCACGGAGCTCGTGGACTACCTGCCCGCGTCGTCCACCGTACCGACGCCGCTCAGAGTGTTGGGCCACATCGTGGGCGCGCCCGGCATCCTCGATCGGAGCGCGGACATCTACAAGTATTTCGACGCCCTCGCCAAATCCACGCCGCGCGTGAAAGTGTGGCGTATCGGCAAAACCGAAGAAGGGCGCGACATGATTCTCGCCGCCGTCGCCGACGAAGCGACCATCAAGGAGCTCGACAAGTACAAGGGCATGCTGGCTCAGTTAGGCGACCCGCGCAAGACCACGCCCGAACAGGCGCAGGAACTGATCCACACCGCCAAGCCCATCTATTACATCACGAGCGGCATCCACTCGCCGGAATTCGGCGGGCCGGAAATGCTCATGGAGCTTGCCTACCGTCTGGCGGTCGACTCGTCGCAGTTCATCCAGAACATTCGCAACAACGTGATCGTGCTCATCACGCCGGTGATCGAGCCCGACGGGCGCGACAAGGCCGTCGATACCTACTACTACAACAAGAAGCTGCCCAAGGGCGCCACGCGGCTGCCGCTCATGTACTGGGGCCGGTACGTACAGCACGACAACAACCGCGACGGCATGGGCCAGTTCCTCGAGCTCACCAAGCACACCACGCAGGCGGTGCTCGACTGGCATCCCACCGTGCTGCACGATCTGCACGAAGCGCAGACGTATCTCTACGCCTCGACGGGCACGGGACCGTACAACGACGCGATCGATCCGATCACGATCGACGAGTGGTGGATGCTGGCCGAGAACGACGTGATGGAGATGACGAAGCGCGGCGTGCCCGGCGTGTGGACGTACGGGTTCTACGATGGATGGACGCCTAACTACCTGTTCTTCATCGCGCACACGCACAACGAGCTCGGCCGCTTCTACGAGGTGCAGAGCTACGGGCCCGACAACTACGTGGTGAAGCCGCGCCCAACGACCACGAGCCGCGAATGGTTCCGGCCTAACCCGCCGCTCGACAGCATCAACTGGGGTCCGCGCAACAACACCAACATCCAGGAATCGGCCATCCTGTTCGCCATGTCGGACGTGGCCAAGAACAAGGAGACGTTCCTCGACAACTACTGGCGGAAGAACGTGCGCGCGGTGAACAAGGGAAAGACCGGCCCCGTGTACGGATGGGTGATCCCCGCCCAACAGTACCGGAAGGCGAATGCGGCCGACGCGGTGAACGATCTGCGCGCGCAGGGCCTCGAGGTGCACACGGCCAACTCCGCCTTCACCGCCGGCAACGTCTCGGTAAAGTCCGGCGATTACATCATTCGCGGCGACCAGCCGTATCGCACGCTCGCCGACATGTACTTCTCGCTGCAGCATTTTTCGCCTAAAAATCCAGCGCCGTACGACGACACCGGCTGGACGTTCCCGCTCATGCGCGACGTCACGATTTTGGCCGTCGGGGACAAGAGTCTGCTTGACCAACCGATGACGCTGCTGGCCAAGGATGCCGTGGCGCCCGGCGGCGTGTCGGGCAGCGGCAGCGTGCTGGTGGTGGACAACACCGCCGACAACAACATCGCGGCATTCCGGTTCAAGTTCGCGAAGGTCAAGATGCAGGCGGCCGAAGCGGACTTCGACGCTGAGGGGCACCACTTCCGCGCCGGCGCGATGATCATCCCCAACGCCAACGCCGCACAGCTCACGCCCGTGCTCGAGCGACTCGGCCTCTCCGCGTGGGCGATGGCCGCCGCGCCTAACGTAAAGACGCACGAGCTGGACGTGCCGCGCATCGGCTACGTGCACAGTTGGACGCGCACGCAGGACGAAGGCTGGGTGCGCGCGGCGCTCGACACGTACGGCATTCCGTACACGTACTTCGGCGACGTCAATCTCCGCGCCGGCAATCTGCGCCAGAAGTACGACGTCATCATCATGCCGCACATCGGCGGCACGGTGCAGACCATGGTGAACGGCATTCCGAAAACCAGCGCCACGCCCCTGCCCTACAAGAAGACGTCCGAGTTCCAGAGCTTCGGCACGCCCGATTCGTCGAGCGACATTCGCGGCGGCATGGGCCTCGATGGCGTGAAGAACCTGTACGAGTTCGTCGAGCAGGGCGGGAC
>DATNAM010000098.1:0-2418 GCA_035572595.1 Gemmatimonadaceae bacterium
AACTTTCGGGAGCTCGAAGGACTCGAACCCGGCAGTGGAGCCCGCCCGCATGAAAGCCATTCTGCTCGTGGATCACGGCTCGGTGAAGGACGCCGCCAATCGCATGATCGATTGCGTTGGGCATCTGGTGCAGTCGCTGGCCGGCGATGCCGCCATCGTTCGTGTGGCGCACATGGAATTGGCCGAGCCGACGATCGCGCAGGGATTCGCCGCGTGCGTCGACGCGGGTGCGACCGAGGTGGTGGTCTTTCCGTACATGTTGTCGCCGGGGAAGCACTCCACGCGCGACATTCCGCGCATGGCGCGCGAGGCCGCGGCTCCGTATCCACACGTGAGCGTGTCGGTGACGCCGGCGTTCGGTGTGCACGACAAGCTGGCCGAGGTGGTGCTCGAGCGCGCCGGCGTGAACGCGCACGGCGAGGCGCCCGCTGCGTGTACGTGCATGCGCCCGCGCGGCGCTCCCGAGCGCTGGTGTGGGGACGCGTGTCGCGAGGCGGCCACGAACGTAACGGTCGCGCAGTGACTGCCCGGGGCGCTGCTCGTGGACGGGCGGCCGATCGAATACATTGGAGCCCATGACAACCGATCTCGACACGGCGCGCGCGCCGCTCACGGTGCTGTCGGAAGACGAAGCCATGTTCCGCGACGCGGTGTCTGCGTTCGCCGAAGAGCAGGTGCGGCCGCGTGTGCAAGCGATGGATCGCGCGGGCAAGCTCGATCCCGAAATGATTCCCGGATTCTTCGAGCTCGGCCTCATGGGGATAGCAGTGCCGGAGGAATTCGGCGGAGCGGCCGGCACCATGATGATGGTGACGCTCGCGGTCGAAGCGGTGAGCCGCGTGGATGCCTCGTCGGCGATTCTCATGGACGTGCAGAACACGCTCGTCAATTCGCCGCTCACGCGCTACGGCAACGATGCCCAACGGAAGAAGTATCTGCCGAAGCTCACGTCGGGCACAGTGGGCGCCTACGCGCTCTCGGAACCGGGATCGGGCTCCGATGCGTTCGGCCTGGCGACGCGCGCCGAGCGCCGCGGCGACGAGTGGGTGCTAACGGGCCGCAAGCTCTGGATCACCAACGGCGCGGAAGCCGAGATTTACATCGTGTTCGCGAACGTCGATCCGTCGGCGGGATATCGCGGGATCACGGCGTTCATCGTCGAGCGCGGCTTCGCCGGATTCTCGGTGGGCAAGAAGGAAGACAAGTTAGGCATTCGCGTCTCGAGCACCACGGAGCTGATTCTCGATGGGTGCACGGTGCCGGCGGCGAACGTGCTCGGCCCGGTGGGCCAGGGCTACAAGATCGCGATCGAAACGCTGAACGAGGGCCGTATCGGGATCGGCGCGCAGATGATCGGCGTGGCGCGCGGCGCGCTCGACGCGACGGTCCAGTACACGCGCGAGCGCATGCAGTTCGGGAAAGCACTCGCCGAGTTTCAGGGCGTGCAGTTCCAGTTGGCGCAGGTGGCCACGGAGCTCGAGGCAGCGCGCCTCATGGTGTACAACGCCGCGCGCCTCAAGGACGCGGGCCTGCCGTTCACGCAGGAGGCGGCGATGGCCAAGCTGTTCTCGTCGCAGGTCGCCGAGCGCGTGACGTCGCTGTGCGTGGAGCTGCACGGCGGCTACGGCTACACCAAGGACTACCCTGTCGAGAAGTTCTACCGCGACGCGAAGATCGGCACGATCTACGAGGGCACGTCCAACATGCAACTACAGACGATCGCCAAGCTGCTGCTGCGGCCGTAGCGCCGCGTCACTCGTCGATCGTTAGGACGAGGGCACCCCGAACATCGCCGGCGCGCAGACGGTTCACGGCGTCGTTGGCGGCATCGAGCGGCATCGATTCGACATCTGTGCGCACGGGGACTTGGGGCGCGAGCGCGAGAAACTCTTCCCCGTTTTGCCGCGTGAGGTTCGCCACCGAGCGCACGACGCGTTCGCCCCAGAGAATGTCGTACGGGAACGATGGGATGTCGCTCATGTGGATGCCGGCGCACACCACGGTGCCGCCTGGCGCGACGGCGCGCAATGCGGCGGGTACGAGCGCACCGACGGGCGCGAAGAGAATCGCGGCGTCGAGATCGACGGGCGGTTTCTGGTCCGAACCGCCGACCCATTCCGCGCCTAACTCGCGGGCGAAGTCCTGCGACGCGGTGTCTCCCGGCCGCGTGAACGCGAACACGCGGCGGCCTTGCGACCGCGCGACCTGGGCGATGATGTGCGCGGCCGCGCCGAACCCGTATAAGCCTAACGCAGGGGCGTCGCCGGCGGCGCACAACGAGCGATAGCCGATGAGCCCCGCGCAGAGCAGCGGCGCGGCGTGCGCGTCGTCGTACGACTTGGGGATGGGGAAGCAAAATCGCTCGTCCGCCACGCAGCACTCGGCGTAGCCGCCGTCGATCTGGTAGCCGGTGAACCG
>DATNAM010000099.1:0-9343 GCA_035572595.1 Gemmatimonadaceae bacterium
CCGCACGAACAGGAAGAGCGAGCGCCCCCATCCCTGCGTGACCGGCTCGTACGCACCTTCGGGAACATCGGCCAGTCCGGCATACGACACGTCGCCAACGACACCGACGATGGTCGATGGCGGACACGACGTGCAGCCGCCGGCCACCATCTTCCGCCCAACGGCGGTGCCGTCGGGGAAAAAGTGGTGCGCCCACGAGCGGCTCACGATCACCACCGGATGGGGATCGCCGGTATCGTTAGGCGCGAACATGCGCCCCTGCACCAGCGGCACGCCGAGCGCGGTGAAGTAGCCGGCCGTGACGAGGGTCCACGGCGTCACCGGCTGCGCCGTGCCGGCGGGTACGGGACGGTCGAGCAAGTCGAAGTTGTTCTCGTCGAGGCCCTGGTCGGCGGACAACGGCTGCTGGTCGCTCAACCCGGCAGCCACCACGCCGGGCACCGCACGCACCCCGGCGAGCGCGCGCGTCCAGTACGTCGACACCGCGGTATCGCTGGCGTACCGCGGCGCCGGCAGCGAAACCGTCATGCTCAGGATGTGTTCGGCGTCGAAGCCTGGATTCACGTGCTGCAGGCGAACGAAGCTGTTGAGGAGCAGCCCCGCGGCCGTGAGCAGCGGCAGCGCCAACGCAAATTCGGCGGCCACGAGCCCGGCGCGCAGCATGTGGGTGCGGCGCGTTCCGCCAACAGCGCGGTCGCCGCCGAGTACGCCAGCGCCCGCTCCGCCGCGCGAGAGGTGAAGCACCGGATACGCGCCGATGGCGATGCCCGCCACGAGCGCCACGACCACGGCAAAGAGGACGGCATGCGCGTTCATGCGCGCCTCATCGAGCCGCGCGACCTGCGGCCCGATCGTCTTGAGCACGCGCAGCCCGGCCGCGCCTAACGCAACACCGGCGACGGCGCCGGCCAGCGATACCAGCACGCTCTCGGTGATGAGCAGACGCGCGATCCGCGTCCGCGTCGCGCCGAGCACCGCGCGCAGGGACACCTCGCGCCAGCGGCCCGCCGCCCGGACCAGCATCAACCCGGACACGTTGGCGACGGCGATGAGCATCACGAGCACCACGGCCGCCGCGAACAAGCCGAGCGACTGCGGCGCATCGCCGAGTATGGTGCGGCGCAAGGAAATCGGAACGAGGACCGCAGCGCGGTCCTGGAACGACGCCTGCCAAACGGTGAACTCGCGACGGCTGACGCTCGCGAGGTCGCGGGCGGCGTCGGCCACCGTCACGCCGCCCTTCATCCGGGCGACGACGAGCAGCCCGAACGGACCCCGCCGCGTGGGCCGACGCGGCTGCGCATCGGGCCAGACGGCGGTGCGGCCGGACATGATCTTGACGCGCGGATCGAGGACACCGACGACCGTATAGCCGGTGCCGTCGACGTCGATGGTGCGGTGCACGGCCGCGCGGTCGCCGCCTAACTGCTGGACCGCGAACGCGTGGGTGACGAGCGCGACGGGCGGCGCGCCGACGCTGTCATCGGCGGACGCGAGCCCGCGCCCCGCCGACGTCGCGGCGCCTAACGCGCGGAAGAAGCCCGACGTCGCATACCCCACGGCGGTCTGTTGCGGGCCGGCACCGGCCGCGACCGGCGCGTCCGCCGTGCGAACCATCCCGACATCGCTGAAGACCTCCTGCCACGACTCGATCGCCTGGACATCGGCCACCGACAGACCGAACTGGTTGGTGGGCGAGTTGCGCTCGTAGATCCGCACCAGTTGTTCGTCGTGCGGGTAGGGCAAGTGCGAGATGACGACGGCGTCGATGGCGCTGAACACCGCCGTACACGCCCCGATGCCTAACCCAAGAATCGCCACCGCCGACACCGTGAACGTGGGACTGCGGCGGAGCGCGCGACCCGCGTACCGCACGTCCTGGCGGAGCTCGTCGAGCCACCGCACCCCCCGCGCATCGCGGTGCGCCTCCTTGTATCGCTCGATGCCCCCGAAGGCGATCAGCGCGCGGCGCCGCGCGTCCTCAGGCGACAGGTGGTGCAGCCGCTCGAGCTCGGCGGCCTCGAGCGCCACGTGCAGGCCGAGCTCCTCGTCGAGGTCGCGCTCGAGAGCATCGCGGCGCACCACGGCGCGCACGCGGCGCATCAGGCGGCGGACTAACGGAGGCATGGACACCCTCAGGTCGCCTTGAGGACGCGTTCGACGGCCGTCGAGAACAATCGCCACTGCGACCGCTCGGCCGCGAACTGCTTGCGCCCCTGGGCGGTGAGACTGTAGAACTTGGCCCGCCGCCCGCCGGCCTCGGGACTCGTGCCCCACTCGGCCTTGATCCACCCGCGATCCTCGAGACGATACAACGCCGGATACATGCTCCCCTGCCCAACCTCGAACACCTCGTCCGACAGTTGGCGCAGGCGCTTGGAGATCGCCCAACCATGGAGTGGGCCCAGGACGAGCGTCTTGAGGATGAGGAGATCGAGCGTGCCCTGCAGAAGATCGGCGTGATCGGACATGCCAGGCGCCCCGGATCGGCGTGATACCTTGTCGTTCGACACAACAGATACGGCGCATGTTGTCGGATGTCAAGGTATCCGCCGGCCTCGGCCCGCCCGACTGGCGCCGCCCTGCGCCAGGCGCCAAATAGAAGCCGGCGGGCTCGACCGACAGCCTGCCCGAACGTCCCATCGCCTGGAGGCCCATGTCGTCCCCGGTTCGTATCGCACTCGTCGGCGACCAGAACGACGCCGTCACCGCGCACCGCGCGATCCCGATCGCGCTCGACCGCGCGGCCGCCGATGACCACCGCACCGTGGCCGTCGACTGGCTGCACACCAGTTCGTTAGGCTCGGAGATGGCAGCCCGGTTGGCGGACGCCAATGGCGTGTGGTGCATCCCGGGCAGCCCGTACGCCAATATGGATGCGGCGCTCTCGGCCATCGGATTCGCGCGCCGGTCCGGCGTCCCGTTCCTCGGCACCTGCGCCGGCTTTCAACATGCCCTCATCGAGTACGCCCGCACAATACTCGGCCTAACGGAGGCCGATCACGCGGAGACGAACCCGGACGCCGCGCATCCGCTGATCAGCGCGCTCTCGTGCGGGCTCGTCGACGTGCACGGACGCGTGCACCTCGCCGGCGGCACGCGGCTCCACGCCATCTATGGGTGTGACACGGCCGTCGAGGAGTATCACTGCAACTACGGGCTCGACATGCAACAGGCTGGTCGCTTCGCGCACACCAGTCTGCGCGTGAGCGGCGTGGATGATGACGGCGCCGCACGGTGCATCGAGCTCACCGATCATCCGTTCTTCGTCGCGACGCTGTTTCAACCGGAGCGCGCCGCGCTCGCCGAACGCTCCCATCCCGTCGTCGGCGCGTTCTTCGCGGCCGCTGCCGCGCACGCTGACCGTCACCGCGCCGCGCCGGTGCGCGCCGGATAACCAATACCGTCTCGCGCGTAAGCAGTTCGCGCGCATCGCCCCATCCAATCGGTACACGCGTCGAGCGAACACCGGAGTCACGCCACGACGCTCCATCGATTGGAGGTTCCATGATTCGCCGACTAACTGGAGTTGCACTCGCGATGACGGCGCTGGCCTTGGGACTGGCCGCCCGGCCCGCGCCCACACACGCGGCGTCGATTGCTCCCAACGCATTCAAGTGGCCGCCCTGGTTGTCCGTCGAATGGCCGGTCAATCCCTACGATCAGGCAAATCGCGACGCGCTGTTGTTGCTGCACGCGGCCAAGCACGATGGTGTTCCCACCACGCGCGACCTGGCTGGAACGGCGGAAGGTATGGTGAACGGCACACGGCGCTCGGTCGCACTGCACTTCGATGCGACGTCTGAGCCGGGCGTGTTCGCGCTGCGACGCCAGTGGCCCGCGAGCGGCGCCTGGCTCCTGCGCATTACGCTCGGCAATTCGACCACCGCGCTCGTTGCGCTCGACAAGAACGGCGGGGTGACATCGGTGGACGTGCCGATGCAGGTCGGATCGGGGGCTCCGTTTCCGCGTCCGGTCGGACCGCGCGAAATCGACTCGGCGCTGGCGGTGTTGGCGCCCCGGCCGTGACGCGTAAGCGATTTGCGTCCGGCGGCCGTCCAATGACATGATGGCGTATCACTCAGCGGCTCGACGCGCGGCCGTGACGTCGCACGGCCGCGTCGTCGCGGGCGCGCGCTTCGCGAGGAGCATGACGGCTGACTCGCTTTCGGCGCCACCCAATGCGCCCACGACGGTTGCTCTTCCGGATGCCGACGCGGTGCGCCGAGCGCAAGCGGGCGACGTGGATGCATTCGGAGGGTTGTATCGAGTGCACGCGCCAGCGGTGTACGCGTTGTGCCGTCGCATGCTGCACACCGAGCACGACGCGCGCGAGCTGCTGCAGGACATCTTCGTGCGCGCATGGCAGAAGTTGGCGTCGTTTCGCGGCGACAGCACGTTCGGCACGTGGCTGCACCGGCTGGGGGTCAACGTGATTCTGGAACATCTTAGGGCATCGCGACGCGACGCCCTGCGATTCGTGGACGACGTGGCCGACGACGTTCCGGCCCGCGGCGCCGCGGAGCATCGGCTGGACGCGGCGATGGATGTCGCCGCGGCGCTCGCCCGTCTGCCTAACGGCGCCCGCGTGGTGCTCGTGCTCCACGACATCGAAGGCTACTCGCACGAGGAGATCGCGGCGATGACCGGGATCGCCCCCGGCACGTCGCGCGCGCAGCTGTGGCGCGCGCGGCGCCATCTCGCGAGGCTGCTCGACCGATGACGCATCTCACCGAAGCGGAACGGCAGAGCGTCGCCGACGGCGGCGCGCCCGCGGACCGCGCCGCAATCGACGAGCACCTGGCGGCGTGCCGCGAGTGCGCCGCCGATGTGGCGCGCCTCGCGTCGGTCGTCCAGCACCTGCGCGAGCTGCCTCCGCCTAACGAGCAACCGGACGCGTTGTGGCCGGACGTCCGGGCGCGCATCGAACACGGCGCGTCGCTCGGCGTGCCGGCCCCGGGCGTGTTTCGCCGCGTTGCGCGCCGGCCCGCCGCATGGTTCGCCGCCGCGCTCGCCGTTGCCGCGTGCGCCATCGTGATGGTCCATCCCTGGTCCCGGACCACCGTGCGATTCCCGACTCGGCCTAACGGGCCGGCCGCCTTCCAGCCGGCCGGCGATTCCACCGGAACGAGCCCGGAGGAGATTCAACGCCTGCTCGATGAGATCCAGATGGAAAAAGCGATGCTGCCGCCCGCCACCGCGGCGGTCGCCGACAGCGATCTCCGCGCGATCGATAGCGCCCTAGCGGAGCTGCGCGAGGCGCTGGCCCGCGACCCGAACAATCCGGCTATCAGGCAGCTGCTGGCAGCATCGTACCGCCAGCAGCGAGACCTGCTCGCGCGGCTGCACAATGCGTCCTGAGACGGCGCGGGCATCGCGACGCCGGCGCCTAACGATGGTCGTCGCCGTTGCCGCCCTGGTGCCGTTGGGCATCGGATCGGCGCGGGCGCAGGCGGCGCCGCTGCTCCGGGCGCGCTCGCTCGCCGCCGGCGCGCCGGTCAAGATCTTTTTCCCCTCGGGCGCCATCCGCATCGAATCGTGGGACCGCGATTCGATCGAGGCGCGCGGTACGATCGGACGCGGCGAACGGTTCTATCTGGCCGGCGACGCGCGCGGCGTGAAGCTCGGCGTGATGGACCACGTCGATGGCCGTCCCGTTAGGCCCAGCACGGTCGTGCTGCGCGTACCGCGCCGGAGTCAGGTGTCGGTGAAGGCCGTGGACGCATCGATCGACGCCCGCGACGCCTCGGGCTGGTTCTACTCGGTCTCGGGGGCCATCCGCCTCACGGGGTCGGCCTCGAGCATCGAGGTCGAGTCGATGGCGGGCGACGTGTCGCTCGACGTCGCGGCGCCGTGGGTGCGCGCCCGGACGGGTGGCGGCACACTCACGATCGGCGGCGCGCCGCAAGATCTCGACGCGGCCACCGTTCGCGGCGCGCTCACCGTGAATGGAGCCGGGGTCGTGCGCGGCCGGTTCGCGTCGGTGGACGGCGACATCAGCTTCGCCGGCGCCCCGCCCGCCGGCGGCGTGCTCGAGTTCTCGAACCACGCCGGAGGCGTCTCGCTCGCCCTGCCTAACTCGACCTCCGCGCTGGTGGAGCTGTCGACGATCGTCGGCACGATCTCGAACGGCTTGACGCGAGTCCGCCCCGTAGCCGGTCAGACCGGACGGGGCGGAACGCTGCGCCTGCAACTTGGATTGGGGGCGGCGCGGGTGACCGTGCGTACCTTCAAAGGCACGATCACCCTCGCCCGACAATCGCCGTAAGGCTTTGGGCTACCAGATGTGCGCGCGCAGGCTGTCGGGACGAACCATTGGATCGCCGTCCTTGCATCCCCACGCCGCCTTGAACTCCGGCATGTTGGAGAACGGGCCATCGACGCGCCATTTGGCCGGTGCGTGCTCGTTGGTGTTGACTAACGTGCGCGCCATCTCCGGCCGCGTCTCCTCGCGCCACACCTGCGCCCAACCGAGGAAGAAGCGCTGCTCGGGGGTGAAGCCATCGATGAGGCCGGGCCGGCCTTTCTCCTTGAGCGACGTCTCCATCGCCAGATACGCGATCTTGAGACCGCCCAGGTCGGCGATGTTCTCGCCTTCCGTCAGCTTGCCGTTCACGTGCGTGCTCGAATCGACCACCGTGTAGCCGTTGAACTGGTCGATGACCAGCTTCGCCTGGGCGTCGTACTTGGCCGCATCTTCGGGCGTCCACCAGTCGCGGAGATTGCCCTGCGGATCGAACTGGCGGCCTTCGTCGTCGAAGCCGTGCGTCATCTCGTGTCCGATCACCGCGCCCATCGCGCCATAGTTGATCGCGTCATCGGCGTTCGGATCGAAGAACGGCGGCTGGAGAATGCCGGCCGGGAACACGATCTCGTTCATCTGCGGATTGTAGTACGCGTTCACCGTCGGCGGCGTCATGCCCCACTCGGTGCGATCCACCGGCTTGCCTAACCGCGACCAGTTGTCGGCGCGGCGCCAGTCGCTGGCGTGGTGCAGGTTCGCCAGATACTGCCCGCTCTCGACCTCGAGCTTGCTGTAGTCCTTCCACTTGTCCGGGTAGCCGATCTTGCGCGTGAACGCGTCGAGCTTGGCGACCGCGCGCTGCTTGGTGGCATCGCTCATCCACGCGAGCTGGCCGATGTCGGCGCGCAGCGTCGCGATGAGGTTGTCGACCATCTTGAGCGCCCGTGCCTTGGCCGCCGGCGTGAACGTGCGCTTCACGTATTCCTGGCCGATCGCTTCGCCTAACACACCGTTCGCGGTGCCGGCGCAGCGCTTCCAGCGCGGCAACTGCTCCTTCACGCCCGACAGGCGCTGCGACCACTTGAAGTTCTCATCGGCGAACTTGGACGGCAGCGCGCTGCCGGCGCCGCTCACCAGGTGCCAGCGGAGATACGCCTTCCACGTCTCGACCGGCACCGTCGTGAGCAGCGTGTCGAGGGCGCGGAAGAAGTCGGGCTGCGCCACGTTGATCTCGGTGACCGTCGGCGCGCCTAACGCATGCAGCGTGCTCGTGAGGTCGAGATCGGGCGCGAGCTTCTGCATGTCGGCCAACGACATCTTGTGGTACGTCGCGTTCGGATCGCGCATCGCCACGCGCGGCATCGAGGCCTGCGCGAGCTTGGTCTCGAGATCCATGATCTTCTGCGCGTCGGCGGACGCCTGCGACTCGCTCTCCCCCGACAGCGTGAGCATCGTGCCGACGTGCTGGACATAGGCATCGCGGAGCGCCTTGCTCTTGTCGTCGGTGCGGAAATAATACTCGCGCTCCGGCAGCCCCAGACCGCCCTGCCCCGCGTTGGCGATTTCCTCGCTCGAATTCTTGGTGTCGGGCCGGACGAAGAAGCCGAACGGCGCCACGCCGCTCCGCGCGTCCAACGTGCCCAACCGGGCGATGAGCGCCTTGCTGTCGGAAATCGACGCGATCTCCTGCATTTCGGGCTCGATCGGCTTCGTGCCTAACGCTTCGATGGCCGTGGTGTCCATGCACGCCTCGTAGAACGTGCCGACTTTCCACGACTCGCTGCCCGGCTTCACCTTCTTGGCGCGCACCGCGGCCACGTCGTCATCCAGAATCTGATGGACCACGGCTTGGTTGTGGTCCTGGAGCTCGTTGAACGATCCCCACGACGAGTACGCGGCGGGAATCGACGTCCGCTTTTCCCATCCACCGTTGGCGAACGTGAAGAAGTCGGTGCACGGCGCGCAGGTCGTGTCGAGGTTGGCGCGGTCGAGCACGTGCGACGTTGCGCCCTGTTGGGCGCTTGCGACCGACGCGCCGCACGCGAACCACACTGCGGCGACCGCCGCGGCCGACATCCGAACCAAACGTGTTGTCATTGAAGAGCCCGGTTGAGGAATGGTTGCCCTTGAAGATGCGTACGGACGCGGCGGGCGCAATGCATCTGGGGCGATGGAGTGGCGCGCCCACCTGGAGGTGCCGTGTGGGTGCGCGATGTACCGGTCATCCCACCAACGCGATCCTCCCATCCTTTGCATCCTTGTGTCACATCCTTCAAGTATCCTACAGAGGGACTCGCCTGAACGGCGGCCATGATTGCTGCGCCCGTTCGCGTTGACATCGGGCGATCCCCGCCCTACCCTTAGGCCATGATTCGCGCGCTGCGCACTCCGTCCTATCGCTATTACTACTACGTGCCCCGACCCACGGGACGCGAGCGGAGGCGTGTGCACGGTTAGTATAGGTTGCGACATGCGATCCCGGCGGCCCATGGAATTTTCCACGGGCCGCCTTTTTTTGTCCCCCCTCCCCCATGCGACGCGCAGGAGCACGCACATGCAGCAGACATCGAACGACGTGGCACAGGCGCCCAACGACAGCGTACGCAGCCCGGACCTTCCCACATTCGTCGAGCAGAACTACGCCGCGTACGATCGCGAGGCGCACGACGTCTGGCGCATTCTGTACGAGCGCCGGATGATGACGCTGCGCGATACCGGGAGTGAAGTGTTCCTGAACGGCATCGATCGCATTGGCCTCGCCTCCGATCGCGTGCCGGATCTCCACGATGTGAACCGGCGACTCGAGACGCGCACGGGGTGGCGCGCGGTGGGGGTGGGCGGATTCATCCCGGCCGCGCAGTTTTTTCGCTGCCTGGCCCAGCGCCGATTCCCCACCACGCTCATCGTGCGGCCGCGGGCCCAGCTCGACTACCTGCCCGAACCCGACATCTTTCACGACGTGTTCGGCCACGTGCCGCTGCACGCCGAGCCGGTGTTCGCCGACTTCTTGCAGCGGTTCGGTGAGTTAGGCGCAGCCGCGCGCACCGAGGAAGAGACGCAGGCCCTGGCACGGCTGTTCTGGTTCACCGTCGAGTTCGG
>DATNAM010000100.1:0-2373 GCA_035572595.1 Gemmatimonadaceae bacterium
CTCCGGCCTAACGGTGGCCGAGTACTTCCGCGACGTCGAGAACCAGGACGTGCTCCTGTTCATCGACAACATCTTCCGCTTCACGCAGGCGGGCTCCGAGGTGTCGGCGCTGTTAGGCCGCATGCCGAGCGCGGTCGGCTACCAGCCGACGCTGGCGACCGAGATGGGCGTCCTGCAGGAACGCATCACGTCCACCAAGAACGGGTCCATCACCTCGGTGCAGGCGATCTACGTGCCCGCCGACGACATCACCGACCCGGCACCGGCCACAGCCTTCGCACACCTCGACGCGACGGTCGTGTTGTCTCGCGCGCTCACCGAAATCGGGATCTATCCTGCCGTGGATCCGCTCTCGTCTGGCTCCCGGATTCTTGCCGCCCAGTATCTTGGTGACCGGCATTACAACGCGGCATCCGAGGTTCTGCGTATTCTCCAGCGGTACAAGGAGCTGCAGGACATCATCGCGATCCTGGGCATGGACGAGTTGTCCGAGGATGACAAGCGCGTCGTCGCACGCGCGCGCCGCGTGCAGCGGTTCCTGTCGCAGCCGTTCGCGGTGGCCCAGCAGTTCACGGGTATCGAAGGTAAATACGTGAAGCTCGAGGATACCGTCGAGTCGTTCGAGCGCGTCGTAGCCGGCGAGTTCGACGAGCTGCCGGAGCAAGCCTTCTATATGGTTGGCGGCATCGAAGAGGCCGTCGCCAAAGCCAAGACGCTCAAGGACTGAGGACCAATCGTGCTCTCGGTTTCGGTCATCTCGGCGGAAGCAACGCTGTTCGAGGGGCAGGCCACGGCCGTGATCGCGCCGGCGTTCGATGGCGAGGTCGGTATTTTGACCAACCACGCGCCGATGATCACAGCGTTAGGCAGAGGCACGCTCCGCATCGAGGACGGCGGCGCCACGCAGCGCTTCACGGTGGCCGGCGGATTCCTGCAGGTTGTGGACAATCAGGTACGGGTTGTGACGGAGCAGGCGAGCATCAGTAAGTGATGCGCGCGCCGGGTGGCGCGCCCCAGTTCCAAGCTCAGGGGAGGACCCACATGAATCGCAAGACGTCGACGCTCATCGCCGTGCTGGTAGCAGCCGCGGCTTCGACCACGTTCACGGGGCGCGCAAACGCCCAGGCGTGGCATTATCCCGCTTTTCAATTGCCGGAAGTCTCGACGCGCGAGTTCAATTTTGCGGTGGCGGGCGGCGGTGACTACGGCACCACCGGCTTGGTCCAGTGGCGCGAAGGCATCGGCCCCGACACGCACATTGGATTCGACCTCGGCTTCGCGTCGCCGTCGGGCGGGTCGACCGGGTTCCTGATCGGCGCCGGCATCGGACAGCAGTTGGTCCGCTCGTCGCAAGACATGCCCATCGACCTGATGCTCACCGGCGGTCTGTACGGTGACTTCTCGAGCGACGTCGGGTTTCTGCGCATTCCGATCGGCGTGGTAGCCGGTCACAAGTTTCCGCTGCAGCACGGCATGGCGCTCACGCCGTACGCGGCGCCGCGCCTGTCGATCGACGCGTGCGTCAGCTCGTGTCATCCCAACGGTGGCGACATAGGGACCAACGCGAACGTGAACTTCGACGTCGGCCTCAATTGGGACATCAATACGATTCTCGCGTTGCGCGGCGCGCTCACCGTGGGCGCCGTCGGCAACGGACCGAGCCAGACCGGTTTCGGCTTCGGCCTCGCGTTTCATCCCGCGACGATTCGGCATTAGCGTTCCGACCGCAACGGTCGCGAGCGTTGGATGAAGGGCCGCCCGGCGACTCGGGCGGCCCTTCGTCATTCTGGAAGCGGGGATTGGATATGGCTCATATTTTGCGCCCTGAGGGGGCCACCACGCCAGCTACGGATGGGCAGCCATGAGCACGCCGACGATTCTGATCGTCGATGACAGTCGTGAGAACGCGGACATCCTCCGCCGGTACCTCGAGTTGCGAGGCTACGCGATTCGCATCGCGTACAACGGCGAGGACGCGTTGGCGTTGTTCGACAGCGTGCGCCCGGCGCTCGTGCTGCTGGACGTGCTCATGCCGGGCCGCGACGGATGGGACGTATGTCGCGCGATGCGGCGGCATCCGCACGGGGCGCAGGCGCGCATCGTGATGTTGACCGGGTTAGGCGAGAGCCGGGCCCGCGAGGGCATGGTGCTCACGGGCGCCGACGACGTGATCACGAAGCCGATCGAGCTCCCCGAGCTCGCCGAGTGCGTCCGCCGCAATCTGGGGCAGGACGCCGACGTCGGCGCGTCGCCCGGCCCGACGCCGCTCGGTCGTTAGGCGGGACGCGCGGCGCGGCGCTCCAGCAGTCGCTCGACCAGCCGCGCCGACCGGTCGGCCGCGCCCAACCCGCCGCGCACCACGGCCAGGGCCCG
>DATNAM010000101.1:0-21517 GCA_035572595.1 Gemmatimonadaceae bacterium
CTTTCCCACGCAAACCCACTCATCACATAACTCAATCTCTTCTTCGCCAGATCGAGCCTCAACAACACCGTTCCTCCCGTTAGCTCCCCGCGCCCGATCGCCGCCACGTCATCCACTTTGTCCCCGTCCACGTCGAGCGCACGAATCGCATCGTGCACACGGAATCGTACGTCAGCGACATGCAACGGCACCACTTTCCCCGTCGTATCGATCAGCACCGCAAACTCGCGTGTGTAGCGATTGATGTCCGCCGCCGCGTTCGCGAATAGCAACACGTGCGCCGCACCAAAGCAACCGTACACCTGCGACGACGTCAGCTTGCGCCCCTTGAGCACGTCCGGCGGCACATGCGCCGTGTCGCCCTGCAAGATGAGCATCAGCGAGTCGCGCACCGCCGCCGCCCTCGCCAACATCGCCGAGTCAGGCGGCTCGCGATAGGCACAACTGTCGACTGTCGAATGGCCCGCGCTGTCCGCGTGCGCCGCCGAGCTGTCGCCACGCGTCGACGAGCTGTCCGTATGCATCCCTGCGGTGTCCGCGTGCACCGCCGACGTGTCGCCGCGCGCCGCGGTGCTGTCCTCGCGCACGGCCAGCGCGACCAGCGTCAGCTTCTCCCGCGCCAAACTGTCTACGTTAGGCGGAACGTCCAGCTTGGCGACGACCCGCCCGTTCCATGCGCCGAACCCCGTCACCATCGCGTCGCTCGTTCCCCACGGGCCATGCAGCAAATAGTGATCGCCAACTTTCACCGGCGACAACTGCTGCACCGCCTCCGCGTAGGCCATGAGGCGCGCTTTGCCTTTGAGCTTGGCGTCCACGCGCCCAATGTCCATCAGCAAATGCTTGGCGCGCGACGCCGCGACGAACGTCGTTTGAAACGTCGCCAGAAACGTCATCTCGTTGGCGATCGAATCCGCGAGCGGTGGAAGGTGTCCGATCTGCTCGATCCCTGAGCTTCGCACGCGTGCCGTGTCCTGCACGTGGACCGTCGCGGTCGCGTTCTGCCCCGCGGTGTCCGCGCCGCTGTCCGACGAGAGCGTGTCCGCAAACGTCGAGCTGTCGACGGCCGCAGACGGCGCGGTGCGCGCGGGCGACGAGTTTTTCTCGTGCCCGCCGCACGCGGCCGCGACGAGAACGCCCAGGCTCGACGCGAACCGGACGTATCGGATGCAACGCAGGCGATTTGGAATCTGGGTTATGCTCAAGACCGCGACGAATGGCCGACTCTGGGGGAGAACGAACGCGCACGGGCGCGCAATGTCATGGAAAATGCGGGCACACACCACGAAGCTCAACGCCACCGCCCCGTATTCCGGTACCTCCACGCCGCGAATGTTGCCAGGCCGTCCAATCGAGCGTTAATACGATGCGGACTGCCCGCTCCCGGTACGTTGGGATCGGCCACGACGAAGAAGTCGTGGTTTTGTAGATTGCGGACACCGCCGTCCCGCCTGATGGGTTCGCCGTGACGTAGCCGGTGCGCATTTTCCGTGTGACTCCGCCATCGTTCGTGGGTATACCTGGACGCGCGAACGTCACGCTAAAATCGTAAAGCACGATGACTGTCGACTGGAGATTTATCGATGCCGTTTCTTGAGCTCGTAGGAATGCCCGACCTCGAGGACAACCCGCGCGAGCTGAATGGAGAGCTCGTCGTCGGGAGCGGCTCGCAGGCTACATGGCGCCTCCCGGGCCGCGATCTCGCGGCTCGGCACTTCCGCGTGCATGCGCAAACCGATGGCACCCGTGTCGTCCCGGCGTCGCCCCAGAACATCGTTGTTCTCAACGACGCCCAGGCACCGGCCGAAGGCGCCACCCTGAGCTCCGGAGACGTCATCGCCGCGGGCTCCGCGCGCTTCGTGTTCCTCGAGGACAAAGACTCGCCCCGCCCCGAGCCGCTCGGCGAACCGTCCCCGTCGTATCTCGTCGACTCGAATGCGCGCCGCGGCTACTCCCTGCGCAAACGCGTCATTCAAATCGGACGCGAGATCGGCTGCAGCATCGTGCTCAAAGATCCCACGGTCTCTCGCTTCCATTCCGATCTGAAGTCGGAAGGCGGCCAGTTCGTGATCTACTCGATGGGATCAACCGGCACCCGTGTGAATGACGCTCCGGTGACGATGCCGCGTATGCTCGTCGAAGGCGACCGCATCTCCATCGGCGACACGACGTTCACCTTCACGCGTCGTGCGCTGCCGCCCGGCATTAGCCTGGTGCAGTTCGAAGATCACGCCGACGACTCGTTCAGCCGCCGGAATACCGTGCTGCTCGATCGCGTCGTGACGAGCGAGTCGCGAAAGTACACTCGCGGCACCAAACGCCCCCGCAATCCGCTCATCCCCTGGCTGATCGGACTCGGCGCCGTGGTCGTGCTTCTCGTGGCCTTCATAGCCCTCAAACGCTAAGAAGCACACGCTAAGTCGCACGACGTCAAGAAGTTATAATTCATACCAAAATTGCCACATTATCTTGACAATCCCGAGTGATTCACTTAGGATTGCAAGATCGAATGTGGAGCTGACGTCGTGCTGCATCAGGACCTCCAACTCGCTGCCGGCGGACCAAAAGGGACGCGGGCAGCAATTCTCATCGAGCTCAAACGTGCTCCGGCCGCTGCCCGCCGCCTTACCGCGGCCGAGCTGGCGGCTCGGCTCGACGTGTCGCTCAACGCGGTGCGGCACCATCTCAAAGAGCTCGAGTCCGAGCAGTTAGTCGAGTACGATCGCGAGCGCCGCGGAGTCGGCGCGCCCGCCTTCGCCTATCGCCTTACGGAACGCGGCGAAGCGCTGTTCCCCCGCCGCTACGAGGGCACGCTCCTCCAACTGCTCGACCAGGTCGCACAGCGCGACGGCCGCGATGCCGCGGTCTCGATGCTCGAGTCGCAGTTCGACGTCCTCGCCGAACGCCTCGAGCCGGGCCTGACTAACGCGCCGCCGGAGACGCGTCTGGAAATCGTGACGCGCGCCATGGCCAACGAAGGATTCATGACCGAGTGGCGCCAGTCTCCCGACTCGGCCGATGTCGTCTCGCACAATTGCGCCCTGCTCGCGGTGGCCGAGCGGTTTCCGGAGTTGTGCGAAGCCGAGCGTCGGTTTCTGGCGCGAACGCTCGATGCATTATCGGTGGATCGCGTGTCGCACATCCTGAAAGGGTGCGGCGCGTGCACTTATAGCGTGCGCTTCCGGCGCGATGGCGCCGTGACGACCAAGGAGACGTGATGAGTAGCTCGATCGAGAACCTGGTCAATCGCGAATACAAGTTCGGGTTCGTCACCGACATTGACGCGGACACCATTCCCGCCGGCCTCGGTGAAGACACCGTGCGCGTGATCTCCGCCAAGAAGCAGGAGCCGGACTGGCTGCTCGACTGGCGGCTCAAAGCGTATCGGCGCTGGACCACCATGAAGGAGCCGCATTGGGGCAACGTCCGCTACGAGCCAATCGACTATCAGGGCCAGGTGTACTACTCGGCACCCCGCACCGCCAAGCCGTTAGGCAGCATGGACGATGTGGATCCCAAGCTCCGCGAGGCGTACGACAAGCTCGGCATTCCGCTCAAGGAACAGCAGATCCTGGCGGGCGTCGCGGTGGATGCGGTGTTCGACAGCGTGTCCGTAGGCACCACGTACCGCGAGCAGTTAGCCAAGTTAGGCATCATCTTCTGCTCGTTGGGCGAGGCCGTACGCGAGTACCCCGATCTCGTGCGCAAGTATCTCGGCTCCGTGGTGCCCTACAGCGACAACTTCTACGCGTCGCTCAACTCGGCCGTGTTCTCCGACGGCTCGTTCGTGTACGTGCCGCCAGGCGTCCGCTGTCCGATGGAGCTGTCCACGTACTTCCGCATCAACGCGGCGAACACGGGACAGTTCGAGCGCACGCTCATCATCGCCGATCAAGGCGCGTACGTCAGCTACCTCGAGGGATGCACCGCGCCCAAGCGAGCCACGCATCAGTTGCACGCGGCCGTGGTCGAATTGGTCGCGCTCGAAAATGCCACCGTGAAGTATTCCACGGTGCAGAACTGGTACGCGGGCGACGAGGAGGGACGCGGCGGCATCTTCAATTTCGTCACCAAGCGCGGCAAGTGCGCCGGCGCGAACTCGAAGATTTCGTGGACGCAGGTCGAGACCGGCTCGGCCATCACGTGGAAGTATCCGAGCGTGATCTTGCTGGGCGACAACTCGGTGGGCGAGTTCTATTCGGTGGCCGTGGTGAATCATCACCAGCAAGCGGACACCGGCACCAAGATGCTGCACCTGGGACGCAACACGCGCTCGACCATCGTGTCCAAGGGCATCTCGGCCGGCCAGGGCAACAACAGCTATCGCGGCCGCGTGTACGTCGGACCCAAGGCGGCGGGCGCGCGCAACTACACGCAGTGCGACTCGATGCTCATCGGCAACCGCTGCGGCGCGCACACGTTCCCGTACATCGAGGTCGGCAACGATACGGCGCAGGTGGAGCACGAAGCGTCCACGTCGAAGATCGGCGAGGACCAGATTTTCTACCTGCAGCAGCGCGGCATCTCCAAGGAGAACGCCGTCTCGATGATCGTCGCCGGATTTTGCAAGGATGTATTCAAGGAGCTGCCCATGGAGTTCGCGCTCGAAGCGCAGCAGCTGCTCGGCATCACGCTCGAAGGAAGCGTCGGTTAGGCATCGCGCGTAACGCGGTCACATCACCCGGGGAACGGACATCGTGCTCGATATTCGGAATTTGCAGGCCAAGGTCGGCGGCGGAAGCGACATCCTGAAGGGCATCAACCTCGCCGTGAAGGCGGGCGAGGTGCACGCGGTCATGGGACCGAACGGTTCCGGCAAGAGCACGCTCGCGCAGGTGCTGGCCGGCAATCCGGCGTACGAAGTCACCGGCGGCAGCGTCACGTTCGACGGCACCGATTTGTTAGGCATGCAGCCCGAGGAGCGCGCGCAGGCCGGGCTGTTCATGGCGTTCCAGTATCCGGTCGAGATCCCCGGCGTGTCCAACGCATATTTTCTGCGGTCGGCGTACAACGAGATCCGGAAGGCGCATGGCGAGGAAGAGGTCGACCCGCTCGAGTTCCTCGACATCATGGAGAAGAATCTCGCGTTGGTCGACATGGATCCGTCCATGATGAATCGCAGTGTGAACTCCGGATTCTCGGGCGGCGAGAAGAAACGCAACGAGATTCTGCAGATGGCCGTGCTGCGGCCGCGGCTGGCGATTCTCGACGAGACCGACTCGGGCCTCGACATCGACGCCCTGCGCATCGTCGCCGAGGGCGTGAACAAGCTGCGTCGCCCCGACAATGCGACCATTGTCGTCACGCACTATCAGCGGCTGCTCAATCACATCGTGCCCGACTTCGTGCACGTGCTGTCGGCGGGCCGTATCGTGAAGTCCGGCGGCAAGGAGTTGGCGCTGGAGCTCGAGGAAAGGGGGTACGACTGGCTCGAGTCGCCCGCGGAGTTCGTGGCGTGACCGCTCCCGTGTTGCTGCGCGACTTCGAGACGTTCGCGGCGAATGGCGGCGGGAGCGGGCCGTCGTGGCTGCTGCCGCTCCGGCGCCAGGCCATCGACCGGTTCGCCGCGCTCGGCTTCCCGACGCCCAAGAACGAGGACTGGCACTTCACCAGCGTGCAGCCCATCGCCGAGGGTGCGTTCCGCACCGTGGCGGATACGCCCGCCCGTTCCGTTAGGCTAACGGCATCGGATGTGCACGCGTTCACGTTTGCGCGGCCCGACTGGATCCGGCTCGTGTTCGTGAACGGCCGCTTCGACGCGTCGCTCTCGAGCGGCGTCGCGCGGCCCAACGGTGTGACGGTGACGGATCTCGCCGCTGCCTGGCGCGAGCAGCCCGACCTGCTCGAGCGGCACGTCGGCAAGATCGCCGATTTCCAGCGGACGGCCTTCACGGCGCTCAACACCGCATTCATGCACGACGGCGCCGCCATCCAGATCGCGCCGAACGTCGAGCTCGATGTGCCGGTGCACCTGGTGTTCGTCTCCACGCCGGAGGCGGCCGGATCGGCATCCCACGTGCGGACGCTCATCGTGGCCGGCCACCATTCGAAGGCCACCGTCATCGAGAGCTACGTGTCGTTAGGCGGTGCCAAGGGCTACTTCACCAATGCCGTCACCGAAGCGGTGCTCGGCGACGGCGCGACGCTGGCGCACGTGAAGCTGCAGACCGAGAGCGAGCAGGCGTTCCACGTCGGGACGCTGCAGGCCCATCAGGGTCGCGACAGCCATCTCGTGTCGTTCTCGTACGCCGCCGGCGGCGAGCTCGCGCGGACGAACGTGTACACGCTGCTCGCGGGCGAAGGCTGCGGCGCCACGCTGCATGGGTTGTATCTGCTCGATGGCGAGCAGCACGTCGACCAACAGACGCGCATCGAGCACGCCGCCGTGAACACCTTCAGCCGCGAAGTTTACAAGGGCATTCTGGACGGTTCGTCTCACGGCGTGTTCAACGGGCAGGTGTACGTTAGGCCCGAAGCGCAGAAGACCGACGGCAAGCAGGAGAACAACAACCTGCTGCTGTCGGCGCGGGCGCGCGTGGACACCAAGCCGCAGCTCGAGATCTTCGCCGACGACGTGAAGTGCACGCACGGCGCCACCGTTGGGCGGTTGGACGAAGTCGCCCTCTTCTACATGAAGAGCCGCGGCATCGGCGCCGACCAGGCGCGGAAGCTGCTCACCTATGCGTTTGCCGCCGGCGTGATCGAGGCCGTCGGCGTGCCGGAAGTGCGCTCCGAGCTCGAGGCACTGACGCTTCGGCGCTTCACGGGAGCGGCCGCGGGCTCGTGAGCTCGGCCGCGAAACCGGCGCTCGAGCGCGTCGCCGCGGTGGATGACGTGCCGCCCGGCTCTCTCAGGGGTGTCACGTTGTCGAACGGCGAGAAGGTCTGTTTGCTGAACTTGGGCGGCGAAATTCACGCGTTAGGCAACGTGTGCACACATCAGGAGTTCGCGATGTCCGACGGCGCGCTGCTTCCCGGCGGCCTCATCGAGTGCGCGTGGCACGGCGCCCGGTTCGATTGCCGAACGGGGGTCGTGAAGCGGTTCCCGGCCACCGAACCGCTGCCGGTGTACGACGTGCGCGTCGAACAGGATGCGATCTGGGTTGGAGGGCGCGTCCGATGATGAGCGCATTGCCTCGCTCCGAATTTCCGCTGCTCGCGGCGTCGCCGCGCCTCGTGTATCTCGATTCGGCTGCCACGACGCAGAAACCGCGTGCCGTGCTCGACGCGATCCGCGATTTCTACGAGAACGACAACGCGAACCCGCACCGCGGGGCATACGCGCTCTCGGTGCGCGCGACCCAGCGATATCACGAGGCGCGGGAGCGCGTGGCCCGATTCCTCGGCGTAGGCGACGCGGACTGTCTCATCTTCACGCGCGGCACCACCGAATCGCTCAATCTCGTGGCAGCGACCTGGGGCCGCGCCAACATCGGTGCAGGCGACGAGATCGTCGTCTCCGGCGCCGCGCACCATGCGAACTTCGTCCCGTGGCAGCAGCTCGCCATCGAAAAGAATGCGCGGTTCCGGATCTGCGAGCTGGATGCAACCGGCGCCATCGACCTCGACCGTCTGCGCGGGATGCTCGGGTCCCGGACCAAGGTGGTGGCGTTCGCGCACGTGTCCAATGTGTTAGGCACGATCGCGCCGGTGCGCCAGATCGCCGAGCTCGCCCACCGTGTGGGCGCCATCGCCGTGTGCGACGGCGCGCAGGCAGCGCCGCATCTCGCCGTGCGCTTCGATGATGCAGGCGTGGACTTTTTCGCCGCCAGCGGTCACAAGATGCTCGGACCCATGGGCATTGGCATGCTGGCCGGGCGCCGCGATCTGCTGGACGCGATGCCGCCGTTTCTCACCGGCGGCGACATGATCGAATTCGTGGAAGACGACCACAGCACGTGGAACCGGCTGCCGCACAAGTTCGAGGCCGGTACGCCTAACGCAGCCGGGGCGGTCGGCATGGCCGCCGCCGTCGGGGTGTTGGAGCGCGTGGGCATGGACGCGGTGCGGTCGCACGAACGCCAGCTCGTCGCCGGAGCGTATCGGCGGCTCGCCGCCATCGAGGGGGTCCGGATTTACGGCCCGGGACCCGGGGATCGCAGCGGTGTGCTGAGCTTCAACGTAGGAGATGTGCACCCTCACGACCTGGCGACCATCTTGGACTCGCACCACGTCTGCATTCGGGCCGGTCATCATTGTGCGCAGCCGCTCATGCGGCGGCTCGGCGTCAGCGCCACCGCGCGCGCATCGTTTTACGTGTACAACGACGACGCGGACATCGACGCCCTGGTGAACGGCGTCATGGCCGCGCGGGAGATGTTCAGCCGTGTCGGCGCCTGACGATCGGAAGGACTCGCCTAACGCCGCCGACTCCCGCCGGGCGGACGTCGCCGCGCTGTACCAGGAGCTCATCCTGGATCACTACCGGCGTCCGCGCAACCGAGGCAAGCTCGAGAGTCCCGATGTCGCGCTCCGCAAAAAGAATCCGCTCTGCGGCGACGTGATCGACCTGCAGCTGCAGTTCGACGGCGACACGGTGCGCGAGGTCCGGTTCACGGGCGAGGGCTGCGCCATCTCGCAGGCGTCGGCGTCGATGCTCACGCAGCGGCTCAAAGGCAAGTCCACTGCCGAGGCGGCGCAGATTCTCGACCGGTTCACGCGCATGGTGCACGGCGAAGAGGGTGCCGCCGACGAATCGCTCGGTGATTTGCGGGCGCTGGCGGGTGTGTCGCGGCTGCCGGTGCGCCACCCGTGCGCGTTGTTGGCGTGGGACGCGCTGGGCGACGCGTTGGCCTCGCGTCGTTAGGCCTGTGATTCTCGAGCTGCTCCTCGCCGCCTCCACTGCATTGCCATCGCACGGCACCGTGCGCACCGATTCGTTGTGGTCCGCGGCGCTGGGTGTCACCAAACATTATCTGGTGTATCTGCCGCCGTCGTACGCGACGAGCACGTCGCGCCGGTATCCCGTGGCGTACTATCTCCACGGCTATGCGGGCGACGAGACCAACTGGGTTCAGTTAGGTCATCTCGACGCCGCGGAGGATTCGTTGATTGGCGCCGGCGGGCCCGAGATGATCGTCGTGATGCCCGACGGCGACAACAGTTGGTACACGACGTGGAACTCGATGGGCGACTACGGCGCCTGCAAGCGGGACACGGCGCGGAAAGAGCCGGCGTCGTCGTTCTGTGTGCCGTGGCCGCACTACGACGACTACGTCGCCCGGGATCTCGTGCATCACGTCGACTCCGTGTATCGCACCATGCCCGATCGCGGGCACCGGGCGATCGCGGGGTTGAGCATGGGCGGGTACGGGGCGATCGAGCTCGCGCTCCAGTATCCCGACGTGTGGCGCGCCGCGGCGAGCCATTCGGGCACGCTGCAGTTGATGTACGCCGGCCCGCATCCCTACGCGGGGCAGGATGTGTACGCAACCAACATCGACCAGCTCGAGAAGCCGTCCGGGCTCGTCTGGCCGTCGCTGCACGAAGCGTTAGGCAACGACACCACGGCCTGGCGGTCGCGCGATCCGCTGACGCGCGTCGAGCGCCTCGAGGCCACGCGTCCCGACATGGTGCCCGCGTTGTACTTCGACGTCGGCCGCGACGATTCGTTCGTGGATCAGAATCGCGCGTTCGACGCCGGGCTCACCGCCCGGCACGTGCCGCACGAGTACCACGAATATCCGGGCACGCACAATTGGGATTACTGGAGCGCGCACGTCGGGCAGAGCTTGGCGTGGATCGCGAAGCAATTCGAACCCGCCGCGGCTCCCTGAACGGAGTGTTCCGCGCATCGCGCCCGCGATGCGCTTCTGTTAGGCGTCGTCACGCATCTGAGGATCGTACCGCAAACATGGCCCATCCGTTAGGCGTGCCATGATCGACACGGTGTTCGAAGCGTGCGTCGAGTCGCTGGACAAGGCGCGCGAGGCGGCGGCGTGTGGCGCGGACCGCGTCGAGCTCTGCATCGACCTGGCGCACGACGGTTGCACGCCGCCACGGTCGCTCGTGACCGGGTGTGGGGCGCTGGGGATACCGGTGATCGCCATGGTGCGCCCGCGCCCCGGAGACTTCACGTACGCGCGGGCCGAAATCGATGCCATGTGCGACTCCGTGCGCGCGCTCGGTGCATGCGGCGCATCGGGATTCGCGACCGGCGCGCTGACTGGCGATGGCGGAATCGATCGCGCGGCAACCAGGCGTCTCGTGACCGCGGCAGGGGACCGGCCGGTGACGTTCCACCGTGCGTTCGATCGGTTAGGCAACCCCGATGACGCGCTCGATACGCTCATCGAGCTCGGCGTGCGGCGCGTGCTCACATCAGGCAGCGCGACGTCTGCCGCGAACGGCGTCGCGACGCTTCGGCGCCTGGTGTCTCGGGCGGCGGGACGAATCGAGGTGATCGCGGCCGGCGGCATCCGGCCGTCCAACGTCGAGCACATCGTTACGGTCACGAACGTGCCTGCCGTGCACGCGCGATGGAGCGCCTGGCAGACTCCTGTCGCGGACCGCCCCGGCGGATGAGGCCGGTATGGCCGTTTTCCTAACGGCTCCACCCGTTCAGGGAGATCAGTCCGAAGTAGATGAGCCCGGCGCCGGTTCCCGTTACGCCAATCAGCGACACTGCTCGATGCTAGAACGTCAGGTTGCGGCTGATCCGCCAGTGGCCATCGCCTTCCCGCACCCACACCGTCAGGTACTGCCCACCCGATCGTGCCGACGGCCCGGTGCCATGGTCCGACGCAACGTCGACCCAGGCGTGGCCCCATTCCACAATGCGCGTGGCCGAGAGCACCTGGATCCCATCCGTCACCACGCCCCCGCCGCGGATCGGCAGTTGATGCGGGAATCGCGACGCATAGAGCTGGGCGATCGCCGCTCGCCCACGTCTCACCGGGCCGTGAGCGGGGATGAACAGCCCGCTGTCCGAGTAGGCCTCGGCGATCGACGCCGCATCGTGATGTTGAAGGCCTGGGAGCCAGGCGTCGTTCGCCGCATCGATGTCGGGGCGAGCGCCGGCCAGGATCGCAGCCGTGTCCAACTGAGCGCTCGCAGTACTGGCGCCGTGCGCGCGGATCGCGCCGAACAGAATCTGGTCGAACTCCGCCGGTCGATCGAACATCACGAAGTGGCGCGAGCGATCGATCACCCGCAGCGATCCGTTAGGCGCGTGCGCGAGCCACGTGGTGTACGCCTGCGCTTTGGCAGCGTGGCTCGCGAAGCCCTGATATGGATCGATCGTGGTATCGAACGGCACGATCTCGAGGAGCGGCGCGCGGATCGCATGCAGTTGGCCGGTGAGATCGAGCGACAGTGCGGCCCGCATCCACGCCGCGATCGCGGCATGATCGCTGAGCGCCGCGTACTTGGCGACGGAATCGACGTCCACTGGACTGGTGATGACGTAGCGGAGCATTCGCGCGCGGAGCACGCTCGCCAGTGTCGCCGGTGTCGCGCTGTCGTACGGCGCCGCGCTCGCCTCCGCACCCGCGAGGCGGTTGGCCGAGTCAGGCGAGATCGGATAGCCGCCCTCGACTGCGATGATGGCACCCGGCTCGTCCGCGTACGTCGCACCGAACAGCACGGCCAGCGTGCCACCCAAACTGTGGCCGACCACGATCGGACGTGCGAGGTGCCGACCACGGATCAACCGCGAGATGTCGGCGGCCGCGCGCGGCATTAAGTTAGGCCACGCAGTATCGCCGGCGGCGGCGAACGGCCGGCCGTCGAACCCGGGAAGGGTAAGCGCGTACACGTCGTATCGGCTCGCCAGCGAATCGATCTCGCGGTTCCACTGCCACGATCCGCAGAACAGCGCCGGAATGAAGATGACCGCTTGCCGGCCGCGCGTGCCGAAGCGTTCCACGTGCATCATGCCGACGTCGAAGGATTCGGCGACCGGCGTGGTACGCCCCGGCACGGACGCGCGCGCTGCGAGCGGGGCGGCCACCGGGGCGGCGCCCGAAAGGACTAACGCAGCGAATATGGCGCAGGGAAGGATCGCATGGCGCGCAACCCACGCGATCACGGTCGGCCGATACGGCATCGGGTGCTCCGCATGTGGTGAAGGACAACGCCAGCGCGGCGGGCGGTCGGACATCGCAGGACAGCCATATCACGTCCGCGCACTCTCTCTCTCTCACAATCGACGCGGGCACGCCGTTAAGCAACGGGCCGTTGCCGGCGGGAGCATTAATTGTTTTCTTTTCGCCCAACCTGGCCCGAGCTCTGCAGCATCCACCGAAACTTTCCTCGTGAAAATGTCGATCGCGCCGGGTCTCGTTCGACGCATGAGGAGACACTCAGGTCGGCGTTGGGCAGCTACACGAGATACGGCAAATGACGGAGCATACAGGGCGGGCGGGCGATGGCACGCGGCGGGTGATCCTCCTCATCGGCATGACGCTCGACGGATACAACGCCGGGGGTTGGACGCCGCGCGCCACGCGGGCGGAAGACCAAACCGAGATGTTCGACGAAGTATGGCGTCACCTGGAGAACGTCGACACGTTTCTGATGGGTCGTGTGACCTTCGAGCTGTGGCAGCGGCACTGGCCATCGTTAGGCACAGCGCCATCGAGCTCGGTGTTCGAGAACAAGTTCTCGGGGTACATCGATGGCATCCAGAAGGTCGTGTACTCGCACACGCCCGATTCCGTCTCCTGGCGCAACTCGAGCTCCTCGACGTGAAGACCTTCCGTTCGGGAGGCACCTGCCTGCACCCCTCGGCGCGTTAGGCGTAGCCCCCGCACACCCTCGCGCGTCATGCGGCTGTCGAATAGTGTCGCTGTCTTACGCAAAATGGCCTTGCCGCCATCGAGTGGGGCAAGGCCATTCGTGCAGCGCAAACTGCGTCCAGCCGTCTAGGCGACGGCGGCTTCCGCGGTGCGACACTCCTCGTACGCCGCGCGGAGCCGGTCGACGCATTGCGCGGCGAGGTCGACGGACGAATAGCTCGTCGTGCTGTCGCCCTTGAGCTGCCACGCCCACGTTGCTTGATCCGTACCGGCCGCCACGAACACCTCTTCCCACAGCGATGTCACAGCGAGCGGGGCGTGTCTCGTGGTCATGCGCTCCGGCAGATGCTCCCCTTTGGGCGCCACCGAGCCGCGCCAGACGATGGCGAGCAGGTCGCCGTCGGCTACCGAGTCGATGGTGCTGCGCAGCCACGTGATGGTGAGCGCCACGGGCCCCAGCTGGACGATGCAGCGGCCGGGCGAAAGACGCTCCTTCGATTTCTCCTCGAGTCCTGCGTTAGTCAGCGCGGCCACACCGCGCACGACGCTCACGGCGAGCAGCTCGAGCTCTCGCGTGCAGACGGACAGCGCGCGATGCGTGGCGAGGAACGACGGGCGTTCGGCCCAGAGGGGACTTTCGGCGAGCGGCTGCGAGTTCAGGGTGTCGGCCATCGAGCCTCCTTACATGGATTGAGCGCCGGCTGGTGCGACTTGCGTCTACCGGCCGGCGCTCGACTCACTGGAGGACGCGCCGCGAACGGCGCGTTCCCCAATGATTGTGGACTGCTGGTTTGCTAGCGGGCCACTCGTGTCACGTTCTCCGCCGCCGGGCCCTTCTGGCCCTGCACGATGTCGAACTCGACGGTCTCACCTTCGGCGAGGGATTTGAAGCCTTCACCTTGAATGGCGGAGTGGTGCACGAAGCAATCCTTCTGTCCATCGGCGGGCGTGACGAAACCAAAGCCCTTCGCATCGTTGAACCACTTGACTACGCCGGTCGTACGCATGATGTGCTCCTCGAAATTGATCTGTGCTGTGGTCGGAGCGCGGGTCTTGCGACCAACTGCTGTACGGACCGACGACAACGTGCTCGTGACAACCCTCACGAAGGGGCGCCGTCAACTGACGGCAACGACTGGAACAAAAAGGGCCCGCAATGCTGGCGGGCCCCAAAACCAAATGCCTGTCGACACAGCGCGTCAGGCGCGTGTCCTTAGGAAGTAATGTAACACGGTGGAGGCCGTTTTACAATGACAAATACGTTGACCCTGGTAGCGGGCGCCTAAACCACGCGAAGCGGCCAAACCGGGAGTGGAGGTCGGGTCCCGTCGGAACCATGCGTCCACATTCCGCGTAGGGACCGATACCCGAGGCGCGACCTCCAGTCATACGGGTGGCCCCCTCGCACCGACTCGAGGTGTCCCAGGTGACACGGCGCTACAAGATCTGGATGACGGTAGGTGCGGCCTTCGCATCGCTCAACTTTCTCGGCGCCACAGTGGCTGCTGCGCAAGGCGAGGCGCTGCATGCGGGCACGCACGCCGGGCTCACCCTCGTCACCCTGTTAGTCATGTGGTGGTTCATGGCTGCCGTCCGCGAACGCAGGGACGCCACGGCAGGTCCCGCGCTGCGGGCCGAGGTTGGCGACCGGTTGTCGCACTTGGAGCAATCGGTGGACGCGATGGCGATCGAGATCGAGCGGATCGGCGAGGGGCAGCGGTTTCTGACGCAGCACCTCACTCGCGGCGAACCGTCGCGGCCGCCCCGTGACTAACAGAGATGCACGGCCATCGCCTTGAACGACGCGCACACGCGTGCGCCGCGTTCCAGCGCGAGCTCCTCCGCCGAGCGGGTGGTGAGCGCCGACACGAGCGACGCGCCGCCGACGTCGACCGTCACTCTCGTGAGGGCGCCTAACACCGCGATCTCCTCGATCGAACCAACGAACTGGTTCCGCGCCGATGTCGCCGCCGCGTCGCGCGACAACACGATTTCCTCGGCGCGAATGACCGCATGCGTCGGCCCGTCGGCCGCATCGCCCACCGTGTAGATCGTGAGCGGACCGGAGCGAAATTCGAGCGCGCGATGTCCGCGCGCCGCGTCCGGCCCGGCGCCGGGCGCGGCGGGATCGTCGCCTAACGCACGGACGGTGCCCGCGAACACGTTCTCGGCGCCCAGGAACTCGGCGATGTAGGCCGACGCGGGTTCGCGAAATACGCCACCGGGCGGGCCGGACTGCAGCACGCGTCCCTGGTCGAGGAGCACGGCGACGTCGCCCAACAGACCGGCCTCGGTGAAGTCGTGCGTCACCTGGAGCACCGTCGTGCCCAGCTCGCGGTGCACGTCGCGCACCACGCGCCGCAGCCGCGTCCGCGACCGCGGGTCGAGCGCGCTGAACGGCTCGTCGAGCAGCAGCACCGACGGCCTCACGGCAAATGCCCGCGCCAGCGCCACCACCTGGCGCTCGCCGCCGCTCAGCGCTCGTACGGGGCGGTCGTACAACGGCCGGGCGCCCACCCGCTCGGCGATCTCGGCGGCGAACGCGGCGTCGGCGGCGCCGTAGGCCACGTTCTCGGCGACGCTCAGGTGCGGGAACAGATAGCCGTGCTGGTACACGATGCCTAACCGACGCCGTTCGGGAGCCTCGCCGGTCACGTCCCGGCCGTCCAGTTTCACTTGCCCCGCTTGCGTCTCGACGATACCGGCGATGGTCTCGAGGAGGGTCGTCTTGCCCGAGCCGGCCGGACCGATGACCACGCCGTACTGTCCGCGGGGCACCGTGAACGTGACCTCGCGCAGCCGGAACGCGCCCACCTGCGCGTCGAGCCCGACGACCTCGATCACACGTCCATTCCCGCCCCGTGATCCGGGCGCAAGGCGCGCAGGGCGACCAGCGGAATCAACGCCAGAATCGAGAGCACGGCCGCCACCGGCAGCGCTTCCGTTAGGCCGAAGCCCGTGAACCGATCGAAGGTCAGGACGCTGGCAACTTTCGGATTGTAGGTGAGGATCACGATGGCGCCGAACTCGCTCACCGCCCGTGCCCACATCACCACCAGGGCGGCGATCAGGCCGCGCATCGAGAGCGGCAGCGTCACCCGCCGGAACGCCCGCCACGCCGGATCGCCTAACGTGCGGGCCACCGACTCGTATCGCGGATCCACCCGCGCGAACGCCTCGCGCGCGGCGCTGATGTAGAGCGGCGCCGACACGAAGACCATCGCGCACACGATGCCCACCGGCGAGCCTGCGACCTGGATCCCGGCGTGCAGCAGCACGCGCCCCACCGCGCTCTCGCGGCCCAGGATCAGCAGCAGCGCGATGCCGGCCACCGGGTGCGGGATGAGCAGCGGCAAGTCCAGCACCGCGGCGACCACCGCCTTGCCGCGAAACGAGCGGCGCGCCAGCAGGTAGGCCAGCGGCGTTCCGCCTAACGCGCCGGCGGCCATGGCCAGCGTGGCCGTCACCGCCGTCAGCCAGAGCGCCCCGCGCAATTCGGCATCCGTGAACAGCGCGCTCACGCCCGACGTCCCGCCGCCGGCCACCAGGCGCGCGATGGGCGCCACCAAAAACAGCAGAAAGATCGATCCGCAGAGCCCCGCGACGATGCTCGCCGTCCGGTGCGCCGCCAACGAGCGCGGAAGAGTACGGTCCTCCGCCGCGCCCGCGTGCGTCACTGCGCCGACGCCGCCGCGCGCACGGATGCCGGCTCGCCGGTCCCGATGATCACCGGTGTGCCTAACGCATCGAGCTTGGTGGCGTGCATCAATGCCCGGCCCTCGGGCGACAACAGGAACGCCACGAACTGCTCGGCCGCTTGGGGATGCGGCGCCGTCTTGGGAATCGACAACGCGTACACGATGGGCTCACCCTTGATCGTCAGCGTGTCCTTGCGCGTTTTGCCCGCCACCTTCACCGACGCCTTCGCGTACATGTCGGTGTCGCCCGGGGTGCCGAGGTCGATGGCCGACGGCAGCGTGATGTAGCGCAGTTTCGTCGCCTCAGCGAGCGACTCGTACGACCAGATGTAATCGAACTCCCCCGCCTGCAACACGCCAACCAAATCGGCCTCCTTGGGCCGTACGTTCTTGGCCGGCGACATCTTCATCAATCTGTCGTACAACCCGGGCTGCTTATAGTACTGCTCGGCGAGTTGCAGCGTGAGCAGCGTACGATAGCCGTTCGGATCGAGGTCGGGATTCGCGCGGCCCAACTCGACGCCCGGCCGCTGCAAGATCTTCGGCCAATTCGTGCTGTCCACTTCCGTCGCGAACTTCGATTTGTCCGTGAACGCGAGCACCATCCGGTTGCGCGCGAAGTCGGCGTACCACGTGGTCTGCTCGGGCATGAGCAGGTTCGGGAACACGTGATAATCCGCGAGGACCACGACATCGGGAATCTCGTGCAGCTCCGTGAGCTTGCGGGCGATGTCGAGGCTGCCCCCGTTTTCCTGCTGCACCGTCACGTGCTCGCGCGCGGCGAATGTGTCGAGCGCGGCACGAATCGGAATGGCCACGCTCGCGGCCGTGTACACCACGATCGCGCCGCCATTACCGGCCGTGCCGCCGGCGCTTTCTCCCGATTTTGGCGCGGGCTTGTTGCACGATGCGGCCACGGCGAGCACGACCGGAACGAGCGAGCGAATGCGCATGGGTCTGACCAGGTCACAGAGAGGAATCAGGTGTCGAGAATCTCACGCTCGGCGCGCTCGACGAGACGATAGATCGACGAATTCACACGACGGTACGCGCGCGACACGCGCCGCGCCTTCTCGGTCAACACGGCGCCGCCGCCCGTTGCCCCGCCGGCGTGCCGTTCGACCAGCGGCTGCCCAACGAGCGACTCCGCTCGCGTGATCCAGTCGAGCGCGTGGCGGTACCCGATGCCTAACTCCAGAGCCGCGGCGCGGATCGAGCCGTGGACCGCGATGCCCTCCAGGAGCTGGATGAACCGCGGCCCGATGATCTTGTCGCCGTCGCGAAGAACGATGAGCACCGCCCGCGCCCGCGCCCCGTCGCGCCACCGAATGCTGTTGCCACAGGGACGCACCTGGCGCTCAGAAGTTGGCGACGAGCTGGAAGTCGGCTTCATTGACCGGATGCGTTGGACGCTGGGATTTGACCACCCAGTCCGACACGAAACGCAAATTCTCCTTGGGCGTGATGAGGTTCACGCCGAAGGTCGACCACCCCTGCCACGTGTCCGTGTTCGTGCCGTCCGACTGCCGCGTGTCGTTGAACCACTCGCGCTTGAAGACGGGCTGCAACCACGGCAGGATCTTGTACGCCGCCAGCACGTAGCCGCCGCCGGCGTCCTGGTGCGCGCCGCCCAACGGCCGCGATCGGTGAATCCCCTCGCCTTCCACCAGCACGTTCCGCCACTCGATGCGACCGTCGTACCCCCTGATGTGGTCGGTGCCCTCGTTGCCCAACTTGGCCGCCAGCGCCAACCACGGGACCGGCGTCACGGTGACGCGCCCGATCAGCATCTCGAGCCCATTGGCGTTGGACAGCGCGTTCGCGCCCTGTCCGTTGGTCACCGATGCATCCGCGGTGATGAAACGCGACCATTGCACCTGTCCCATCACGCCGATGTCGCGCTTCGGTGTCAGCTGGTCGATCGCCGTGGCGCGGTTCGCGGTGCGCAGATAGGCGAACGACGTCAGATACTCGAGGCTGAACGGCTGCTTGAATTGCCCGACGAGGAGCGCGGGATGGAATTGTCCCCACTTCATCGAATCCGCCGCCGGCTGCGCCACCTCGACGTACGCATCGGTGAGCTCGAACCCGTGCACGCTGCTGTCCGACGACAGCTTGCCCGTCTGCGCGCTCGAAAAGTCGCCCTGCACGCGCACCGCGAGATAGGGCAGCGGCGAGATCATCGCCGTGAGGCGGGCGCGGTTGACCGCGAAGCTGGTCGAGTCGCCGTGCTTGGTGTCCCGGATCGACACGTAGCCGCCGAGCGTGATGCTGCTGGACAGCGTGCCTAACGGAACGACCGGCGTGGGAACGAGCGGATACTGCGCCGCGGCCGCGGCCGGGACCCCGGCCAGGAGCGACGCGGCGACGAACACGGCGCGAAGACGATCGAGTCGCATGATGAGCGTCGATGATGAGGGCGTTGTTACCATTTGGTAATAACCAACCTGTATCGCGCTCATCCGCCCAGCAAGCCCCAGCCATCAGACCCGGTTGGAACCAGCCGCGCTCCAGTCCGTATTGTGCTAAGATTCATCACCCTTCCCTACCAGCCTCGTCCATGCCCCTCGCTGTCTCGATCGACCGCATCTCGAAGCGGTTCGCCAACCATGTCGCGGTGCGCGATCTGTCCCTTCAGATCCCCACCGGTACGGTGTACGGCCTCCTTGGCCCCAACGGAGCGGGGAAGACCACCACCATCCGCATGATCCTCGACGTCCTCGAGCCCGACTCGGGCCGCATCGAAATCCTCGGCGCGCCTAACGGACAACCGGGCGTCGTCGACCGCGTGGGCTACCTGCCCGAGGAACGCGGACTCTACCGCCGCATGACGGTGCGCCGCGTGCTGCTCTTCCTCGCCCAACTCAAGGGCGTGCCTCCCGATGCCGCCCGGCGGCGCATCGACGGCTGGCTCGAGCGCCTCCAGCTGGCCACGCCCGAGCGCGATTGGGGCGACGCGCGCGTCGAAGAGCTGTCGCGCGGCATGCAGCAGAAGGTGCAGTTCATCGGCGCGCTGGTGCACGACCCCGACGTCGTGATCCTCGACGAACCATTCAGCGCCCTCGACCCCATCAACGCCCAAGCGCTCAAGGACATCATCATCGAGCTCAAGCGCGCCGGGAAAACCGTGATCTTCAGCACCCACCTCATGGAAAGCGCCGAGCGATTGTGCGATGCCGTGTGCATCATCGCGCAAGGCACCAAGCTCGTGGACGGCACGCTGGCCGAGGTGCGCCAGGCGCACGGCATTCGCCAGGTTGCGCTCGCATTCGAGGGCGGCGCGGACGGCCCAACAGCGCGGGTGCTACGGGATCCCGCGTTCGTGCAGCACGTCGACGATTCGAATCAGGTCATCGAAGTCGACTTGGCACCCAGCGCCGATCCGCAGCGTCTGCTCCGCGCCCTCATCGATGCCGGCGCGATCGTCCAGCGGTTCGAGCTCGTCCAACCATCGCTGCACCGCGTGTTCGTGGACCGCGTGTCCGCCCTCACGCCTAACGGACATCCGGCGGGAGGCGCCGATGCGTAAGCTCTGGATCGTCGCCCACCGCGAGTTCGTGGAGCGCATCCGCTCGCGATGGTTCATCGTGAGCACCGTGCTCGTGCCGGCGCTCCTCGGCCTCGTCATCTTCATTGCCCTCTATTTCACGTCGCGCGCCACCGCATCGACCGACATGTCGCACATCACCATCATCGATGCGACTGCCACCGGCCTCGGTGCTCGCGTGGCGAGTGTGCTCGACGGCGGGGCCACGGGCGACACGACGGCTCTCGAGATCGACGTCGCTCCTCCGGCCCTCGCGGCCGCCGAGTCGACTGCCACGCGCGAGGTGATTGCGGGAAAGCGGAAGGGGTATCTGGTCCTCGGTCCCGCGGTGTGGCCCAAGCCCGACGTCCACTACGCCGGCTCGAATGCCACGTCGACGATCGACATGTCGCGCCTGCAGCGGATCGTGCACGATCAGATCATCGCGACGCGTCTTCGCAACGCCGGCATGGACCCGCATCAGGTGGACGCGCTCACCGCGTTGGACATGCAGATGTCCACCGAGCGCCTCACTGCGCACGGCCGCGGTGGATCGGGCGAGTTGAGCATCCTCATCTCGTTTTTCGTCGCGTTCGTTCTCTACATGACGATTTTCTTCTACGGCCAGATCGTGCTGCGCGGCGTGATGGAAGAAAAGCAGACACGCGTCGCCGAGACGGTCGTGTCGAGCGTTAGGCCGGAGACGCTGCTGTTCGGCAAGATCCTGGGGGTGGGCGCCGTGGCCGCGGCGCAGCTCGCCATCTTGGCGATCGTGTCGGCCGTCTTCATTGGCGATCGCGCATCGATCCTCGCCCGGATGCACGTGGCGGCACCGGCGCTCGCTCTGCCGCACATCGCGCCCCTCACCGCGCTGCTCCTCGTCGTCTACTTCATCCTCGGGTACGTGGTGTACTCGGCGCTGTTCGCGGCGATCGGATCCATGGTGAGCAGCGAGCAGGACGCGCAGCAGGTCCAGATGCCGGTGGCGATGCTGCTCGTCATCACGGCGCTGTTCATTCAGCCGGTGATCTTCACGCCCGAGAGTACGCTGGCCGAGGTCCTGTCCTACATCCCGTTTTCATCGCCGATCATCATGCCGCTGAGGCTCAGCCTCATCCCGATTCCGGCGTGGCGGATAGCGTTGTCGCTGGCGACGCTGGTGGCGGGATGCTGGCTGTCGGTGTGGATCGCGTCGCGCATCTATCGCACGGGGCTGCTCATGTACGGCAAGCGTCCATCGCCGCGCGAGGTGCTGCGCTGGATTCGCGCCAGCAATTGAAAGGCGTGACCGCCTAACGGCCCGACCGCGCGGGCTGCAGCACCCGATCCTTGGGCCCCGGCATCGCGCGGTACACGTACGCGTCGTCGGGCGCGTCGGTACGGTCGAGCAGGGCGTCGATGATCTTGCGGTTCGGCGAGAGCGTGCACACCGGGTCGGTGTTGCGGGCATCGCCGGTGAGCGCGAACGCCTGGCACCGGCAGCCGCCGAAGTCGACGTGCCGGCGCGAGCAGCTGCGGCACGGCTCGCGCATCCAGTCGTCGCCGCGGAATGCCTGA
>DATNAM010000102.1:0-8846 GCA_035572595.1 Gemmatimonadaceae bacterium
GCCCGCCGCGGTAGTTGCGGAACTCTACGTCCCAGCGGTCCACACGATCGACGACGAGATGTCTGCCGTCCGGCGCGTACGCGCCGCGCATCGCCATCGCCTCGGGGATCTCCGTGGAAAGTCCACCAGTGGCCGGCACCGTCCAGAGGTGCGCGTACGGCACCGGCGCGGCATCGCGATCCGACGCGTAGAGCACGCGCGCACCGTCCGGCGTCCATCCGCGCGCGAACGACGGTGCAGGATGCCAGGTGAGGCGCTGCGGCTCGCCACCCGTGGCTGCCACCAGCCACACTTGCGGCGAGCCGGAGCGCGTGGAGGTGAACGCGATCCACTTGCCGTCGGGAGAGAAGTGCGGATCGCTCTCGATGGCCGGCGTGCTGGTGAGGCGCGTGGCGACGCCGCCGTCGCGACCCACGATCCAGAGATCGCCGCCGTAGGCGAAGGCAATCTGCGTGGCGGAGAGCGTGGGTTGCCGGAGCAGGCGCGTGCCGCCGGTCTGCGCATGGACCAGCGGCGCGTGGCCGGCTATGAAGAAGATGAGTGAGGCGCCGACGAGGGCGGCGCAGCGTGAGAGCGAGATGAACAGACGGCGGTGATTAGACATGAGTAAGGAGGTGGGTTAGATGCTTCCGGCGCAAGCACGCAGTCGCCGTTGAAAAGCCGGCGCGTCGTTCCAGAACACGGCCCATCGGCGCTTCCGTCGGTCTCCACGATCACTGCTACCTCACCAACAAACACGTTGTCGCCTCGTCAGAGTGGAGGCGAAACAGTGCTGACGCATCCTCCAGCGTCAGGGGCCGAAGATGCAGGCGGGAAGTCGAGAATTCAATGTCCCGACGTGCTGCGGCTGGTCATCGCCAAAGGGCTGAGCCTAACGGCAATCGGCGTCGCGATCGGGCTGCTCGCGGCGTTCGGCGTGACGCGCGTGATGTCCGCGCTGCTCTACGACACGTCGGCCAAGGACGCGGCGACCTTCGTCGCCGTGCCGGTGATGTTGCTCGTCGTGGCCGTTGCGGCCTGCGTGGTACCGGCGTGGCGGGCGCTCCGCGTGGACCCCATCGTGGTGCTGCGGCACGAGTGAGCGGCCCCGGCTCTCAGAGAGCGTTCGTCGAAGCCGAGGTCGTCGGCCCGGTTGCGTCTGCGTTCGCCGCGGTCATCCGTTAGGCGTCGGCGCGCGACGGCCAGGGGCGGACACGTATGACGGCGCCGAGCATTGCGGTGCGGCGTCCAGTCCCGCACACTGAGGGCGACACCTGACACGGCACAAACATACAGCCCGTTCGCACGCGCGCTAGACGCCGGAACAACCCGCCTAACCGGGACAGACATGAAAACGTACACCGACTACCTCACGTTCAACACCAAGCGCCGCCAGGAAATCATCGACATCACGGACGACGTCGAGAAGTGCCGCGACGCCGCCGGCATCACCGAAGGCTTCGTCCTCGCCTCGGCCATGCACATCTCGGCGTCGGTCTTCGTCAACGACCACGAGTCAGGATTGTGGCAAGACATCCTGGACTGGCTCGAGCAGACCATCGCGCCGTGGGATCCCGATCGCTACCGGCACAACGAGACGGGAGAAGACAACGCGGCCGCACACCTGCGGTCGATCACGATCGGCCACGAAGTGATCGTGCCGGTCACCGATGGCCGCCTCGACCTCGGCCCATGGCAGCGGATTTTCTACGGCGAGTGGGATGGCCGCCGGCCCAAGCGCGTGATTCTCAAAGCGATGGGCGACTAACCGGGCGGTCTGGACTCACGACGGCTTTGCGCCTACACCGCAAATCCATCCGCGGCGTGCATCCTCGACGATCCGAACGTCGGTGAACCCGGCGTCGGCGAACATCGCCTCGTGCTGCGCGACGTCGAGCGCGGCCATCCCCGTCACCTGCCCCAACCGCTCGGCGTACTTGATGTGCTTGCCGCCGCGGTAGAACTCGGCGATGACTACCATGCGGCCGCCCGGCTTCAACACCCGCCACGCTTCGCGCATGCCGTTGCCTAACGCGCTCCACCAGAAGTGGGTTTCGACGGCGGTCACCAGGTCGAACGTGCCGGACGCAAACGGCAGCGCCTCGACCGACGCCTGCTCGATCGCAACCTTGCCTAACGAGATGGTCACGCGGTTCGTTCGGCGGGCCACCGCGACACTCGCCGGCGCAAAGTCGATGCCGTGAACGCGGCCGGTGCCCGAACGCGCCGCGAGCTTGGCTACGGTTCGCCCGCCTCCACACCCCAGGTCGAGGATCGTGTCGCCCGCGGCGATCGTTACGTGCTCGAGCCCCCAGTCGGTGAGCTTGGAATGCCGGCGATTCATCGACCACACGCTCAGGCGGCCGGCCCATCCGCTCGGCTTGCTCCATCGCAGAGTGGATTGCTTCACCTTGTCGGCCGAGCGGAGTGCAATGATGGGCACGTGATCTCCGGTGTCGTGTAACGGAATGGGGGTGCCGAGTGAGCCGAATGAGATGATTGAGCAGCCGCTCGAATCAACACCCGAACGCTCGCCATCGCCACCATCCGCGGCGACCAACCTCGACCTTCGACCAATGTTCTGTCACGCTGTTGACAGGTACGCCGTGTACGTTCACGTCGTGCTTCTCACGTCACGATGACCAACGCGACCAAGCGGCGGCGATGGACCGCGTACGCTCTCGCCGTCACGGCGATCGTCCTGCTGTCCATTCCGCTATCGGGGGAATCGCTCGGTGCGCGCTTCATCGCGTCGCTGCGCATCGCCCGGCCCGCGCCGGTCAGCGCGGGACCGCCCTCGCTCGCTTCGGCCGCCAACAGCCGGCAACTGGACAACGTCGTCCTCGGCATCTTGGCCGAGACGACTGTCGTGGCCGCCGACGCGCCCGATCGCGCCGTGCCGATCGATTCCGCGGCCCGTCTCGTGACCTTCCGTCCGCGCCTGCTCCACGCGCGCACCGACTCGGCTGCCGTTAGCATCGTCGGCGCGCACAGTACGGGCGCGCGCGTGAGCGTGGCCCAGCTGCGCACGCTGCTTAGCGAAGCGGGCCGTGCAGTCGATTCGGTTCCCATGAGCATCGACGGCGCGCCGGTGTCGGTCACGGTTCCGGCCGGCGTGCGCGTGGCGTACGGCAACTGTCCCGCGCCCCAAGCGAACACCCTCGCGGCGCAGCTCAACGGCCCGCCGCCGCCGACGGCGCAGAACAGCTCGTGCGTTGTCCTAACGGAGACGCCCGAGCCCGCCGTGCACGCACCGCCGGCGCTCGACACGGCGGCCGTGGTCGAGCTCGCGCTCGAGTTGACCGGCATGAGCCCTGACCAGGCGCGGGACTTCCGGCGGCTCTTCTCCTGGCGCGAGAGTCTCGTTCTGGCGCCCCCGCGCTTCATGCGCTCGTACGAGATGGTGCACGTCGGCGGCGCGCCCGCCATGTTGATGGTCACCGCCGGCCGGCGCGGACCGGCGTACGAGCTCGCGTGGGTCGACACCGGCGTCGTGTTCGCGCTCACCGGCTACGGCAGTCCCGGCGACGCCGTTCCCCTGGCCGCGTCGGCGGCTCCATGACCGCGCCCAACGGCGGGTTCGCGATCGACGCGCGCGGGCTGTCCAAGACGTTCGGGCCGCGCACCGCCGTGCGCGACCTTTCCCTCACCGTCAGGCGCGGGGAGATCTTCGGATTTCTCGGGCCTAACGGAGCCGGCAAGAGCACGTCGATCAAGATGCTGCTCGGGCTCGTCCACCCGACGGGCGGACAGGGGCTCGTTCTCGGCGCACCGCTGGGCGACCCGACCGTGCGCCGGGACATCGGATTCCTGCCCGAGGACTTCCGTTTCTACGACTGGCTCACCGCCACCGAGCTGTTGGTGTTGCACGGACGTCTCGCCGGCCTAACCGACGCGAAGGCGCGGGCCCGCGCACCCGAGGTGCTCGAGCTCGTCGCCATGAGCCCGCACGCGCACCGGCGCCTGCGCGGATTCTCGAAGGGGATGCTGCAGCGCCTCGGCCTGGCGCAGGCCCTCATCCACGAGCCGGCCCTGATCTTTCTCGACGAACCGACGTCCGGACTCGACCCCATGGGACGGCGCATGGTGCGGGACGTCATCCGGCTCCAGCGCGATCGCGGGGCCACGGTGTTTCTCAATTCCCATTTGTTGAGCGAGATCGAGATCACGTGTGATCGCGTCGCATTCATCAAGGATGGAGAGATCGTCGCCAGCCGCGATCTGGCCGATGCGTCGGACGCCGCCGCGCGACACGTCTCCGTCCGCGCACGCAACGCGTCCCCCGCGATGCTCGGCCGCATCGCAGCGCCGGCGACGAACCCAACACTCAGCGGCGATGAGATCCGGTTCGACGTCCCGTCCGAGGACGCCATCGCCGACGTCGTGCGCGCGCTCGTCGAGGGCGGTGCGCAGGTGGTGCGCGTATCGCCAGAGCGAACGTCACTCGAGGACGAGTTCATGCGCCTCGTCGGCGAGGACCACGCCCTGTGAGCGTCCGCGAGACCGCCCGGGTGCTCCGGATCGTCGCCGGCGTCACGCTCCGCGAGGCCGCCCGGCGCCGCATTCTGTGGACTGCGTTAGGCGCGGCAGCGCTGCTGCTCGCGATTTTCGCCGTGGCGCTCCGCCTGCAGGTGCTCGAGTTCCAGGGCCGCCCCATGTCGCCCTTCGTCCGGTATCAAGTCGAGAGCGGCATGTTGATGATCGGATTGTACACGTGCGATCTCCTCGCCGTGGTCATGACGATCCTGACGTCGATCGACACGCTCGCCGGCGAAATCGGCTCGGGCACCATTCTCGCGATCGCGACCAAGCCAATCACGCGCGCGCAGATCCTCATCGGAAAGTTTCTCGGCTTCTCGGCGATGGTCATCGCGTACGTCGCGCTGACGTTCGGCGGAACGATCGCCGTGGCGCATGCGGTGACCGGCGTGCTACCCGAGCATGCGCTGCGCGGGTTTCTTCTCATCGCGTTCGAGTGCCTGATCGCCCTCACCGTCACGTTCTACCTGGGCACTCGCTTCTCCACGATCACCGCCGGTGTCTTCGCGCTCGGCCTCCAAGGCGTAGCGTTCATGGGTGGATGGCTCGAGCAGGTGAGCGGTTTCTCGCAGAGCCAGCATATCGTGACACTCGGCGTCGTCACTAGCCTTATCATGCCGAGCGAATCGGTGTGGCGACGCGCCGCATTCGAGATGCAGACGCCGCTCGCCGGATCGTTATCGTTCTCGCCGTTCGCGAACGTGTCGATCCCGAGCGGCGCGGCCCTGGTGTACGCGGCGGTGTTCGGCGCCGCCCTGTTGGGGGCGGCGATCTACCGGTTCCGCGAGCGCGACCTGTAGAGGCATGTCTGGCGCCTAACGGATGGGCGCACGCTACTCCTTCTGCCCGCGCGCGTCGAGCGCCGCCACGAGACGTTTCGGCGCGACCGCCCGATAACTCTCCTCGAGCCACGCTTCGAACGTCTCGAACGGTGCGTCGCGCGTCGCATCGACCCGCGCCGTCACCCATCCGTGCTTCCCGAGCCCATAGCCCGTTGGCTCGACGTCCGAGATCTCGAGCGCTTCGGCCGACGAGTGTGGAAGTTTGACCGAGAAGCTCAACGCCCGCCCCTCGGCATGCAGAAACAAGAACACCTTGCCGCGCACTTTGATCGCGCGCTCGCCCCACGGAAAGTCCTCGGTGGTCTCCGGGAAAGCGAGCGCGGCTGCACGGAGCCGGCCGGCGAGCGATCGTGGGTCCAGTTTCACTGGCGACATGAGGTCCTCGTTATCGCACGCTGACCGGCGGCCGGTATCGCGAGTGCGTGGCATCCTGATACGCGCGCGCCACGCCTAACAGAGCGCGATCGGCGCCGTGCGGCCCCACGATCTGCATGCCGAGTGGCAGGCCATGATGGTCGAGCCCAACCGGAACCGTGATCGCCGGCAATCCGAAATAGTTGCAGAAGAACGTGTTGTCAGGCGCGACGGCCTGGTCGCCGCGGGCGCGCGCGTTGTCCACCGTCGGCGTCGTGCTCGTCACCGTCGGCAGGACGATCGCATCGACATCGCCGAACAACAGCGCGCCGATGCCGGCGCGGTGCGCGCGAATGCCGCCGACATCGAATGACGCAGCGTCGAACGGCACCGACACGTGGACGATCTCCACGTCCAACGTGCGAATCCGCGCGACGAACACCTCGAACGCCGACCGCACGGCGTTGTCGGCGGCGAAATTGGTGACCATCCCGACGCGGCGCACCCGCGTGCCCTCTCCGACCGCCTCGGGTCCGCGCGCGTGGTCGCCGTCTCGCGGCGTCACGGCATCGAGCACGAGCAGCACGTCGGCGGCGCTCCGCGCCGTTAGGCATGGGTGGCTCAAGAGCAGAATCGCCGGGTCGGCCTCCTCGCCGGCCAGAATCCCCGCCGTGCTCAACACGCCGAACGTCGGCTTGAGACACGTCACCCCGCAGATCGACGCCGGCAAGCGACCCGACCCAATGGCGTCCGTGTCGACCGTCGCAAAACACAATCCGGCCGCGACTGCGGCGGCCGACCCTCCCGAGGATCCGCCGGCCACGTAGTGCGCGTTCCACGGGTTGACGACGGGGCCGAACGCGCTGTCGAGCGACGTCGTGCCCATTCCTAACTTGTGCATGTTGGTCTTGCCGACGAGCACCGCCCCGGCGTCGCGCAACCGAACCACCATCTCGGCGTCGCGCACCGGAACGCGGTTGGCGAAGTGCTCGAAGGCGGCGGTTGTCCGGATCCCCGCGGTGTCGTAGAAATCCTTCACGGCCACCGGCACGCCGTGCAACGGCCCACGGCACTGTTGGGCGCCGATCTCACGCTCCGCATCGCGCGCCTGATGTTGCGCGAGGTCGGCGGTCACGGTGATGAACGCGTTGAGCGACGAATTGAGCGCCGCAATGCGCTCGAGGCATCGCCGGGTCAACACGACGGGCGACAGCCGGCCCGCTCGGATCGAGGCGCCGACGTCGGCGATCGACGCGAAACAGGGCTCGTGCTTGTCGGGCATCGGCGTGGCCACGTGGCTCGTCATCGCCGGCGGCGCGCGGTCAGTCCTTCTCGTGCTCGAGCGGTCCGACGCGCCCGGTCATTGCGTCGACGTTCACTTCGGTAATGCCAGCATGCCCGGCGACTTTGATCTCGAAGGAGTAGATCAGTTTGCCGTGCTCGCGCTCCAGCTCCAAGCCCCGGATCTTTCCGTTAGGCACCTGCCGCTGCGCGATCGCGGCGGCGCGGGCCTCGGTGATCTTGGCCGTCTTGAGCAGCGAGTCCGGCACGTCGCGTGTGTACGCCGGCGCCTGCGCCGCGGCCGCCATCGATGCGCCGACGAGCAGCGCCGATACACAGACCGCGATCGTAATCGTGCGCATGGGAGACCTCCTCGTGGTCAATGGGACGGAACAGTCTGTCAGCTCTAAGCTACGCACGGCCACCTGTCTCTCCCATTACACTCGACGCGGCCTCGCCGGTCCAAACGCCGCGCCGGCCCTACCCCGGCGCCCGGCGATAGGCGCTGCACGGCGCCGGCGTCTCGTTCGTTAGGCCGCCGCTCCGGGCACCGCATAGTACAGGGCGACCATCCCGCTCGGGTAGACGTGCGTGTGCGTGAGCGCGAGCGGCGTGCGCCCGCTCATGTGCGCGAGCATGGGAACGCCGCCGCCGAGTAGGACGGGGACGATCGTGACCTCGACGACGTCCACCTGGTTGTCGGCCAGCAACGCAGCGAACAAGTGCCCGCCGCCGAACAACCAGATCTCGCCGTCTCCGCTCTCGCGTCTGAGCGACGACGCGACGGCCGCCGGATCGCTCGACACGATCGTCACGCCGTCGCGCGACTCCGGCGCGAGGGTGCGCGACACCACGAACACGCGCGTGCCCGGTTTCCACGGCGCCCCCTGCGCGCGGACCACATCATACGACCGGCGTCCGAGGATGATCGTGTCGACGCGCGCGAAGAGTCCCGCGAAATCGACCGTCTCGTCGTTCAGGATCCAATCGAACGCATCGTGCTCGTCGGCGATGTAGCCATCGAGGCTCATGGCGACGTTGTAGCGTAAGCGGCGCATGGGGATCACTCGCGTTCAAGTCCGAGCCGTCAGCGCGCGAATCGGAGGTGCGCGACGCCGGGCGCCGGCACGACCTCTACCAGCGCCAGTCCGTGCAGGTCATCGCCGACGTTGTCGAAGAGTCGCTCGCCCCCGCCTAACAGCACCGGCGCGATGCTGAGATCTATTTCGTCGACGAGCCCCGCGTCGAGGTACTGTTGGGCGGCGCTCGCGCCGCCGGCCAGCGTCACGTCCTTCCCCGTTGCCGCCCGTTTTGCCTGTTCCAACGCCGATTCGATGCCGTCGGTGACGAACGTGAACGTGGTGCCCTGCAATACGAGTGGCGCGCGCGCGTGATGCGTGAGCACGAATACCGGGTGGTGATAAGGCGGCTCCTGGCCCCACCAGCCGTTCCACATGTGGTCCGGTTTCCACGGCCCCGGGTGTCCGCCGAACATGTTGCGCCCCATCACGGTGGCGCCGACGTTGGCCAGCCGCCGCTCGACCACACCGGTGCTGGCGTTCACCTCGCCTCCCGTTAGGTCGTGCTGCGCGCGCCACGCCTCGAGCGCGAACGCCCAGTCGTGCAGCCGCATGCCGCCGACACCCAACGGGTTGTCGATGCTCTGGTTAGGCCCAGCCACGAACCCATCCAGCGAGATCGAGATCACCAATCGAAGCTTGGACACTGCCTTTCCCCTCCACTTGGACTATTCGAGAAGATCGGACCGATACCGCCGGCAAATCACCGAAGTACGCCGCGGGATCAACGGCAGCCCTGCCCGTCGAACCGATCGCTTCAGGCATCTTTGCT
>DATNAM010000103.1:0-24087 GCA_035572595.1 Gemmatimonadaceae bacterium
TCACGACGCCGACCGCGCGCACCGGTCATCGGACCGGCCGCGCGCTCGGGCCGCTAGAGCCCGAACCCCACGTCTCCTGCAATGCCGTGCAGCCCCGCACCCGAAGGCTCCAGCGGGAGTGTGATCCGCATGCGCGTCGCAACTACGGCATCGCCACGCTCGATCAACCGCGGCGCCTCGTAAATTCGCTCTTCGTTCCGCATATGACCCTCCAGTGAAGTGATGAGATGAACCGCGCCACACCGTTCCACTCCGGATGCAGGCCGCAATGATGGGCGTCGAGCGGCCTGAATTATCTTGCCGCTAGAGACCGAAGCTGGTGTCGCCTGCCGTGTCCTTGGGCTTGACGCCGTTCGGCTCCAGCGTACCGAACACCTTGATGCGCGTTGCAGATACCGCGTCGCCCTTCTCCTGGAGCGACGGCGCCTGGTACAATCTGGATGTGCGTTCCATTGGTCCCTCCTTGTGTCGAGACATGTGATCATCATGCACCCGGCCGACGAGCGCTCGGCAGCCGGCCCTGCACCTACTCCGCCCGATCCCAACTACCGGTCCGCATCCGAAGCCACAACTCGAGCGCCAGCGCGTTGAGCACTTGGCCGCGCTCGATCTCTCCATCAACTGTCGTTGCCGTGCCCATCGCCGCTCGGAGTGGTGCGATCTCGACACACCCCAGCTCGGCGAGCACCGAATGCTCGAGCAGCGCGTCGAACCGATCGCGCTCGTGCACGAGCGACCACGCGATCCGCCCGTCGAACGCGCCCTTCCAGCGCCGTCCGCGAACGATTTCTGGGAGACACCCGCGCATGGCCTCGCGCAAGATCCACTTCCGCGCGTTAGCCCGCCGGCTCACCTCCGCCGGCAGCGCGAGCGCGAATTCCACGAGCGGCCGGTGGCAAAACGGGTATCGCACATCCACCGTATCGGCTACGATCCCATGGTCGATCGCGTCCGCAATGGCCGACGTCGAAAAGGCGAGCTCGTGCGCGTACTGTGCGCCCCGCCTCCCGGCGTAGCTCTGCGCAACAACGGATCGCTCCGTGAGGCGTAGGCGCTTCCGCGCGGCCGCCGGGATCCACAGCGGCACCTTCACACCGCGCGCCGTTCTCTGACGAAACGCCTTCGGCACGAGCGGCAGCACGGCGTTCAAGTACGCGAGCTTCCAGAACGACACACGCCCCAACGCTGCCCACCGCAGCATCTCGCCTAACGCGCGCCGCCACTGGCCTCGTGCGATCCAGTCGGCGAAGAAAAACATGCTGCCGACCAGATAGTGGTCCGATCCAACACCCGAGAGCAGCACGCGCGCACCGGCCGCATCGAGCAGCGAACACGTGGCGACATCGCGCGCCGCGAGCAGACAGCGCGCCGAGGGCAGATCGGATGTCGGTGCGTGTCGATCCGTTGGCTGCAGTGGCACGTAGTCGACCATCAGCTTGTTGCGAACGCCATAGGTCTCAATGACCGAGTTCGAGTAAATCCGCTCGTCCGAACCGGCGCCGACCGAATCGACGTATGTCAGCGTCCCGCCCAGGCCGGTCGCGACAACGCCACGCCGCTCCAGCGTCTGCGCGATCGATACGATGGACGAGGAGTCGAGACCGCCCGACAACTCCGACCAGGTACCCGCGTCGCCCGTTAGGCACTGGCGAACGGCCTCGACCAACAGCGACCGGAACTCGTCGACCGCCGCCCGCTCGTCACCGACCGGTCGCGCCAGGAACTCGGCCGCGGACCAGTACGTGCGGACATCGATCGACCCGTCGCGCATCACCGCCATGCACGCAGGCGGCACACATTGCACACCCGCGTACGGCGTGCGACCCGCGCCAGATTCCACGCCCGCCGCGAACTCAATCAGATAGTCCGTGTCGTACGCGTCGCCGCGAGCGAGCGCCTCGGCGCGAGTCGCAACGATCAGTACGTCATCGCGCCGTGCCGTATACAGCGTGCGGATGCCGAACGCATCCCGTGCGGCCAGCACCGTGCCCGATCGGGTGTCCGCGATCACGAGTGCGAAGTCGCCCAGGAGATCACGGATGGCGCGCTCGCCGAAGCGACGGTAGTGGCGCAGCGCAAGCGCCACATCGCTCACACGCTCGCCCGCGACACCGTACCGGTTCGCCAACGCATCGCGATTCTCGAGACGCATCGACCCCACGGCGAGCAGCGAGCCCGACGTGGCAACGTCCACGTCGCCGGCGTCGTCGCGCGACCAGAGGACGCTCACTGCGCCACACTCGATTTGGTCCACCCGAATCCCGCGCACGACGCAAAATCGCTCGATGTCCGCGACAACCGCCGGCGGCACGCTCTCGCCCCGCGAATGCACGAAGCATGCGAAGAACTTCACGGCAGCAGGTCCTCGAGCGGCGCGTAGAACGCGACGTGCTCCGCAATGTCGTTGAGCGGCTCGCCGTTGGACTCGACCCACGCGTGGGCGCCGAACGGGTACGACTGCACGCCTAACCGGAGACGCGCCGCCACAGCCGACCGGCGCAGCAACGTGTAGAGCGTGAGCGACTGCTCGAGGCACAGCGCTCGACCGGGGAAGAGCGCCGCGGCCTTGGCCACCGACTCTTCGATCGCGCGTGCCATCGTCGCGTCGTGATCCGCGCTGGATGCGCGCCCGCGCTCCAGGCGGCGGATGAGTCCCACCGTGCGTCCGAGGCCGAGCAGCACGAGCGAGAGGCGCACGAGAGACAGCGTCATCATGCTCCGCCAGAGTCCCGGCGGATCGCACGGCACGCCATCGTGTGCCAGGCGCAGGCTCCGTGCGCCGATCACAGCTCGTCCTCCAGCACGCGCGCGGGATGCGGCGCGGACCTTTCGCGGTCGCGCGCGAGCCGTCGCCTCCGTTCGCCGCGCCACTGCTGCTCGTACAACCGCCGATAGACGCCGCGCTTGGCGATCAACTCGTCGTGCACACCGAGCTCCACCACGCGGCCGTGTTCGAGCACGATGACCTGATCCGCCGAACGAACCGTCGACAGGCGGTGCGCAATGATGAACGTCGTGCGGCCTCGTCGCAGCAGATCCAGTCCATCCTGCACCGCGGCCTCGCTCTCGGCATCCAGACTCGACATCGCTTCGTCCAAAATGAGAATCGCCGGCGCGCCGACGAGCGCTCGAGCGATGGTCAGTCGCTGCCGCTGCCCGCCCGACAGCCGCACACCGCGTTCTCCGACCACCGTAGCGTATCCGTTAGGCATCTCGGCGACAAACTCATCGCAGCCCGCCAGCGCGGCCGCGGCTTCGACATCCGCCATCGCAACGCCGTCGCGGCCGTATCGGATAGAGTCTGCAATCGTGCCCGAGAAAAGCGTGTCGTGCTGCAGGACGGCCGCAACGCGTGCGCGGTAGCTCTTGCGCTCCAAGCCTGCCAGGTCGCGCCCATCGATCAAAATCCGACCTTCGGTTGGGCGATCGAACGCGAGCAGGAGGCCGCACAAGGTGCTCTTGCCCGCGCCGCTCGCACCGACGATGGCGACAGTCGACTGCGCCGGCGCAAAAAAATTCACGTCGCGCAACACATAGGCACCGGTCGCGTAGGCGTAGCTCACGCCGTCCATCTCGACCGCCCCAACCACCTGCTGCACGAAGGACGCTTCTCGATCTTCCGCTTCCTCGTCCGGCGTGGCGCGAAGTGCCCGGATGCGCGTAAGTCCCGCTCCCGCCTTGCCCACTTCGCTGCTCATCGTCGCAGCCTGGACGAGCGGCGTCGCCAACAGACTCGTGAGATAGGCGACCATCGCCACGTCGCCTAACGTCATCGCGCCCGAGGCGATCGACCGCGCGCCTAACACGAGCACCAGCACGCTCGCCGCGCCGGTGGCCGCCGTCATGACGGCGGTGAGGTGCGCTGTCTGTCGCACGCCGTTGAGCATCGCCTCACTCAGCTCACCGCCCGCGCGGCGGAATTCGCCGCATTCCCACCGCTCGGCGCCGCGACTCTTGATGGTGCGAATGCCGACCATCGCTTCCGTGAGGCGCGCGCCGAGGGCCGCGTAGCGTGCGCAAGCCATACCCAGCGTCGTGGACAGGCGGGAATACGCACGCGCGATCAGCACCGTCGCCGCGACACTCAGGGCGCCCACCCCGACGGCCACCGGCCAGGCGACCCAGGCCATGATCGCAAATGCGGCCACGCCCATGATGACGGCGCCGCTCATCGAGACTAACATGGGTCCGATCAAGCCGCGGACTTGCTCCGTATCGTCCATCACCCGGGACGTCAGCTCGCCGGACCGCGCCGCATCGAAGAAGAACACCGGAAGGCGGATCACGTGGGCGAACAAGTCATCGCGCAGCGCGGTCACTGTTCGCTGCGTGCCTTCGCCGACGAGCCTCGTCGTTTGCGAGGCCGTGGCCGCTTCGACCACCAGGGACAGTAACACACCTGCTCCTAACGGAACAATCAGGCTGGAGCGGTGCGCAACGACCACGTCATCGATCGCGACCTTCGCCGCGACAGGCATCGCGAGCGCCGCGGCGCGATTGAGCATCACCAGTCCGATGGCTCGGGCAATCAACGCGCGCTCGCCCCACAGGAGCGCGCCTATGTCGCGCCACAGATCAGCAGCACGGTCGCCGGCGTCGAGTCGAGGCCGCCCTCGCGCTATCGCTCGCATCGGACCAACGACTCGGCGAGAAGTTGTCGGATGAGCGCGTCCGCATCGCGCTCACCGCGTTCTCGCGACACGTCGTACTCCGCGCACACGCGATCCACGATCTCGCCAAAGGGCACGCCTTCGCACACGAGCGCCCAGATGCGGCTGCCAACTTCGTTCAACGCGTAGTACCGACCGCGCTCCACGTCGAGCAGTACCGTCTCGTCGCCTCGCGTCGTTGCCCGCACGTGCGGCGTTCGGATGAGCCGCGACCTGCGAACCATCGCGCTGCTCTCTCGGCTCTTGCGATGGAACCACATTCCTGCCTGCCTGGTTGGCGCGTGAGCAACCTGCGCTCAACCCTGTACAGGCAACAGCAGCCAGACGCGCGAAATCGTCACGCCACGCGAGGAAACGTCACTCAGTGCGCAGATTTGGTTGCACGAGCGCGGCGAATCGCTCCAGCTGCGTCTGGAAACCACCGTGATTCCGCAGCGATCTCGCCGAGCATCCGCAGTATCGCCTCAGCAGGTTCGCCACGGCGGCGCCGGACGCGAAGCCAAGGTTGGCCGCCACTTCCTTGGGTCGGTGCCCGAGCACATCCAACTGCCAGGCCGCGTGCAACACCACGCACCACGCGATCACGCTGTGCGCCGCCGGCAACGCGCCCAACGCCAACCGATTCTCGAGCGTGCGACGCGACACGCCCAACAGCGTGGCCGCCCGCTCGACGTGCAGCCGCGGCGACGGCGAAACGGCGCACAGCACCAGAAACGCTCGCACCGGCCGTGGCACCGATGGTCCAACGCGCTCCAATATCACGAGTCCGCACTCGGCTCGCCGCTTCCGCCTAACGCAGCGAGTATGGCGTCGGAGATGGGCGCCGCATCCCGCACGCTCACCCGGGCCGGGATGCGCGCCGTGGCGAGCTGAATCAGGTCGTCCGCCGCCCCATCCGCCAGCGACGCCCGCACGATGATCGGCGGTGCGTCGGCACGACTCGCCTGCTCGATCAACACCGGCAGGACCGCCGCGCCGACGCGGTCGCGCAACTCGCTCACCACCAGGCGGACGTCGGTCACCGCGAGCGTCGACCGGAACGCGTCGGCGCGCTCGCACAATCGAACTGTGGTGCGTCTGCCGAGCGCCCGGTGGATAGCGACACGATCGCCATCATCGAGAATCAATGCGGCCACCATCGCTGCCCCGTGCGCGCACTACAAAGTCGTACAACGAAGCATGGAACAGCCCGCCAGGACCTGATACGTTGCCGCCCAACGGAACGGGCACCAGTGCCGATGCGATCCCGAGGGAGGCTGTCCATGTTGTTCGCCCAACGACTCCGCATGTGCGCACGCGCCGGGAGCTGCGCGCTCGTCGCGTTGGGCGCTGCGTGCGGCAACGCGCACGACCCATCGCGCGATCACACGCTCGTGGTGGCGCTCGCCGCCGAGCCGACATTGCTCCTGCCGCCGCTCATCGCCGAAACGCCCGGCTTCGTGGTGGCCGACCAAATCCTGGAGCGCCTCGCCGAGCCGGACTCCACGCTCGACATCGCCGGCGATCGCGCGTTCCATCCGCGTCTCGCCGATCGTTGGGCATGGGCGCCCGACTCGCTGTCCATCGCGTTTCACATCGCGCCCAACGCGCGGTGGCACGACGGCCGGCCCGTCACCGCGCACGATGTCCGATTCACATTCGCGATCTACACCGACACGGCCGTTGCCTCGCCGGCGGCATCGCTCCTGACCAACATCGATTCCGTTGAGGTGCGCAACGATCGCGTGGCCGTGTTCTGGTTTCGCCGTCGTCATGCCCACCAGTTCTTCGATGCCACCTATCACATGCGCATTCTGCCGGAACACGTACTCGGCGCCGCGCCGCCGGGATCGCTGCGCAGCAGCGCGTTCGCGCGCGCGCCCACGGGCAGTGGTCCGTTTCGCTTCGCACGCTGGGTACCCGGCCAATTCGTGGAGCTTGCCGCGAACGACGCATTCCGCGAAGGTCGCGCGCGATTCGATCGCATCGTGTTCACAATCGCGACGGATCCGTCGGCCGCGCTCGCACGCACCATCGCCGGCGACATCGACATCATGCCCGACCTGGCAGCCGCCGATGCGAGCCTCGCCGCTCGCGCGACGTCGCTGAGGCTCGTCCGTTGGCCATCGTTGTCGAGCGGACTGGTGATGCTCGACCTGCACGACCCCGTCCACCGCGATCGGCCGCACCCCGTGCTCGACGACCCTTCCGTTAGGCAAGCACTCGCGATGGCGATCGACCGCGCGGGCCTCACCGCCGCTGCGTTGGGCGACGGCGCCGAACCGGCTAAGGGTCCGCTCCCCGCCGCGTTGCTGCCCGACACGTCTCAGCTCTTGCCGCCGTTCGATCCGGACGCCGCTGCCGCGCTCCTCGAGTCGCACGGCTGGCGCCTGCCGCACGGCAGCAGGGTGCGTCACCGCGGGACCACGCCCCTCGAGCTCGCGCTGCTCGTCTCGATCAGCGGCGCAGCCGCCCAACGCGCGGCAGTCGTAATGCAGGATCAGCTTTCGCGAATCGGCGCCCGTCTCGAGATCGAGCCCGTCGACAACGCCACGCTCGCCACGCGCCTCGCCAGCCATCGCTTCGACGCCGCGCTCATTGCGTTGGACTGGGACCCGAACCCGCTCAGCGCCCGCCAGCTGTGGGGTTCGCCCGGCGACGCATCGGAGCAGAGCTCCAACTTTGGCGGTTATCGCAGCGAGGCGTTCGACGCGGCGATGAATGCCGCCTCGTTCGCCCTCGACAGCACGGACGCCCGCCTTGCGGCCACGCGTGCATGGCGCACGCTCGTTCACGACGCCCCGGCCATTTGGCTTTACGATTTCCGCCGGGTGGCAGCGATCCGCGACTGCATTCGCCCTGCCGCCGTCCGTGCGGATTCCTGGTGGTCGTCGCTCGCCGCTTGGTCTGTCTCTCACAGATGCCCGACCCGGCCCGGCCGATCTTGACGAACCAGACTCATGCGACGTGATTGCAGAGAGAGTCCTGCCGCGCTCGGCATCGCGCGACACAGGACTTCGAACAGCAGCTGGAGTGCTCACGTGCACATCCCGGATTCTATGAGCGCCCTCACCTCGGCGACGCCGACGCACGCAGCGTTCGTCGAGGCACTCGCTGCGCTCTCGTCAGACGCAGATCCGGACTGGACGACGATGTCGGCGGCGTTGCTCACGCTGCGCGTCGTCGATGCATGGTCGCAACCCGGCGCAGTGACGGACGAGGAGTTGGCGCTTCGCGTCGCGACCATCCTACCGGTAGTCGACGCGGTGGACGACGACGATTTGCGCACGGCACTGCGTACGCTCATCGGAGCGGTTGGTAGTCGCGACGCAATCGAACTGGTCGAATCCCGGCTGCTCGTACTCGGCCGGACACTCGAGGCGCGCGCACGATGGGAGTTGGCGCTCGATGTATACGCCCTGCTGCTCGCGGTGCATCGCGAGAGCGGTACACTCGGCGCCGCTGCCCATACTGAAATCGAAACCAACATCCGGATTGCCGAGTGTCATCGGCATCGCGCGGAATGGGACTTGGCCGAGGCCGCGTTCGCGACCGCGGCGCGCGTCGCGATGAAAGCCGGCGATCGTTCCGCCGCGTTGCGCGCGCGCTGCTATGGCGCGTCGGTGACCGCGGAGCGCGGCGATCTCGACGATGCCGACGCACAGTTGGCCGCCGTGGAGCACGAAGCGGCAACCGCGCGCCGCGCCGATCTGGTTGCGTTGGGCAGACACGGTCGCGCGCACGTTGCGTTTCTGCGCGGCAACGTCGAGCTCGCGGCGCGTCTCGCCTTCGACGCACTCGAACACCTGCCCGATCCACGCGAGCGCGACCGCGCACTCGCCGACGTCGCCGCCGCGTTCGCCGAGCTCGGCGTGCGCAGCGCCGCTCGCGATGCCCAACTGATCATCTCCGCGACCACGCAGGACTCGTACGTCCGCTGGACATCGCTCATCAATCTCATGGAGCTCGCGGCCGGCGATCGCGTACGACCCGCGTTCGAGCAGTATCGTCGCGCGCTCGTCGCCGAACGACTCCCGCCCCGGCTCGCCGGATATTTCCACTACTACTCCGCCGGCGGTGCACACGTCTTCGGCGACGCCACCTCCGCCCGCGACGAATACCGACGCGCACTCGGCATCGCCACACGTGCCGGATTGGGACCGCTCGCGCGCGACGCAGCCGCCGCCCTGCGCGCGCTCGAAGTTGAAGCCGCTCCGCCCAATGCTCCGCCGGCGCGAGATCCGACTCCCGCGACGGCGGGCATCGCCGGTGCGCTCGCACGCATGCGCGAAAGCGTGCTCCGCGACACCGGCTCCCGTGACAGTGACTAACGATGCAACGCCCACGCGCTCGTCAGCCTCAGCGCCCCTGCAGCGCGCTGCCCCCAACCACTACGTCCGGATGCGGACCGATCGTGATCTGTTCGTCGTTCGACGTCGGACGCGGCGCCGTGGGCGACGTGCATGCGGCCAACAATGCCGCCGTTAGCAATAGGATGAGCGTGTGACGACGAGCCATGCGACCTCCCGGTGTGAGCTCCGCCGCTCCACCGGCCGGTCTCCAATCGCGGCGCAATGTCGTGAAGCGACAGCGCCACGTTCGCAGTCACACGCATCGTCGATTGCGCACGACCGCGACCGGAAAGTGCACGGATGAGACATCGCCGCGCACATGCACCACGCGACTCGTGATCGTCGTCGCGCTCCTCCCCGATCTCCTCCTCGGGCGAATCCGCACCGCGCTCGCCGGCCACGCATCCATCGTCGCCGCCGACAGCGTCGACGAGACAGAAGGAATCAGCCACGCGCTCCAACGCGGCGATGTCGACCTCATCGTGCTCGATCCCAGCGATCGCCGCCTCGAGCTCCGTACTCACACCCTCGCGGCGCTGCTCTCGCAATACGTCGCCATCCCCGTCGTGCTCTACACGTCCCTCACCACCACCGGCATTGCCCGCGCAGCCGAGCTGCTGCGCGAGGGCACGCGACAACTGCTGATTGCCGGCGTCGAAGATCAGCCGGGCGCCACACGCGCACTCACCATCCGCATGACGATGGATGCGCTCGCCCGGCGATTCCTCAGGTCGCTGGAGCCGCAGCTCGCCAAGCTTCCCGCGTCGGTCGTGCGCGCGATTCACGCGCTCTTCGCGTCGCCGCGCCGCTTTCGGTCGGTCGAAGACATCGCGCTCGCATCCGCGGTCACGCGCCGCCATCTCGAGCGCGTCACCCGCCGCGTCGGCTTCGCGTCGTGCCGCGACCTTCTCATCATCGCGCGCACGCTCGCCGCGTTCCGCCTCTTGCAGCACGAGCACCGGCCGTTAGGCCAAATCGCCGCGCGCCTCGGCGCCCAACCCCGCGTGCTCGGCCGTCAGGTCCGGACGCTGCTCGGCGTCGCCTCAACCCTCGACCTCGCCGCGTTGACCGAAGACCAACTCGTCGACGCGTGCACGCGCGCGCTCTCGCGACGCACGACGAAACCGCCGCACCGCACCTCGGCACGCACACGGCGCACGCGTTCCGCACCGCTGTATGACGAACGCTGACATTGTAATACTGCATCACACGCAGCGTACCCGTATGTTCGCTCGCCACGAGACCCCCTCAGGCGGCAGGCGAGCGAACGGTGGCCAGGACACGAAACCCGAAGAAGAAAGTCGTGCAGGTCCGCGTGACTCCCGCGGAGAAGTTGCGAATCGAGCGCGTGTCCGCGGCCGAGAATCGCACCGTTAGCAATTGGATCTACGGCCTGATCGCGCGCGAGCTCTCGAAACACGAAGAAGGGCCGCAGCTCAAGGTCGCCGAGCCGAAATTCGTCGAGCCGCGCTGAACCGCGCGAGCATCGTCGCGTGTGCCCCGGATGAAAAAAGGAAAGGCAACCGGCGTCTCCACACGCCCGTCGCCTTCCCTCACCCTTATCCCGCTTCCCTCAGGTCGCGCCGCGCGCGATCGCTTCCCGAAGGCCCGCCAAGCGCCGCTTCCCGGCTCTTAGGCCGCTTCCCGGCTCTTAGGCCGCTTCCCCGTTCTTACGCCGCTTTCTTCCCGGACTGCTGCCAGTTCACCTGGTCGTTCAGCCCTTCGAGATACGCCTCGAAGTGCGCCGGCGGGAAACCGGTCACGCCGATTTCCAGCACATCACCACGACCCACGCGCCCCTGCTCGGCAATGGCTTCCATCGCTTGCGCGAACGTCGGACTCGTGACTGCGCCGGCGAGGCGCAGCGTTTCATCGGGACCGCTGAGCGAAAACTCAAAGCGTGGCATGCGCCCTCCTGGAAGCAAGGTTTCGTCGAACCCCGTACCGGGACCTTTTTCCCGGTCCACGTGAGTCCGCATCCTCTCCCTGTCCCCATTCCCTGTTTTTCTCTACCCCCGCAACAAATAAACGATCGGCGAGCGTCAGTCGTTCCGAGACGGCGACATTCCGGTGCACATCCTGAATTGCACGGGTCGTGCCCGCATCCAACCGCGCGTCACCCCAAGGCCTCGAGAAATTCGTGCGCCCAGCGCGCAACATCGTGCGTTGTTACACGGTCACGAAGCGCTCGCATCCGTTGGGCCCGTTCGCTCGGTGGCATGACCAACGCCGTGTGCATCGCCTCGGCGGTCTCGTCAACGTCGTACGGGTTCACGATGAGCGCCTCACTGAGTTCTTCGGCCGCTCCCGCAAACTCGCTGAGCACGAGCACGCCCCCATCATCCGTTCGCGTGGCGACAAATTCCTTCGCCACGAGATTCATGCCGTCCCGCACCGGTGTGACGACCATCACATCCGCGGCGCGATACAATCCGATCAGCAGCGATCGCGAAATCCCGCGGTGCACGTAGTGAATCGGCGCCCAGGTCGGCACCGCGTACATCCCGTTGATCCGCCCAACGAGGGACTCCACTTCCTCACGCACTTGCCGGTACGCACGCACCCCTTCGCGCGATGGCACCGCGATCTGCATGAACCGGATGCGCTCGCGCCACTCCGGATGCTTGAGCAACAACTGCTCGACCGCCAGCATCCGCCGCGGAATGCCTTTGCTGTAGTCCAGCCGGTCGATGCCCACCAACAGCGGACCGGTGTCGTCCCGCCGCAGTCGCGAGGCCTCGGTACGCACCGCCTCCGACTCGGACCGGCGCGCGAAATCCTTCGCGTCGATGCTCATCGGAAACACGCCCACCCGGACGCGACGACCGAGGTACTCGAACTCGTTGCCGTGCGCGTCCAAGCCTAACAGACGGTGCACCGCCGCCGCGAAGTGTCCGCGATGACGCCGCGTGTGAAATCCGATGAGATCCGCGCCTAACATTCCCATCACCAGCCAACGGCGGCGCGCCAGCGCAAAGAAAATCTCCGGCGTCGGAAACGGAATGTGCAGGAAAAATCCGATGCGTGCGTCTGGTATGCGCTCGCGAACCAGCGTCGGGACGCGCAACAGATGATAGTCGTGCACCCACACGCGATCGCCTGGACGCCAGACTGCTGCAACCGCATCGGCGAACCGGGTGTTCACACGCTCGTACATTTCCCACCCTTCGACGCGCAGCGGCAACTGGTCGAGGCGATCGTGACACACCGGCCATAACACGCTGTTCGCGATCCGGTCGTAGTACACCGCGACCTCGTCCGGCGACAGCTCCACGCCCACCAGTCGTCGCGATTCGAGCTGGCGCCGCACTTCCTCTCGGCCCGCTTCGTCCAACGCGCTCATGTCGCCCGGCCAGCCTAACCAGAGCCCCTCCGATTGCTCGTGCGGCGTCCGCAACCCCGTCGCCAAACCGCCGATACTGGCCCGTACCTGTGGACGCCCGCCGCTCTCGGCGCCGCTCACCGTCACCGGCAAGCGGTTCGACACGATGAGCAGCCGCCCGCTCACGACTTGGGAGTCGACGACCGGTCGTCGCCGGGCACAGCCGCCGTCGTTGGTGCGGCCGATCCGGTGGATGTCGATTCCAGTTGTTCGAGTTGCACGGTCTGCGTTGGGAACGCGAAGGACGTGCCCGAGCGCTCCACGACGTCCATGATCCGCAGCAGCAAGTCTTGCCGGATGCGTTGGAACTCGCTCATGTCCGTCGTGAGCACGTGCGCCGCCACCTGAATGTCGAGCGATGATGTATTGAGCTGGAGCAGAAACACCGCGATCGACTCCGGCGCCACGCGCTTCTCGGCGCGCAACGCGGCGTCGGTGCCGGAGATGACGGCGCGCACTTGGTCCGCCGTGGTGTCGTACACGAGGGCGAGCACGCACGCGAACCGGATCCGGTCGCGCGGCGCGAAGGTTTCGATGCGCGAGTCGGCTACCTTTCCGTTAGGCATCGACACCACGCTGCGGTCCGCCGTGCGAATCCGGATCGACCGCAATCCGATGCTCTCCACGGTGCCCGTGACCGTGTCGACCGTCACCGTGTCGCCTTCGCGGAACAGCCGGTCGGCTCCGATGGCGAACGCGCCGAACAGATTCTCCAACGTCTTCTGCGCCGCCAGCGCCACGGCCAACCCGCCGATGCCAAGGCCGCCGACGATCGCCGCAACAGGATAGCCGAGGGTCGCCAGCAGCGACACGATGCCGAAAAGAAAGACGGCCATCTTGGCCAGGCGCGACACGAGCGTGAGGAGACCGCGCGATGTGCCGTGCATCGCCCATCCCGACACCGACATGATCTGCCGCCAGACATCCACCAGACGCCACAGCGCCCAGAACAACGCGATCGTGAACCCCGCGCTCACGATGGTTCCCATGCGGCGCGACGCGTTCGCGTTGAGCGACAGCCACGGCAGCAGCGCCAGCGCCACCAGCAGCAGCGCCCCCAACCGGAACGGTCCGCGCAGCGACGTGCTGATGCTGTCGTCCCAGTGCGTGTGCGTGCGTTTGGCCAGGAGACCGAGCGCGCCGCGCGCCAACCTGCCTAACAGAAGGCCGGCCGCCCACGACACCGCCAGCACGATCACGAGCCCCACCCACTGCCACCAGAGGATGCCTAACGGTCCGGTGCCGAGCAGCCACGACGGCAGATGCTCGAGCGTCCAGCGATCCGGCAGTTGTTGATACCACCTGGGGATGTTCGCCACCGTGCTGCGCGAGAACACCCATCGCGCCTCGCCGCCGCCCGCCCGCGTCGCCCGTACCATCCGCACCGGATCGCTCCGGTCCCGCGGGCCGGGGATCGTCCCGATCTGCTGCACACCCGCCGGCAGTCCGGTGGTCGTGTCGCCCAACGACGCACCCGAGATCGCATCGAGATCGATGTAGACGTAACGGTCCAACACCACCGACAACTCGTGCGCGAGTTGCTTGGCGTGGCCGCGGTCCTCCGCGGACACGTCCAGATACTGCGACGCACGCGCATAATCGCCCGCGTCCGTGTACTCGAGAAACAACGACAACGACGCGCGCGGCGAATCCGCAGCGGTCACCGCCACCTGCTTGCCCGAATCCGAGGCGGTCTTCTTGCCCGCAAACTGCTGAAGCAGCTGCGCCGAGCTCGCTTGCGGAGCCATCGAGCTCACCGCGCACGCAGCGCCGACCAGCAACATCGTCCTGTGCGCCCTCGACGCACGACACACCACCCATTTCACATTCATCATCAGCCAGGACGTGAGGGGAAGGACGCGCATCATATGAATTAGCTTGCGTAGCGTCCAGCGGCGGGGTAGGTAAAAGTTGCGAGCAACGCAGGCAAGCTGCCCGCTGCCTCGCCGCTCGCGGCATCCTCTCCGCGTTTGGAGCACGTGTCGCCTGGCCCTCTGCATTCTCCGCGCGACGATCTCGAGCCGTCCGTGCCGCACTCGCGGCCCGGACAGCACGAGCGCAGAACGCTCGTGCTCGACCACGCGGTGCGCTGGGTCCCCGCCTACGAATCAGTCCCAGAGTTGTCCGTACCGCTTGGGACGGTGTCGGCGGTCGAGCCCCTCGTCATTCACCAGCAGATCCTCGCCGAAATCGAGCGTCACGCGGCCGCATCCCCGGCGTTCGCGTTCGGTGTGGTGTACGGTGCCATGTACCACTGTCCGCGGCTCAAAATGGATTACGCGCTCATCGAAGGCGTCCAGCGCGGAGTCTCTTCCACGGAGAGCGCCCCCGGCGATCTGCGCCCTGTACTCGAGGAGATGATCGCCGGCCTTCATGCCGCCGGCCTGCGAGCGTTCGGTTGGTATCGTATCGGAGGACGCTCGGACCTCGGCATGTCACCCGGTGAGTCGGCCATGCACGCGATGCTGTTTCCGGAGCCCTGGGCAGTAGCCCTCCTACAGGATTCGACGGCGCCTCAATCGCCGGCGGTGCTCGTCCGCCTTACGGCGCGACTCCAACCGTACGCCGTTCCGTTTTACGAGCTGATGGCCCCGGAGCACGCCGGCGACAGAGAGGCCGTCCGAAGCGTGATCGACTGGCCCACGTACCGAACCACTGCCGACGTAATCCTTCCCGTGGCACAACCGACCCCGCAGTCCGCGGCGCCGGTGGACGTTCGCCAAGCGCCGCAGTTTCATGACATCGATCGAATCTTCGATGCGCCACCGCCTGAGCCCGGCGCGCAGGGCGCTGACCCCCCTCGACGCGGCCGGGTCCCGCTGTTCTTTTTGGCCCCGCGTGCGATTCGCATTGCGCTGGCAGCGATCGCGATCTCGCTCGCCATCGTTGTAGCTTGGTTCGCCACTCACTGAACTAGCGCCGGCGCACTCAGCCATACAGCCGTTTGGGTCAGCGTTCGGTCAAGTCTCCGCGTAACGCGGTTGATACGTATCCTGCCCGTCCTGCCCGCTTCCGGCCGATGGAAGCTCTCGCAGGCGCACCCGACACGCGAGGAGCGCGCTCCCCAATGCCTGGCATGCTGGATTCGATTCGATCATCGCGACGCGCGGGCGCCGCACCAATGGCCGCGGTCGCGGTCGCCGTGGCCGTTCTCGCGCTCGTCACGCCGCCTAACGCAAGCGCGCAGCAGGGGCGCGGCCGCGCGGCCCGCGGCGCGGATTCCACGCACGCCGCCGCTGCGCAGTCCGCGCGCCCGTCACACGACAGCGCCCGCGCCGCCGAAGATTCCATCCGCATTTCCGAGATCGCGACGCGGGCACCGGTGATCACGCACCACACCATGCAGCTCAAGGGCGCGACCATCGCGTATACCGCTACCACCGGTATGCTGCCGATCCGGAACGATACGACGGGCGCCGCCGAGGGCTACATCTTTTACGTCGCCTATACCAAGGATGGGACAGCCGACCCGGCCAAGCGGCCGATCACGTTCATATTCAATGGCGGCCCTGGGTCGTCGACGGTGTGGCTGCACCTGGGTGCGTTCGGCCCCAAGCGCGTGAAGCTGCTCGCCGACGGCGCGCCGCCCGCGCCGCCGCCGACACTCGAGGACAACCCGTTCACGCTCCTCGATCAGACCGACATGGTGTTCCTCGACCCGGTCGGCACCGGCTACAGCCGCCCGTCCAAGCCGTCGCTCGGCCCTAACTTCTGGGGCGTCACCGAAGATCTTCGCTCGGTCGCCGAATTCATCCGCCTGTATCTCACGCGGAACGAGCGCTGGTTGTCGCCCAAATTCCTCGCGGGCGAGAGCTACGGCACCACGCGCGCGGCGGGATTGTCGGGCGTGCTCACTGATCGCGGCATCGCGCTCAACGGCATCGTGCTCATCTCGACGGTGCTCAATTTCGAGACCCTGTCGGACCAGAAGGGAAACGACCTGGGCTTCGTCGGATTCCTGCCGTCGTACGCCGCGATCGCGTGGTTCCACAAGAAGCTGCCGCCCGATCTCCAGCAGCAGAGCGTCGAGCAGGTGACGGCGCAAGCCGAACAATTCGCCGCCAACGGCTACACGCTGGCGCTGGAGCGCGGCGCAAGCCTAACGGCCGCCCAACGCAAAGCCGTGATCGACACGTTGTCGCGGTTCACCAGCCTGTCCCCCGCGGTCATCGACCACAACGACCTGCGCATCCCGCTCGACCGCTTCGACCAGGACCTGCTGCGCGACGAGCACGAAACCGTGGGCCGTCTCGACGGCCGCTTCACCGCGTACGCCACCGACGATGGCGCCGAGCGCGGCGCGTTCGATCCGAGCGACGCCAACATCGAGAACACGTTCACGCCCGTCCTCAACGACTACGTGAGGCGCGACCTCGGCTTCTCCGACGACGAGATGTATTGGATTCTGGGCGGCGGCATCGGCCGCTGGCGCTATCCGCAGCGCCAGGGATTCCTCGACGTCACGCCCTACCTCGAGCGCGCGTTCGCCAAGAACCCGTACATGAAACTGTTCGTCGCCATGGGCTACTACGACACCGCGACTCCGTACTACGCCGTCGAATACACGCTCGACCATCTCTCGGTGAGCGACAAGGCTCGCGCCAACATTACCACCGACCACTTCTCGGCCGGCCACATGGTGTACATCGACACGCCGTCGCTGACGCGCCTGCGGGCCGATCTCACGAAGTTCATCGACAGCGCCACCGCTCGTTAGGCATTTTGAATCCACGCCCACCGACCGCTGGGTCCCACTTTCCTCTTCCCTCTTCCCCCGCCGTATGCGCTCACTACTTCGTATCACAGCCTGTTCCCTGCTGTTGGCCCCCGCGGCCGGCGCGCAGGCGGCCAAGAGTGCGCCGCTCGATTCCGCGACGATCGCCGGATTCCGGTGGCGCTCCATCGGCCCCGCCAACATGGGCGGGCGCATCGCCGACATCGCCGGCATCCCGAGTCCGTCCAAGACGTTCTACGTCGCGGCCGCCGGCGGCGGTATCTGGAAAACCACCAATGCCGGCACCACGTTCCGCCCGATCTTCGAACACGAGAAGGTCGTGGCGATGGGATCGCTCGCGATCGCACCGTCCGACACCAACGTCGTCTGGGCCGGCACGGGCGAGCAGAACACGCGCAATTCCATCTCCCCCGGCGGCGGCATCTACAAGAGCACCGACGGCGGCATGACGTGGAAGCTGATGGGCCTCGAGAACACGCAGCAGATCGGGCGCATCGTCGTCCACCCGACCGATCCGAACATCGTGTACGTTGCTGCGTTAGGCCACGCGTGGGGGCCCAACCAGGACCGCGGCCTCTACAAGACCACCGACGGCGGCCAGACCTGGAAGCTCGTCAAGTTCGTGAGCGACAAAGCCGGCTTCATCGACGTCGCCATGGACCCCAAGGACCCCAACACGCTCTATGCGTCCAGCTATGAGCGCGTGCGCGGCCCCTGGTTCCTCAATAGCGGCGGCCCCGGCAGCGCCCTCTGGAAAACCACCGACGCCGGCGCCACGTGGAAGAAGATCGAAGGCCATGGGTGGCCGACGACCACGTTAGGCCGCATCGACATCGCGGTCGCGCGCACCAATCCCAAGATCGTGTACGCGTTGGTCGAGGCCGATTCCATTCGCGGCGGCAAGCCGCCCTTCCCCGTTCCCGCCAGCGATACCAGCCCGAGCGCCCCCCAACACACGCGGCTCCTCAGCGGCCTCTATCGCTCCGACGACGGCGGCGATTCGTGGAAGTGGATGAACGACAAGGACACGCGCCCCTTCTACTACTCGCAGGTGCGCGTCGACCCCGACAATCCCGATCGCGTGTACTGGTCCTCGACCCCCGTCAACTTCTCCGATGACGGCGGCAAGACCGTGCGCAATGCAACCGTCGGCATTCACGTCGATCACCACGCAATGTGGATCGATCCGAACGACGGCCAGCATTTCGTGGTCGGCGATGACGGCGGCGTGTCGCAAACGTGGGATCGCGGCGGCAACTACGATTTCCTGAACACGTTCCCGATCGGCCAGTTCTACGAGGTTAGCTACGACTTCGCCGTGCCGTATCGCGTGTGCGGCGGCCTGCAGGACAACGGCAGCTGGTGCGGACCGAGCACCAAGAAGGAAGGCGCGATCATGAATCGCGACTGGTTCACGGTCGGCGGCGGCGACGGATTTTACACCGCGCAAGATCCGACTAACCCGAACATCATCTACGCCGAGTCGCAGGGCGGCGCGATCGGCCGCGTCGACTATAGCACGGGCGACCGCACGTTCCTCGACAAACCGACGTGGCGCGAGTCGCACCTCGCCTGGGAAGATTCCATTCTGGCGGTGCGCGGCGACTCGACGCAGCCCGAGACCGCGGCCATGAAGAAGCACATCGCCGAGCTGCGCACCAAGCAGAAGGCGGACTCGATCGACCTCGACCTGCGCTACAATTGGAACACGCCCTACTTCATCTCGCCGCACTCGGCGAGCACGCTGTACATCGGAGGCAATCGCGTCCTCAAGTCGACCGATCGCGGCGATCACATCTATCCGATCTCGCCCGATCTCTCCACCAAGGACTCGGTCAAGATTCGGATCAGCACCAAGACCACGGGCGGCATCACCAACGACGCGACCGGCGCCGAAACGTACGGCACGATCACGACGCTGGCCGAATCGTACATCAAGCCCGGCCTGCTCTACGCCGGCACCGACGATGGCAACGTGTGGCTTTCGCCTAACGACGGCGGGACCTGGGAGAACATCACCACCCGGTTCCCCGGCGTGCCGCCGCACACGTACGTGGTGCGCATCGAGCCGTCGCACTTCGATACGCTCACGTTTTACGTCGCGTTCGACGGACATCGCACGAACGATTTCACGCCGTACCTCTACGCGACCACCGACGGCGGCAAGACGTTCCACGCGTTGGTCAACGATCTGCCGAAGGACGGCCCGGCGTTCCTGCACGTGGTGCGCGAAGATCCGGCGAACCAGAACTTGTTGTTCGTCGGCACCGACGTCGCCGCCTATGTGTCCATCGACCGCGGCGCGCACTGGCAGCGCTTCATGACGGGGCTGCCCACGGTGCCGGTGAACGACCTCAAGATCCAACCGCGCGATCACGACCTCATCGCCGCCACGCACGGCCGCAGCATCTGGATCGTGAACATCGGTCCGCTCGAGCAGATGACCGACAGCGTGCTCGCGCAGTCCGAGTACTTCTTCACGCCCGGCACCGCGTACCAGTACGGCGAAGCGCCGGGACCCGACCTCAACCCCGGCCAGCAGCTGTTTGAGGGACGCGACGCGCCGTACGGCGCCGACCTCGCCTACCGCCTAACGAACGGCAAGCGGGGCGACACCGTGCACATCGTCGTCACCGACGCCAAGGGCGACACGGTGGCCTCGATGCGCGGCCCGGGCGGCCAAGGGGTACAGCACGCCACGTGGGACATGCGCGGCAAAGCGCCCAAGGGCAAACCGCTCTCGCCGGCCGCCAAACGCGACAGCATCGTCGCGGCGCGCAAGGTCGACCACGTGCTCGACTCGCTGGCCACGGCCAAGACGGCGCCGCAGGAAACCATCGACCGCATCAAGAAGGCGATCACCAGCGGCGAGGGGTTCGGCGAGTTGTTCCGTCGCGGCGGCCGCGGCGCGGCGCCCGGCGTGTTCGCCGAGCGCCCGGGTGAGAGCCCGCTGCCGCGGCGGCGCGGGCCGGGCGCCGGCGGCGCCGAGCGCCGCGATACGACGGGCGCGGCGGCGCGGCAGGGCCGGCGCGCCGGCGGCGGGCCCGGTGGGCCGGGCGCCGAAGCACCCATCGATCAGGCAGTGTTAGGCGAAATCTTCACCGCGCTGCGGTCGAGCGGCGCGCTGCCCGGCGGCGGCTTCGGCCGGCGGAACCAGGCGCCCTTGGTCGAAACGGGCGATTATCTGGTGACCATCACCGCGAACGGCCAGACGATGAAGCAGGTGTTGCGCGTCAACCGCGTGAGCGGCGGCGACGACACGGCCGTGACCCAGGATGATTTCGACTTCGACCCGTAAGGCGTTCGCCTTACGGTAGGCTGGAGGCCCGGGGCAGAATCCCGGGCCGACGCCGCTCCTCGTTCCGTCAGCCTGCGGCTGGCGGAACGAGCAGCGGCCCCAAACACCGGGCCGCCAGGTCCTCCGTGCTCAGCACCGGCGCGTCGTCGGACGTCGACGGCTGCCATCCCCACCCGTCGGACGTCTGCACCTGCCGATACACGTCGGCGCGCACGATGCGCGCCGCCGCCGTTTCGCGCCGGCGCACCGCGCCGCGCACTGCCACCACCCCCTGCCATTCGATCACCTGCAGCTCGCCTAACGAGACGTCCGTGAACTGCGCCGGGAACCAGGACACGCTCACGGCGCCCGCGGCACCCTGCACCACGCACCGGTCCGGCGAGCGATACGGCACCAGCGCCGACTCCGGCGCCTCACCCGTCGACAACGCGCCCGGCATCGGGATGCGATGTTTGATGTCGGTGACGAGCTTGTCGAGCAGTCGCTCGAGCTCGCGCCGCGCGGCCGCACGCTGCTGAGGCGTGAGCCGCGACCCTGCGTCGCCGGCGCCAACGCCGGACAACTCATCGCTCCGTCCTTCCTCGGCCTCGCCCGTTTCCACAGGCTCGGCGCCCGCGCCTTCGCTCGCGGTCGGTTTTCGCTGCATGGGTCCTCGCAGAATCTCCGCACCGGCTGCGTAGTACAGCGCTCGCGCGCCTCAGACGATGGAGATCGGCGGAGGAGCGACCAGCGAGAATCGCGCTGGGGTAAGGCTGAAAGGTACACAGTTACGGCGCGCACCGCGCCGTGCCCGAAGAGACCCCGGATACCCGAACCTGCCGGACCTCGATCACTCCCGCCGTTCCCGACGCCAGCGGATCGTCATCCTGCGGTCCTTTGGGTCCGCCGCGCCGCGCTTTCGCGCTCCACTCCTCGATCGCGATCGCCACAAACGCCGTCGCGGCCAGATGCGCGTCCGGTACCGCCTCGTAGTCCCGCCCGACGGTCCGCCCCGGATGGTATCGCTCGACCATCGCGTGCAGCAGCGCGCGTTGCTCCTCGTTGGGCGGCGTCGCGACCGCGCGTCCGAACACCACCACCGAGCGGTAGTTCACCGAGTGATAGAGCGCCGTGCGCGAGTACACCAACCCGTCCACGAGCGTGACCTCGATGCACACCGGCGCACGCGTCGCCAGGGACCGCATGAGTCGACTGTGGTGCCCCCCGTGGAGGTAGAGACGCGACGGCCGCGCCGGATCGAAGTGATACGACATCGGAATCACGAACGGCTGATCGTCCGCGACGAACGCCACGTGCGCCACGAGGCCGTCGGCCAGAATCGCGGCTGCTTCCTCGGGCACGCCGCGGTCGGCGTGCACGCGGAGCATCGCGCGCTCGGTTAGGCGCTCGTCCGATGCGGTGGGCGGCGGCGCGTCCACGGCGCCGGATGACGATGCGGTCATGACAAACTCCCGAATGAGGAGAACGCGCTGGCGCGGGCCGGCGCGCGACCGTATCGTACCCGATGGCTGGACTGGTAAGAAGTGCCAGAAAACACAAACCTGATAATGCCAGGCAATCACCCCGCTGTACGCCGGACGCCGGCCGCACGACGCCGCGTCGCCAGCACGCCGAGCGTCCTCGTCACGCTCGACCCCGGTCGCCAAGTCCCGCTCCACCAGCAGGTCTATGCGGACATCCGAGACGCGATCCTCTCCGGTCGCATCGCCGCGCGCGCGCAGCTGCCGTCGAGCCGCCTGCTCGCCGGCGAGCTCGGGATCTCGCGTACCACCGTGTCGCTCGCGTTCGATCAGCTTCGCGCCGAGGGATACCTCGAGACGCGCGAGCGCGGCGGGACGTTCGTCGCGGCGACGATCCCCGACCGCGCGCTGTCGGCGGCACGGCGGCCGGCAGCGCGACCGTCGCCGCGACCGGCCGCGCGGCCCGCGCCCGCCGCCCCTGCGTTAGGCCCGTCCCGGCGCGGCATCGCGTTGTCCGCGCTCACGACACCGGCCATGGCCGTGTCGAGCCATCCGGCGCGCGCGTTCCGCACCGGCATACCGGCACTGGACGCCTTCCCGCATTCCGTCTGGGGACACATCTCCGCCCGCCTGTGGCGCCGCGCGCCGCGCACGCTGCTCGCGTACGGCGCGCCTAACGGATACGAGCCGCTGCGGCGCGCCATCGCCCACTACATCCAGATGTCGCGCGCCGTCCGCTGCACCGCCGAGCAGGTGATCATCGTCGGCGGCTCGCAGGAAGCGCTCTATCTCAGCGCCCAACTGCTCGTCGAGCCGGGCGACGCGGCCTGGATCGAAGACCCCGGCTACGCCGGCGCACGGAACGCGCTCGCTGCCGCCGGCGCTCGCATTGTCGGCGTCCCCCTCGACGACGAGGGTCTCGACGTCGCCCACGGCCGCCGCCTCGCTCCGCACGCGCGCCTCGCGTACATCACCCCGTCTCATCAGTATCCGCTCGGCGTCACCATGAGCATCGGACGCCGGTTGGCCATGCTCGACTGGGCGCGCCAATCCGGCGCGTGGATTCTCGAGGACGACTACGACAGCGAGTTCAGATACACGAGCCGCCCGTTGCCGTCGCTCCAGGGTTTGGAAGCGGAAGACAATGCACGCGACGGGCGCGTGATCTACATTGGCTCATTCAGCAAGACGTTGTTCCCTTCGCTCCGCATCGGTTTTCTCGTGGTCCCATCGATGTTGGTCGACACGTTCGGCGCGGCGCGCGCGGTACTCGACCGCCAGTCGCCCACGGTTGAGCAAGCTGTGCTCGCGGAGTTCATTGCCGCCGGCCACTTCGCTCGCCACGTGCGCCGCATGCGCGCGCTGTACGCCGAGCGCCAGGACGCGTTGCTGCGTGCCGCGCACGACGGGCCGCTCGCCGAGCACGTGCAAACGATCGCAGCCGATGCCGGGATGCATCTCGTTGCCTGGCTACGGCACATCCGGGACGACATGCACGCCTCGGCATGCGCGCTTGATGCAGGGGTGGAAGCCCCGTCTCTATCCGCGAAGTGTCTCTCGTCCAATCAACCTGCTGCGCTCCTCCTCGGCTACGCGGGGTTCACACCGCAGACGCTAGCCAAAGCGAGTGAGCGATTGGCGGTCGCGCTGCAGGTCGCGCGAAAACGTCCTCATAAGCGCACGAACGCTCCTGTTGCCGGTACCGGTCATCATACATAGTATCACCCTATGACTAACCCAACATCGTTCGCCCGCCGCCGTCTGGTCGATGAGGTCATCGATCATCTCCGAACAGAAATAGCGAGCGGCAGATTCCTCACCGGGTCGCGTCTGCCGCCCGAAGCCAAGCTCACGCAACAGCTCGGTGTGAGCCGAACGACGCTGCGCGAAGCGATCGTCGTGCTGTCGCACGACGGGTTGGTGGATGTTAGGCAGGGCGACGGTACGTATGTCCGCCCGGGCCAGGCATCCAGCCGGCCACTGGCCGATCGATCCGTCGGCGAATTGTTGGAGCTCCGGCGGCCGCTGCAGCTCGAGGTGTCACGACTCGCGGCTGCGCGCCGCACTGAGCGAGAGGCCAGTCGCTTACGTGAGTTGACTGAGGAGCTGGCCACGGCTCTCGAGGCTCGCCGCGGCGCCGAGATTCCGGCCGCAGCTCGAGCCCTCGAAGCAGCGATAGGCGAGTCCTCGCATAGCGCACTGCTGGCCGAA
>DATNAM010000104.1:0-2769 GCA_035572595.1 Gemmatimonadaceae bacterium
GTATCAGGACACGAACCTGCTCCAGGCGCGCATTCTGCGCGGCATGTGCCGCACGCACCGCAACATCACGGTCGTCGGCGACGACGCGCAGAGCATCTACGCGTTCCGCGGCGCGAACGTCCGCAACATTCTCGATTTCCCCGCGCAGTTCACCGGCGCGACGATCGTCACGCTCGAAACCAACTATCGGTCCACGCAGCCGATCCTGGACGTCACCAACACCGTCATCTCGCGCGCCCGCGAGCGCTACACGAAAACTCTGCGCACCGATCGGTTAGGCGGCGACGTGCCTTTGCTCGTCGCCGCGCGCGACGAGCACGATCAAACACGGTGGGTGGTAGATCGCGTGCTCGAGCTCCACGAATCCGGCACGCCGCTGCGCGAAATCGCGGTGCTCTTTCGCGCCGGCTACATGTCGGCCGATCTCGAGATCGAGCTCACCAACCGGAAAATCCCGTTCGAGAAGTGGGGCGGCCTCAAGTTTCTCGAGGCGGCACACGTGAAAGACGTGCTCGCGTTCCTCCGGTTAGTCGAGAACCCGCGCGATGAAGTGAGCTGGTACCGCGTGCTGCTGCTCTTGCCCGGCATCGGCGAATCCACGGCCCGGTCGGCGGTGGAGCGGATCGCGGCCAGCGCGTGGGATCCGCGCGCTCTCGCGGCGTGCACGCCGCCCGCACGTGCCCGCGCGGCCCACGAGTCGCTCGTCACGTTGCTCGACGCGCTGCGGCAATCGGGCGCCGGCCCCGCGCAGCAACCGGTGACCGCCGAGATCGCCCTGGTGCGCAAACTGTACGACGACATCTTGCGCGAGCGGTACGACAACATCGAGCCGCGCCTCGCCGATCTTGATCAACTCGAGGTGATCGCCGGAAATTTCCCATCGCGCGCCGCGTTCCTGAGCGAGCTTGCGCTCGAACCGCCCTCGGGCACGCAGGATCTCGCCGGTCCCGATGATCGCGAGGACGACGCGCTCGTGCTCAGCACCGTCCACAGTGCCAAGGGCCGAGAGTGGGATGCGGTGTTCATCGTCTGGGCCGTCGATGGCTGGTTCCCCTCCTCGCGCGCCTTACGCGACGACGACGAAGCCGAAGAGGAGCGCCGGTTGATGTACGTCGCCATGACGCGCGCGCGTCACCAGCTCGCGGTGATCCACCCGCTCAACACGTATGGCGCGCGGTGGGGATCCGAGTACACCATCGACCAGCTCTCGCGCTTCATCGATGGCGGCGTACGGGAGCGCATGCGCCGCGTGGCCGCCGCGCCGGCCGTGGCGCCGGCTCCCGAATCTCAACTCGCCGCGCCCGTGGGACCGCCGATCGACCTGCGCGCGCTGCTGCGCGGCCGCTTCGGCGCCGGCAACGCCTAACGGAAAGCCGCGGAGATCTCGCGTTAGGCGTGGGAGGGCGCTGGCCTACCGCGTCGCGGCCCGGCGACGCGCGCGAACCACTCCGTAGAGAATGAGGGCGCCGACGATCACGGCGCCGGCGAAATACTTGGGACCGCGATAGTGCCAGCACGCTCCCGCGATCACGGTGAACAGGCCGGCCAGAAATGCTACGACGATGTTCGATGAAGACGTCCGCGGCGCGTTGCCGGGTGGCGGCGCACCCTCGGAATTGGTCATCGGCGCTCCGGAAGAGGTTGGGGGTCTGCGTGAAGTGTGGAGTCTGTCGCTGGGACCGGCAACACAGTAGCCGCGACCCAGTCGCGCACGGCCCCGTACGGATCCTTGGGCCGCGACTTCGCGAGCCTGATGATCTCCGGCACCGCGCGCCGCAAGTCGCCGCCCTCGCGGTCCAGAACATCGTCGAAGAGGTCGAGACCGGTGCGGTACACGCGGCGCGACAACACGATCGCGTTGTTGAGCACCAACTGAACGCGCACGCCGGGCGGAATCCCCGGCAGGCGCGGCAGCACATCCCGCATGAAATGCGTGCGCGCCCGCGCGAACACGGTGTCGCGCGCCGCGAGCCGCTCCGCCGCACTCGCCGGATGCGCGCGAAACGCCGAATCCAGCGCGTTGAACACGCCTTCCCAGAACGCGCCTAACGCACGATCCCGCGCCCAGTCCTCCTCGCTCTCGCGCAGATGCAGCGTGTCGCCCCGCGCCGCGAAAAACCGCATCGCGCCATGCGCGCCCACGAAATTCGCAAACGATTCGTTGAACACCGCCTGCCCCGGCGCGTAAAACGTATTGTGCGTCAACTCGTGGATCACCGTGTTCGCCAGACTTGCCGTGTCCTCGTGCAACGTGCTCGACACCACCGGATCCTCGAACCATCCGAGCGTGCTGAATGCCGACGCGGGCCGCACATAGGTGTCCAAGCCTTGCGACTCGAGCGACCGCGCCTCGGCGAACGCGTCGCTCGGCGCGAAATAGCCTTTGTATGGCACGCGCCCCACGATCGGAAACCACCACGTGTACGGACGCAGCCGGTCGCGATATGCCGCTCCCACGACGAGAACCAGCGTATCCGAATCCAGCTTGCTATAGGTGGTGAAGCTCTCGTCGGCTTCGAGATGCAACGAGTCGGCGGCAAACGCTCTCGCGTCGAGCACCAGTTGGAGCTTGGCCCGTGTGTTGGGATCCGTGGCGGGCGACGCGACCAGCTCTCGAATGGATCGCCGCCTCCAGAGGATCTTTCCCTCCTCCCAGCCGGCGCGCGCGAGGTATCGGCCAATGGGCGTCAACACCGCGAACGCGACCACGAGCAGCACGATCGCGAGCAGTATCCGCCGCACTACGCGCGCGCGAGACATCACGAACTA
>DATNAM010000105.1:0-2414 GCA_035572595.1 Gemmatimonadaceae bacterium
ACGGTGCCATCCGCGTCATTTCCCTTCTCTCCTTGCGAGGGTGCCAGAAAGCCGACGGGGCGCCTGCCGATCCGCAGGAGCCCCGTGTCGATACTGCTCGTGTTGTGAGCGGCCATCTGGCCGCCTAACTGATCGCCTCAACTGCCATCTCCTCCCGCCATTGCGCGCTTGAGCTCCGCGAGTGAATCGCGGGTGAACAGGTCCGCCCGGAGGTTCACGCCGAGCTTCGTGGGATACCACGTGCCATCGGCTGCGCGATACCACTTCCGCACCGAGATGTAGTCGCGCCCGTCGTTGTGCGCCCGCGTGATCTTCACGCGCTCATGCGCCTCAGGATGAACTGCGACTGCCATTCGTAAGCCTCCGATCAGTGACTAACGGGTGTGAACAAAGCCCCTCCATACAACACGGCTCGCCACGTCGGGCAACATCGACTACAGCCGCGGGACAGTCGCGGGAACACTCCCGCGCACGACCGCCCAATGAATAATCGCCTTTAAAGGCTGATCGCACAAGGGGGTGACCGCACAACGACGAAAAAAACCGCGCCGGCAACCTGTCGATCTTGTCTCGGCGAGAGGCCAACCTTCTCCCGCGTCATCCGCGATCTCGGGTGCGCGCGTTATCGGAACCGTTCGGCGCTGCGCCTGGCTGACGCGGAGCGGCATCGAACAGCGTTGGGGATGGGGAAGTAGACGCCGGCGCGTGCCGGAGCGTCCTAGGGGATTCTAGACGCCGTTTTGAAATCACGGCCGCACCGATCGGCTGGCCGAGGATCGAACCGCAATCCAAGCACTTCATGCGCCGGACGGCACGATCACTCACGGTGCCTAACACGACGACGCGGTGGCGATGGTGGCAGACGGCTGGAGCCAGTGCCCGGCGCATCATCCGACCCTCGCGACTAGTGCGGAAACTCGTGCGGCGAGGTGCGTATTTCGGTCCGGTCCGATACCGTCCCGTGTACGCTTATGCCGCGATTGGGTGGGTTGAGTAGCCCAACAGAAGGCGGGTGGGTGGTTCGAATCCACCGGGGGCAATGGCGGCGCCTGCCTTCCCGGTTCGCCTAACACAGCACAACACAACGCGTTACCGAGCGGTCGGCCGATTTTAGCGAGACCGATCTCGCCAACTAGTGCGGAAACTATAGCAGAGGCGGGCGACGGCATCAGGCCCCAGCCTTGCCGCCGGCCGGCGCGTCGGCCCGCGCGGCGCGATGGATGTCGGTCGCCTTCGGCCGATACTTGGCGTAATCGCGGAACATGGTACTCACGTCAGCGTGGCCCAGGTTCTCGGCGATGAGCGTCGGATCGTCGCCCGCCTGCAAGTGCCGAATCGTGTACGTGTGCCGCGCTTTGTGCGGCGCGTAGCCGGGCGGGATCGGCACGTGCTTCGCTCGCAGTGCAGCGCACGTCGCGCGGAACGTCGCCCGTGCCGCCCACTCGCTCACCTCAAACAGCCGAGCGAGCGGATGCACTTTCGCCTCGCTCACAAACGCAAGCACCACCGGCCAGAACTCGCGGTCGATGACGGCTTGGCGGTCGCGGTAGACGTTTTTGCTTCCGTGCGCGAACACGACGCGCTCGGCGACGTTGAGCAGGTCGACGGGACGCATCGCGAGAATGGCCGGAAGTTCTAGCCCGCCGCCCTCGGCCAGCGCCGCGATCGCCTTAGACCGCGCGTCCGGCATCGCGTGCACCAAGCGCAACGCGTCCTCGATGCGCGCGATGTGCGGCTGTTCACGCTTCACGCGGCGTGGCCGAGGCACTTCGGTCATGGGGTCGATGATGACGTAGCGCTTGCTCTTGAGGTACGCGAAAATCGCGACGAACACTTCGCGATGCCGGCGCCGGTTCGTGTTTCCACCCGGCAGGCCCTCGAGAACGTTCGCGATGTGCACCGGGTCGGCGACGACCGAGCGGAGCGCCGACCGGACCGCGCCTTCCTCATCGAGCGGAAAGAGCGCCTCAGACCAGCGCGGATATTTTCGCACCGACTCGCCGCGGTGGCGTTGTCCGATTGTCTTCCGCCACTCCTCAACCCCAGGCGCCAAATCGATGTCGTCGAGTTCCCGCCTGAGCTGCGCGAACGTGCCCGCGACGTGGTGGTCGTAGAGTCGCGGCAACGAGCAGCGACCGGCGAGGACGGCGTCAATGAGGTCTAACTGGCGACTACCGGCGGGGCCGATGGCGCTGAGCATGGCTTCCATCGCGACGGCGGTGCCGTGGTCACGCGTGCCCGTGGCGACGTGCGCGTATTTGCCCCGCGTACGTGTCGGGATCGTGATCCAGTACCGGGAACTTCCGCGTTGGAGGTATGGCATCTCAACCGGCCCGTGCGAGTCGTCCGACTTTACGCGAATCCCGCCACGCCGCAAGCTCTGCCGGATCGAACACGATCATCGCCTTCGACCC
>DATNAM010000106.1:0-23039 GCA_035572595.1 Gemmatimonadaceae bacterium
AAAGGAGAAAGTCGAGGACGACGCCGAGCGCGAGCAAAAGCGACGCGAGGACGACGCGCGCATCGCGGATATTGCGGCGCGGCTGATCGCGTGCCCAGATGAGGACAGACCGTGGCGTGAGCTCCTGAGCCACCTCATGGAATATCACCGCCGAGAGGCGCGACGCGATTGGTGGGAGGTGTTCCGGCGTCTGGATCCCGGAATGTCGCATGACGACTTCATCGAGGACGCCGACTGCATCGGCTGCCTAACGAAGCACGCGAGTATCCAGCCGCGGCCGGAGAAGCGGTCGCGAATCCATACCCTCACGTTTCCAGAACAGGAGATCAAGCTCGAGGAGGGCGGCGCCGTTCGGGCCGACACCGGAGAGCAATTGGAAATCGTGAAGCTCGATCGCGACGCTCGCATCCTCGAGCTCAAGATCGGTCCCTCGCGCAAGCCGTTGGCGGATGTCATCTCACTCATTCCGCGCGGCCCGCTCAGCGACACGACTCAAAGGAAGGCCATAGAGCGAGTCGCTGAGTGGGTACTCGACGGCAACGCCGATCGCTATGCGGCCGTCATGAGCATTCTGCGCCGGGATATCCCGATTCTGAATGGTGGCGTCATTCTCGCGGATGCATCGCCCGACAACCTCCTCGCCGGAACCATCGACGCAATCTGCCGAATGAGGTGCACGCACCTTGTCATTCAAGGGCCGCCAGGCACGGGGAAGACGTTTACCTCGGCGCACGCGATCGTCGCCCTGCTGAAAGCTGGCAAACGTGTTGGTGTCGCGTCGTTCACGCATAAAGCGATCAACAATCTGCTGACAAAGATCGAGACGGTCGCCACCGAGCAGCAGGTCGTCTTTGCCGGCATCAAGAAGAACAGCGAGGCTGATCACGAGCACACGGGAGAGTATATCGTCAACACGGACGACAACAACGATGTGCGAGACACGAAGTACCGCCTCGTCGCGGGCACTGCGTGGCTCTTTGCGCGCGAGGAGCTCGATCAGGAGTTCGACTACCTGTTTGTCGAAGAAGCTGGGCAGGTCAGTCTCGCGAGTGTCGTCGCGATGGGAACGAGCGCACGGAACATCGTGCTCGTTGGCGATCAGATGCAGTTGTCGCAGCCGGTGAAGGGCGCGCATCCCGGCGGAAGCGGAGCGTCAGGATTGGAGCACCTCATGAATGGTGCCGCGACCGTCCCGCCCGATCGAGGCATTCTGCTTTCGCGCACCTGGCGGATGCATCCCGACCTGTGCGCTTTCATTTCGAACGCATACTACGATGGCCGCCTAACGCCAGATACATCCACCGCGCGGCAGAAGTTGGTGCTCCGTGGCGACGCCGATGGCGCGCTCGGTGAGTCGGGACTTCGCTTCGTGCCGGTCGATCATACCGCGTGCTCGCAACGGAGCGAGGAGGAAGTCGCACGCGTGAACGAGCTCTACGGCGCGCTGCTCGGACAGCAATGGGTCGACCAACACGGACAGTTGGGCGTCATCGGTCCCGCCGACATCCTCGTTGTGACGCCGTACAACATGCAGGTGCGCGCGCTGATCGACGCCTTGCCACTCGGTGCGCGCGTTGGGACGGTAGACAAGTTCCAGGGGCAGGAGGCGGCGGCGGTCCTCATCTCAATGGCGTCGTCGGACGCCGAGCACGCGCCGCGCGGAATGACATTCTTGTTCTCGCGGAATCGGACGAACGTCGCCATCTCGAGGGGGCGTTGTCTGGCGAGCGTGGTGGCGTCGCCAATGCTTCTCGCGGCGGCGTGTTCCACCGTTGATCAGTTGCGCCTTGCGAACGGCCTGTGTTTTGTGCGCGCGTATGCCGAACAACACGCACGCACGGCTGGCGACGTGCGGGTCGGAATGCCCTGAGCTCCGGGCATGCTGCACACGCCATCGGTGCCCGCGGGTGGTGCCGCGGAACCGAACTGGTCAGGTCCGGTACTAATAATCGACAATCTTCCACGGCGAGGCTGGTATGCAAATCCGTCGTCTGATGCTGGCGATGTCTCTGGTTTCGGTTGCGGCGTGCTCGGGCAGCGACCTCACCAATCCCAACACCATCGCCGCCGATCTCCGCGGCATGTGGAGCCAGACATCGTTAGGCGTGGGATCCTCGAGGATCTTCATCCTGCAGGTCACCGGTACCACGGTGACGGGCGCCGGCTCGTACTCGGGCGAGGCGGGTCCGGCGGGCAGCCTGACGGTAACGGGCTCCATCGCCGGCTCGCGCATCGCTCTGGATATCGTCCAGGACGACGATGTGACCCTTCACCTGAACGCGATGCTGTCGTCTTCCCGGGTGCTCACCGGATCGCTCGCCACTGCCAGCGACTCGGCCGCGGCGACGTTCCAGAAAATCCAGCAAGATCCGCCGGGACCGTAACGCGTCGGCGGTCTTTCGCTTCGCCTACGGCTCGCGAAGGACGTCACTCGCGCCAAGCGACCAGCGTCGATTCTGTCCGTCGGCCTGGATGACACTGCTACATCTCAGGCTCGGTGCTGCTACTCGGCGCCATCTTCCAGGAACTGGTAGCGTCTGGTGCGACGAACGTTGGGCAGCGCCTAACGGGCAACGCCGTCCCGCTCCCGCTTGGTCGAGAAGTATTACGCGGTCGCTCCGGTTGGTGTTCGTAGCGCGGCCGCGCTTGCGATCGACGCGCTCACGCGTGGCGCCGCCGGTACGCGCGCGCGCGAATTCGGTCGCCGCAGCGATTCGACGCGCACCAACGCCGCGTACCCGGGCGCGAGTCATCATAGAAGACGACACGACATTCCGCGTTCTCGCACCGCCTGAGTCGCGCCCGCCGCTGCGGATCACCGAAGAGCATCACCGCATCTTGCGCGATCGTCGCCAGTGCCGCGGCCGCGGTCGGACGATGCCAGTGTACGGATAGCTCGTTGGCCGCCAGCGCGCGAACGAGCGCTCCCCTTCGTGCCTCCCTGTTGAGACGACGCACATCTTCGGTCCGCGGCTTCTCATCGTCCAGCAATGCTTGCGCGAAGCGCCAGATGGCGCGGCGCAGACGAATGCCGCGCGCGAGGTCGGCACGTGTGACACGCATCCGATCGAGCTCGAGGGAACATAACGTGAACCAACGCGCAAGCTCCGTTGGGCTGATCAAGCGCTCGTACCGCTTGCCCCACCCCATGTCGCCGGTCTGCGCGAAGTCGAGACACAGGCGACCAATGAAACCAAAATCTGTCCGCACGGCCATGCTCGCTGCTCGCCCCCGAAGGATACCCGTCTTGCGCCCGCCAGCGTCATTGGTAATACTCATGACGCCCCGTCCGGCTTTCAAACTTAGCGAGCGATCATCGTGACGTCACGCGAATTCTTCGTCGAGCGGCGACGCGCCGAGCATCCGGTGTTCATGAAGGTGCTCGAGGCAATTCCCGCCGGCGGCATGTCCTACCGCCCGCACGAGCGATCGCCGTCGACCGAGCAGCTCGTATGGACGCTCACCAACGAGCTCCGCTCCTGCCTCGGCGCCGCGAAGGAATTCCGGGGCGAGTGGAACACGGAACCCGCGCCGTCACTCGAGGAAATGGTTTCGCTCTTCGCACGGTGGTCGAACGAGCTCACGGATGTCGTGGCTCGGATGGACGACGCGTCCTGGGATCGCACCGCGCAGTTCTACTATGGCGGGCGCATGGTGTCCGAGATGCCCGTTAGCCGGTTCCTGTGGAACATTCTCTTCGACGCGATTCATCATCGCGGCCAGCTCACGACGTATCTGCGACCCATGGGAGCGAAGGTTCCGGCGATCTACGGCCCCTCGGGAGACAGTCGCAGCGCGTAGCCGGCTATCCCCACCCTCGCGCCGTCTGGTCGCGGTGGAGACCGCTGTAGTCAGTCGGCCCGCAGTGGTTCCGCGGGATCGCTTCGCGCAGCGCGCGCCGCGGGAATACCGCACGCCGCGACAGCAACCACGAGCAGCGCCATCGTCAGCGGCGCAAGCCCGAACAGCACGCCGCGCGGCTCGACACGAGCGTCGCGACGTTCGCGATGGCGATGAGCAGAATGACCATCACTGCCGCTTGCAATACCGCGAGCGGCCGGGCCACGCTGCCCGTCATGGCCGTCCGAAGCGGCGTAACGAGGCCATGCATGTGCGTCGTGCGCGGGTCGGTGCCGGCCGGCAACATCCCCGGCTGCTTCGATAAGGATCACAAAAGTGATGCGAGAGATGGGGAAGGTTGCCGCGACGCGGCGGTGAGCGCATCGCGCACGCGCGCTGAAATCATCTAGGTGCGTGCGCCGGTTACTTTGGATGCTCACCGAGCCGATCTTCCCCATCTCTTGCATCACTTTTGTTATCCCTTCCACGAGGAGGCGTCGCCGTTAGGCGAAGCCGAGCGGTCCGGCCAGCAGGGCGAACGCAATCAAAACGCCGGCGATGGCGAGTCCGAGGAATACCGCTGCCACGGCGAGGAGGCGCACGGTGCGCGGGGTGCCGCCCTCGGACATTTCGCCTAACAGCGCGAACATGCCGAATCCGGCGCCGGCGATTGCCGCGGCGCTCCACAGGGCAGCGGGCCCGAACCGCCGGCGCGGCGCGGGGGCCGCGGGTTGGGCGACGGGCGGGGCATCGGGAACGACCGCAAGCAGCACGGCTCGCGTCGCGGCGAAGAGAATCAAGTCGGCGAATACGACGGTGAGCAAATGCGTCGTGACGCCGGCGACGAAGCGCTCCGGATAGAAGGCCAAGGCAAGCGTAGCGGCGAGCGTGATGAGCACGGCCTGCGGCCACGGCGCGCGCGCCGGCGCATCGGCGCGGCGGGGTGCCAGCACCAGCCACTGCACGACGGCCGCCGCTACCGCCAGGCCGGCGACTAACGCAAGCAGTTCGACGCGCGCCGGGGCGTGGATCCACGCGGCCGGACGGCGCGCCATGGCCACTGCGTCGGAGCCGAGCGTGATCAACACGACGAGCACCACGGTTTCCTGGGCGCGGATCAGGTAGAGCCGCGCGGCGGGCGACGGCGGAGCAGGAGCCGGACGGAACGCGCGAACCAACGCGATGACGGCGACGACCGGGGCGACGAAGACGGCGAACGACCCCACGGCGTCGTAGGGGTCCACGCCGAACGGGATAATGGGACCGAGCGCGGCGTCGTGCTTCGCGAACATGAACGTCCAAGCGAGGGCGAGGGCGAGGGCGAGGCACAGGATGCTGTTGCGTTGGAGCGGTCGCGTCATGGTCGGGCTCGCGTCTTGGTGGGTGCAAGATATCAGAAGTACTTTGTATTGTAAAGCCAGCCGACGGGGGCGGTCGTGGAGGTATCAGGTAATGGCGGCGCGGGTTGGCGCCGGTTCTGTATCGAAACCGAACGGAGCAGTACTGGTGTACTGGTAGCGGGCAATCTCAGGACCTTCGACAACGAGGCCGTCATGCACATGCGTCGTCTGATGCTGGCTCTGGCCCTTGGCTCGGTGGCGGCATGCTCGAGCTCCGGGGTCACCAATCCCAACACGATTGCCGCGGAGCTTCGCGGCACGTGGACCGAGACAGGGTTAGGCGTAGGGTCGTCGCTGGTGTTCAGTTTGCAGGTGACGGGCACGACGGTGACGGGCACTGGGACGTACTCCGGCGAGGCGGGTCCCAGCGGCAACCTGACGGTGACGGGCGCGATCGCGGGGACGAACATCACCCTCACGCTGGCCCAGGATGACGACGTGACCTATCACCTGAATGCGATGCTGACGTCGCCCAACGTCCTCACCGGCGCGCTGTTCACCACCGGTGACCCGGTGGAGGTCTCGTTCCGGAAAATCCAGATCGATCCGGTGTAAGAGCGACGCCGCGCACGCGGATCGGGCGCAGTGGTCTTTGCTGCCGGTCCCAGAAAAGGAGGAGGCCACCATCAGACTCGACAGTGGCCTCCTCGTTCACACGGCGATCGACGTCGCCCGCGCGTTCTGCGCTAGTGCGCTGTCGCGAACTGCCGCATGAACTCCTCGGTGCGCGTCTTCATCTCATCGGGAGTCAGATCTTCCGTGTGCGTGGCGATGGTCCACCAATAGCCCTCGGGGTCCACGATCATTCCGCACCGATCTCCCCAGAACTGATCCTGCATTTCGCCCATGCCGCCCGGCGCGACTTTGGCGCCCGCCTTCAACGCGCGATTGAACAGCGCGTCGCAATCCGGGACGTAAAGCCACAGCGACACCGGGGAGCCGCCACGCTCCTTGACCGTGTTTCCGCCGAGCATGTCGTCATTGACCATGATGAGCGAATCGCCGATGCGAATCTCGGCGTGCATCACTTTGCCATCCGGTCCATCCGCCCGCGTCACTTCCTCGGCGCCGAGCGCTTTCTTGTACCACTCGATTGTCGAGGCGGCATTCGCCAAGACGAGGTGTGGCGTGACGGTGCGATGTCCGGCCGGAATGGGGTTCTTTGCCTTGGCCATGTTTCCCTCCCGCAGTGATCGTGAATTCGCATGCTCACGAGTGCCGGGCGGGTTGGCAAGTCAGGAAACGAAATCTTGACATGGCGTATATGCGAGCGGAACAAAACCCATGCGGTGGGACCGACGCGCACGCAATGTGCTGGCGATGCGCCGGCTGATCGAGTCCGATCGTGCGCTACTCCTGCCGCAGCACTTGCATCGGTGCGATGCGAAGCGCGCTGCGCGCGGCAGGCTTCCCACCGGGCAGGTCGGTTGAAACTTCCGTGATCACTAGTCCGTCTAGTGCACTAGACACCCTAGTGCTCCGGACTCCGATCCCTCGACCATGCCCAAATCCGCTCCGCTGCTCCAAGGCACGCTCGACCTCATCGTGCTCCAGATGCTGCGCGCCGAGCCCACCAACGGCTACGACCTGACACTCCGCATCCAGGCCGTGTCGCGCGACGTGCTCCAGGTGAACGCCGGCTCGCTCTACCCGGCCCTCTACCGCCTCGAGGAACGCGGGCTCATTCGCGCCGCGTGGAAGGAGACGGACACCGGCCGGCTCGCCAAGGTCTATTCGCTCACCGCCGACGGACGCGCGCATCTCACCGAGCAGCGCGCCACGTGGGAACGCTTCGCGGGCGCCATCGCCGCCATCCTCAAACGGGCCTAACGCATGTCGTTCATTCGATGGATGGTGCTCCGCCTCCGCGCGATGTTCCTGTTCGGCCGCGTGCAACGCGAGATGGACCAGGAGATGCGCGCGCACTTGGACCTCGCCGCCGAGCGATACATGGCGCGCGGACTCTCGGCGCACGACGCGCGCATCGCGGCGCGGCGTGAATTCGGCAACGTCACGGCGCTGGCTGCGGACGCGCGCGAGGCGCGCGGCGCGCGTTGGGCGGAGTCGCTCGCCACCGACGTTCGCCTGGCGCTCCGAGGACTGCGACGCACGCCGCTTTTCGCTGCGGTCGCGGTGGTGTCGATCAGCATCGGCATCGGAGCGGCAACGGGCATCGTGACGCTCGCCGAGGCGCTGCTCGGCCGCGCGCCGGCCGGCGTCGGACATCCGGAGCGCGTCGTGAGCGTAGGTGGCACGCGTCACGGTCACGGGTTCGACACGTTCTCGTACGTCACGTACACCGACTATGCGCGTGCGACGAGTCTGAGCAGTCTCGCGGCGATCGATCTCGAGCCCAAGGCGCTGAGTCTGCGCACGCGTCAGGGAGGGGAGGCGGTGCGCGGCGGCTCGGTGTCGGGAAACTTCTTCAGCGTTTTGCAAGCGCGACCCGCCCTCGGCCGATTCTTCGGGCCGAGCGAGGACAGCGAGGCCGGCGAGGAAGCGGTTGTCGTGTTGAGCGATCGGTACTGGCACAGCCGCTTCAACGGCGACTCGAGCGTCGTTGGACGCGCGATCATCTTGAACGGGACGCCATTCACCGTGCTCGGCGTCGCCGCGCCGGGATTTCAGGGGCCGTTCGTGTTCGCGCCGGATCTCTGGATGCCGCTGCGCGCCGCGGTCCGCCTCGACAAGCGCGAGCAAATGCTAACGGAGCGGCACAACGTCTGGCTCATCGCCATCGGACGGCTCGCGCCCGGGCGCACGATCGCGCAGGCGCAGGGCGAGCTCACGGCCATCGCCGCGCGCTTGCGGCAGAGCTTCCCGGATGAGTCGGACTTGGACGGTGTGCGAGTGAATCCGCTGTCGCTCGTCCCCGGAGACGGCCACGACGTGATCGCCGGGTTCATGGCGGTGCTGCTGGTGGTGGCGGGGCTCGTGCTGCTGGTGGCGAGCACGAACGTCGCGGGCATGCTGCTCGCGCGCGCGGCGCGACGCCGTCGCGAGATTGCCATGCGCATCGCGCTGGGTGCATCGCGCTCGAGATTGGTGCGGCAGCTCGTCACGGAGAGTCTGGTCATCGGCGTCGCCGCGGGACTCATCGGGTTGGTGTTGTCGACCTGGCTCGTTAGGCTGGTGATGGCGTTGACGCCGCGATTGCCTGTTCCGATGCTCGTGCATCCCACGCTCGATGCGCGTGTGCTGCTCTTTTCGCTCGGCATCACGCTGCTGACCGCGGTGGCCGTAGGCGTGCTGCCGGCGGTCGAGAGCACGGCCCCCGATCTCGTGCCGGCGCTCAAGATCGACGCGGGCGCCACGGGACGGCGGCACCGTCTCCGTGGCGCGCTGCTCGTGTCGCAGATCGCCGTGTCGATGCTGCTGCTGATCGTGGCCGCGTTGTTCGCGCGCTCGCTCGTCCGTGCGCGGTCCATCGATCCCGGTTTCGCGTCGCACGACATCGACGTGGTGTCGCTCGACCTCGGGCTCGCCGGATACGACGACCAGCGGGGCGTCGTGCAAGCCGATGCGTTAGTCGAGGGCGCCCGGCGGCTGCCGGGCGCGCGCGCGGCAGCGCTCTCGGCGGTGCTGCCGTTAAGCGGTACGTTCATCGGCTTCGGCGAGATCGTCGTCGACGGGCGCCCGGCGCCGAACGGACAGGAGGGATGGGACGCCGGTTGGGACGTGGTGACACCGGCCTACTTCGACGTGATGCGCATTCCCATCGTGCGCGGCCGCGCATTCACCGCCGCCGACCGCGCCGGCACCGGCGACGTCGCGATCGTCAATGAGCATTTTGCGATGCACATCTTCGGCGTCGCCGATCCGGTGGGGCGCACCTTTCAGAACAACAAGCGCACGGTCACCGTGATCGGCGTCGCACGCGACGCCAAGTATGGCTCCCTCGACGAGGCGCCGCTCGACTTCCTCTACGTACCGATGGCGCAGCGGTACCGGGCGAGCACCAATCTCGTCGTCCGCACGGTGCCCGGCGTCCGCCTCGCCGGCGCGCTCAAGCACATGGTCGCCGATCTCGATCCGCAGCTGCCGGTGCTGGATCAGAGCACGATGGACGATGAGGTCGCGTTGTCGCTCTTTCCGCAGCACTTGGCACTCTGGATCAGCGGTTCACTCGGCGTGGTCGCGCTGTTGCTGGCCGTGCTCGGCATCTACGGCGTGATCGCGTACAGCGTGGCGCAGCGGACGCGCGAGATCGGCGTGCGCGTGGCGTTAGGCGCAGCGCGCGGGACGATTCTGCGCATGGTGCTGCGGCAGGGGATCGTGCTCGCGGCCATGGGCGTGGCGGCCGGCGCGCTGTTGGCGTTAGGCGCAACGCGACTGCTCTCGACCTACCTGTTCGGCGTGGCGCCCACCGACGTCGTGGCGTTCGGCGGAGCGGCGGCGCTGCTCGCGGCGGCCACGGTGGCGGCGAGCTGGATCCCGGCGCGGCAGGCGACGCGGGTGGATCCGATGATTGCCTTACGGGCGGACTAACCCGGACGCGCCAGCCGGTGCGCCTCACGCCGCACACGCTCCCACACGTCATCACACGGTATCCCGTATCGCCTTCAGGCTAGACAACCGCCGCGTAGCCGTCAGCGCGACGCACGACGGACTGCGGCGAGGTGGCGCCGGGCTTTGGCGCGGTTTCCGCAATCCGCCATGCTGCACCAGCGGCGCCTGCGGGCGGGCGACCGGTCCACGAACAGCCAACCGCACAGCGCGCCGTCGCACTGCCTAACGCGCACGAAATCGCCCGACACCAGAAGCTCCGCGGCGCTCGCGTAAACCTGCGCCAGCAAGGCGCGCGGGTCGCGCGGAGACGAGAGCCATTCCCAGCGCACGGCGCCGCGATGCGAGCGCAGGCGCCGCACCGTCGCCACGCTCTCGAGCCGGGCGCTCAGTGCGGCGACGGACCGAGTCGTCGGCATGGCGCCGAGCGCGATGTGGTGGAAGAGTCGATAGAGATCGTCGCGTGCCGCACGGACGGCGGCGAGCTTCAGCGGTTGGAGCGACAATCGGGCGCGCGGCGCCAGGATCCCGGCGAGTCGCGCCCAACGACGCAGCTCCGCGGAGCTCGTGAGGTATTCGCGCGCGTCGCCCAGCCGATCGCCAACGGTGTTGACGAAGTCGAGCGCCAGGTTGCCGGCGATGAACTGAAAGTCGTCAGTCGAAGGCCTCATGCCGTCCAATACGAATGCCGGGCGCCAGTCGTTCGCGGGCCAATCCTGCCAGACGCAAGAGGAGCATTGCGAACGCGACGAGCGCGAATGCGGCGTACGCGAATTGCGTGCGCGACACGCCGACGCCGTACGGGAACCAGATCCCCGGAATCCCGAGTGCGCTCACCTCCTGCGCATACAAGCCGATGGACACGAGGATCATTGCGGTAATGGCAAGCCACTGTTTCGGTGCGGGTCTCGTCACGCCGAGGAAAATGATGATGGCCGTGACGAGCACGAACGCGAGGCGCAGCAGCGCGATGAACGACACCGCCGCCTGACTGGCGCTGCCCAGGTCCAACACCGCCACCAGGGCCGTTAGGACAGACAACGCCGTTAGACTACCGATCGTGCGGAGCAGCCACGCTCGGCGCTCCAGGTTGAACCAACTGTGCCACGCCATTGCCCAGGCGCCGAGGCCGAGGGGATCGGCAAACACGAACCGGATCAGAATGGCGGTCCGGGCGCTTTCCCACGTCGTCCAGAAAAAGATGGCCTGGTTGGCGCGCGCGATGGCGGTGAGCAGCAGCGCGACGGCGAGCCAGCGGTAGGCGCGATTGGCCGGCTGGAATCGTGCGACGCTCGTGGCCATCACGGCGAGCAGCACGAACGCGGCGGCTTCGACGACCTCGACGACGTAGCCGAGAAATTTGGCCAGCCATTCGAGCCGATGGTGCGCGGTCACGCTGCCGAGCGAGCCGATGGTGGGCGCGATGCGGATGCCGCCGCCGGTGGGCACCTCGCGCATGTAGGCGTCGCTCGCCCACACGCGGACGGCAATCAAAAGCTCACCGTTAGGCGCCGCACCGGCGGTGGCCGTCGTGTCGGCAAGCGTGAACACAGCGGGCCGGGTATTGTAGACCACGGGTGTCGCGCCGGCGAAACGGCCGGACCCGCCCCGGAGCCGGCCGTTCACGAACAATTGATAGGCTTGGTCCACCTCGAGCGGTCCACCCAGCGCCACCCGCGTATCGTTAGGCGCGGTGACCGACACGCGGATGCGGTACCAGGCATACCCCGAGTATCCGCGATGGCCGCGCTCGCCCCAGCCTCCGACGTAGCCCGTGAGGCCCACGTCGGGGTCGTGGGCGCCGGTTTGCGGCGTGAGGTCGACCGTCTCCCACGACGCGTCGTCGAAGGTCGGGTCGGCCCAACGGGGATCGTCGCCGGTGTGAAAGCGCCACGGCCCATTGAGTGCGACGATCGATTTGCCCAACGCTATCGAAAGGGCAGGGGCGCCGGATGTGGCGGCGGCGCGTTGGGCGGTGGCCGGTCGGGCGACGAGGAGCGCGACGCCGAGCGTCCATGCGCATCGCCGAGCACGCAGTGCAGCTTTGAGCATTGGCGGTCGTTTTGAGCCGCTGGAGAGTTAACCGTATGAAAGCCATTCAACAGGTTAACCCAGTACATTACGCGCGGAGGCGGCGGCGTCAAGCGAGCGGGGCTATCGCATCAGGGATCGCGCCCCACCTCCAGATCGACAACGAGCCCGACGCGATCGCTCAATCACACAGCGTGAGGGCGTGCGTGAGGCAATAGTGCTCAGTCGGGATCCTCGACCAGGTAGCGGAGCCACAGCACGTCGCGGTCGAGGCGCTTCACCGCATCGAGCGCGAGCACGCGCGGCGGCGCGTCGCCGTGGACGTCGAAGAGCGATGGCGCACCGATCCGGCCGGCGAGACGAGGCGGCCGCCCTCACCGGTCGACCTGCGCCATTTGCGCCGCCGCGTAGCGCGGACCGGCGATCTTGCCGGGCGCGAGCGCGGCGTCGAGCTGCGCCAAATCGTCTCGCGTTAGGCGGACCTCGGCGGCGGCGACGTTCTCCTCGAGATACGCGCGGCGCTTGGTGCCGGGGATCGGCACGATGTCGGGACCCTGGGCGAGCAGCCACGCGAGCGCGATCTGGCCGGGCGTCGCGTCGCGGCGCGCCGCGACGTCGCGCACGATGCCGGCCGCATGCATGTTGGCGTCGAAGTTGGCGCCCTGGTACCGGGGATCGCCGCTCCGGTAGTCGCCCTGCGGATAGTCCTCGGCTCGCTGCACCTTTCCGGTTAGGAAACCGCGGCCTAACGGCGAGAACGCGACCAACCCGATCCCCAGCTCGCGCAGCACGGGGATGATCGTGGGCTCGAGGTTGCGCTCCCACAGCGAGTACTCGCTCTGCACCGCGCTGATCGCGTGGACCGCGTGGGCGCGGCGAATCGTGCGCTCGCCGGCCTCGGAGAGTCCGAGAAACCGGACTTTCCCCTCGCGCACGAGGTCGGCCATCGTGCCGACCACATCTTCGATCGGCACCGCCGGGTCCACGCGGTGCTGGTAGAGCAGGTCGATGCGATCGGTGGCCAGTCGCCCAAGCGACGCATCGACCACCTCGCGGATGTGCGCGGGGCGGCTATCCAGACCGCTGATGGCGCCGTTCTGGAACGTGAAGCCGAACTTGGTGGCGATGATCACGCGATCGCGAGCGCCCGCGCCTAACTGAGCCAGCGCGCGGGCCAGGAGCTCCTCGTTTGCGTACGGCCCGTACGCCTCGGCGGTGTCGAGCAGCGTGACGCCGAGCTCGATCGCGCGGTGGATGGTGGCGATGGACTCGCGCTCATCGCGGTCGTCGCGTGTCCCATAGGCGTAGCTCATCCCCATGAGCCCCAGGCCCATGGCGGAAACGGCAAGGCCCTGCGTGCCTAACGTGCGGGTCGGCAACATTGGTGGTGTCCGTGTGGCGAAGAAGTGTCGATGCGAGGTTCGCAGCCCGCGGCGATGCCGAAGGCTCAAGCCGGCCGCCGTGTCGGATGCCTCGCAAGTTATCGTCCGGATGCCGGAGACATACCGCAAGCGCGGTGCGCCCACGCGACTCTTCGTCCGGCGGGACGCATCACGAGCGAGCTTTTTGGCTGGAGATACGATCTGGCGTCGGATGTTTGGCTAGCAGCCCCATCTATACTATGTGAGGGTATCCTGCTCAGCACACGCCGTTGCTTGCGGCCGCGGCCGGCTGAAACTATCGTTGCCCCAACCTCGTTAGTGGTCCTCACGATGCCCCGTGATGCCAGTGACCTCCTCCACGGCACGCTCGACGTGCTCGTGCTCAAGACCCTGTCGTGGGGCGCGATGCACGGCTACGCGATCGCCGAATGGATCGAACGCCGCGGCGAAGGCGACCTCGTGATCGTCGACGCCGCGCTCTACAAGGCGCTCCACCGCCTCGAAGCGAGCGGTGCGATTGCATCGGAGTGGGGACTCTCCGACAACAATCGCCGCGCCAAATACTACTCGCTCACGACGCGCGGCCGAGCGCGCTTGCGTACCGAAGCGGAAACCTGGAAGCGGTATGCGCTCGCGGTCGGGCGCATCATCGAGTCGAGGTGACGGTATGCGCGTTCCCTCCGGCGTGCGCCGCGCGTTCAAGCTGCCCGCTTCCGAGGGGCAGATCGCGCGCGACCTGGAGGAGGAAGTCGACTTTCACATGGCCATGCGCGCCAGGGCGCTCGCGCGCGGCGGCCTAACGGAAGACGAGGCGGCGGCCGAAGCCCGGCGCAAGTTCGGCGACGTCCACGATCTGCGCGATTACTGTGTATCCCTCGAGGTGCCACACATGCGACGGGCCCACCTTCGCGAGCGGATGGACTCGGCGGTCCAGGACCTGCGGTTCGCGCTCCGCCAGTTCCGGCGCACGCCCGGCTTCGCCATCATCGCCAGCCTAACGCTGGCGCTCGGCGTCGGCGCCACGACGGCGATCTTCAGCGTCGTCAACGGCGTCGTGCTCAAGCCGCTGCCGTTCCACCACCCCGAGCAGTTAGTCCAGCTGTGGGGCATCGATGCCAACGGACGGCATCTCCACTTCGCCGATCCGACCTTCGACCATCTGCTCGCCGAGAGCCACACGCTGAGCGCGGCGGCCGAGTACAATAGCAACGACATGTCACTCTCGGCGAACGGCACGGCGAGCCGCGTGACCGCGGCCGGCGTGTCGAAGCAGTTCTTTCAAGTGCTCGACGTGCGGCCCGAGCTGGGCCGCACCTTCGCGCCCGACGACCAGCAGAAGGGCGCGCCGATGGTGATGCTCATCAGCCACGGACTCTGGATGCGGCTCTTCGGGGGATCGCCGAACGTCGTCGGCACCACCATGAAAACCGGACAGACCCCGGTCACCATCATCGGCGTGCTGCCGGCCGGCGCCGAGTTCCCGGCCGGCGCCGATGCCTGGTATCCGCGCGAACCGTTCGGCGAAAGCCAGAGCTACACCGCGCACAACTGGAACGTGATCGCGCGCGTGAAGGACGGCCTAACGACTGCCGCCGCCACGCGCGACGTGTCCATGGTCCTGCGCCGTGTGCACGCCGCCGTCGGCGACGCGACGTGGACGTTCGATGGCACCGCGATTCCGCTGCGTGATCAGATCATCGGCAGCGTGAAGGTGCTCCTGCTCCTCATCCTCGGCGCGTCCGGTGTGCTGCTGCTCATCGCGTGCGCCAACGTCGCCAATCTGCTCATTGCGCGCATGGCAGCGCGCGAGAGCGAGATTGCCGTGCGCGTGGCGATCGGCGCCGGACGCGCGCGCATCGCGCAGCAATTGCTCATCGAGACGGCGCTCCTGGCGGCCGTCGGGTGCGCGGGCGGAATCCTGATTGCCGCCGCGGGCACGCGCGCGCTGCTCGTGCTGCGCCCGGCGCTCATTCCGCGCGTCGGCGAAGTGTCGCTCGATTGGCGCGTGCTCGTGTTCGCGGTGCTCGTGTCGGCCGTCACGGCCATTGCGTTAGCACTGCTCGCCGCGTGGCGCGGGACGCGCGGCGACCTGCGCGCGGCGTTGTCGCAGTCGCAGCGGACGCAGGGCGGGGGAGGTGCGAGCTATCGGGTGCGGGGCTCGCTCGTGGTGGTGCAGTTGGCCATGACGGTGGTGCTCCTCATCGGCGCCGGGCTGCTCGCGCGGAGCTTCATCGGATTGATGCGCATCGACCCCGGGTTCCGCACGCACGGGATGGTGGTCGCCGCGACGATCTTCACTGAGCCGCGCGACTCGGACTACATCGGTCGGCGCGCCGTCTACTATCGGCAGCTCGCCGACCAGGCGCTGGCGATTCCCGGCGTGACGAGCGTCGGCATCTCGGATGCGCCGCCGTTCTCGAACGGCAGCAGCAACGGCACCTTTTTGGTGCTCGACAACGCCGGCGTCAAGATCGTCCCCAGCGAAATCCAGGCGCTGTTCAACGACAAATCGCGCACCGGCTACGCGACGTATCGCACCGCGAGCACCGGCTACTTCAAAGCGATGGGCATTCCGCTCGTCTCCGGCCGCGTGTTCGACGCGAGCGATCGCACGGGCGGGCCGGAGGTCGCCGTGATCAACGCGGCGCTGGCGCACAAGCAGTGGCCTAACGGAGACGCCATCGGGAAGGTGATCGAGTTCGGGAACATCGACGGCGATCTCACGCCGATCACCATCGTCGGCATCGTCGGCGATACGCGCGAAGAAGATCTCGCGGCGGAGGCCGCGCCGGCGGTGTACGTCGACTTCGATCAGCGGCCGGGCAACAGCGATCAGATGTACGTGATCATGGCGGCGGCGAAGGAAGCGCCCGTGATCGCCGCGGCGCGCCGCTCGTTCCCGCAGCTGCGGGCCGACGTGCCGATGCGGTTCGTGACCGTCGAGGACATCATTGGCCGCTCGGTGGACAGCCAGCGGTTCATGCTGTTGCTCGTCGGCGTCTTCGGTGGTGTCGCTCTCCTCCTCGCGACGCTCGGCGTCTACAGCGTCATCTCGTATCTCGTGGCCCAACGCGGGCGCGAGATCAGCATTCGCGTCGCGCTCGGCGCGTCGGCATCGGAGATCGTTGGGCTGGTGCTCAAACAGGGGATCGTGCTGTCGCTCGTGGGCGCGGTGGTGGGCGGCGTCGCGGCGTTGGCGGCGACCCGCGCGCTCAAACAGCTGCTATACCAAGTGAGCCCCACCGATCCGATTGCGTTCGGGACGGTGCTGGTGGTGCTGTGCGGCGTGGCGCTCCTGGCGAGCTATATTCCCGCGCGCCGCGCGGCGGCGTTCGAGCCGATGGACGTTTTGCGCAGCGGCTGATCTGGCGGCGCGCCGCGCGCCTTACGACGCCGCGGCCTGCTTTCGTTGGGCAATGATGAAAATCGGGATCGAGCCCAACTGGACGATCATCGCGAACGCGATGACGCCCGGAATCGACACGCGGTAGAGCAGTCCGGTGGCGATGCTGCCGACGAGCCATCCGACGCCGTACCCCGTATAGAAGAGCCCGAACGCGAGATTGCGTTTGCCCTCCGGCAGCATGCCGGCGAGCACCGCCTTGAGCAGTGTGTCCTGCGTGGCGTAGCCGACGCCCCACAACACGAGGCCGGCCAGCGCGGCACCGAATCCGCCCAGGAAGACGAACGGCGCGAACAGCGAGCTCACGAACACGGCGACGAGCACTACCTTGAGCCCCGCCCGATCGTACAACCTGCCTAACGCAAGGTTGACGAACACGCCCACGCCGGTCGAAATGGCGAGGAACAGCGGGATCCAGTCGAGCGATACGATGTGCTTGCTCGCCAGATGGAACGAGATGAACTCGAAGCTCATGAGTCCGGCGCCGAAGCACGACGCGGCGAGCATGAAGAGCCAGAATCCCGTCGAGAATCCGGCGGGTGCGGCGCGCCGGTCGCTTTCGTTTTCCAGTCGTGAGGGCACCGGGAAGATGACGCGCGCCACGACCAGGGCCACGATCGCGAGCGCGGCCGACGCGAACAGGAGGGTATACCCGGTGCGATAGCCCAACCCGCGCGACAGCGCGATGGCGAGGATGATCGGGCCCAACGTCGCGCCGGTTTCGTCGAGGGCAGAGTTGAGTCCGTACACCCAGCCGCGGCCGAGGGCGCCCGTGGAATAGGAGAGCATGGCGCCGACGGTCGGCTTGCGGATGGCGCGTCCGATCCGCTCCGTTAGGATGAGCGCGCCGGCGGCGTACCAGTTGCCGGCGAAGGCCATCGCCGGCACGGCGAACAGGTTGATGATGTAACCGGCGAACGTCAGCGCCCAGTACTTGCCGCTCTTGTCGGCCGCCCAGCCCGACACCGCGCGCAGGCTGTATCCAAGGAACTCGCCGAGCCCGGCGACGATGCTGATCGCCGCCGCGCCCGCGCCTAACGACGCCATGAAGGGCCCGTTGATGCTGGCGCCGCCCTCGTACGTGATGTCGGCGAACAGATTGACGATGCCCATCACCACCACGAACGCGAACGCGGACGCCGCCAGGGCGGCGTAGCGGGAACGCGCCGACGTGGGAGCGGCGGGCTCGGTCACCTGGTGCCTAACGGCCGATCATGAGAATCGTGAACGATCCGGGCACCGGCGTGCCGAACGCCGCGCGCGTGCCGGGCACGGCGTCGGCCGGCGGCGGATTGCGCTCCAGGCTGATGGTGAAGATCCGGTTGGTTTTGGTGTCGAGCGTGATCGTGCGCGCGCCGTCCATGGTCTTCAAGTCTTCCTCGAGCGTGAAGTGCGTCGGACTCTGTTCTTTCACCACCGTGAGCGTGCCGTTGGCGCCGGTGCTGAACGCTTCGTCGGTCGCCGGATTGAACACCGCACCGTCGGAACGGCCGGCGAGGGGGAGGCTGTCGAGGATGGTCCCGTTGGTCGAATTCAACACGACCATCATCGGTTGCGGCGGATTGGCGGGCGGATTGCCCGACTGCGCGCAGGCGGCGAACAGCACGTGGCGCTTGGCATCGAGCGCGAGTCCGTTGCAGCGGCCGCGGTCGCCTAACGAATAGTGCCCGGTGGCGCGCATGGTTTTGGTGTCGACCACGGTCACGCTGCCCAACGAGTCCTGCATCACCACGTACATGGTGCCGTGGCCGTCGGACACGGCTTCCTCGGGTACGCCGCCCAAGTCGATGGTGCCGAGCACCGTGCCGTCGGTGGCGTCGATGACGGTGGCGTTGCGCGTCGGATGGCTGAAAATGTAGACGCGGCGGTTGAACGGGTCGAACAGAATGCCGTCGGGGCGCGCCGGAGCGACCGGGATTTGCTTGATGATGGTGAGCGTCTTCGTATCGAACATTGTGACGGCGGGGCTGCTCGAGAAGCCGTGGCCCGACTTGGGATCGACGGCCACGCCCTGGCCGCCGCTGTTCGCGATCTCGCCTAACGGCGCCAGCGTCTGGAGGTCGAATACGGTGATCCGGCCGGGCACCGCGGCCTTGGCCGGCGTGGAATCGGTGGCTGGTTGGGCGCGCGAGCCGCCGCGCGGGATGTAGAGGCGGCGGCCCGACACGTCGGCATAGACGTAGTCGTAACCACCCTCGCCGCCGACGCGCGCGGTCTTGAGCACGCGGTACGGTTCGGTGGCGGATGGCTCCTGCGCATTGAGCGATGCAGCGCACACGGCGAGGACGAGGGCTGGGCAGATGGTGCGAATACGCATGTCGAGGTGTCCGAGGAGAGTGGCTACGCGACCGAGGCAGATCAAGTTGCCGATGGTCCAAGGCAGAGTCAAAGCGAGGTCATGCTTAGTAGTGAGTTAGTCGTGTAGAAGGACCTCGTGCCGATCCTCTCCTCAATCGACGCAAATCGAACGGATAACCGCGGATCGCTCGACTGCCTCAGCGCCGAGTGCGGCAATGATCGTGAGGATCGATTGTTGAAAAAATACGGTCAACGTTCTGCGATGTCCGTCGTGGTCTCGCTGTTCTCCGAGGTCGACGGGGATCTCGAGCACGACACGCTGAGCGTGATGGGTCGCGACACGATGGCGGGGCGCGACGTGTGGGTGGTCCGCTTCGCCGATCCGGTGATCACGACGCGGGTACCTGGTGGACGCGAAAACGCGCGCGATCCTCGACGCGGTGACAACGCAGCGGAAAGGCGGGGACGCGGTTTCACTACGCGTATCCGTCGTCGTCGCCCGCCCGTCGCGACGGCGGTCGCCCTCATATTGACATTCGATAGGAGTAAGGTAGATCTTCATATCGACACTCGATATGAGAGCCGATGCCGCAGACGCCGCTCCTCCAGGGCACCCTCGATGTCTTGATTCTCAAGGCGATGAGTCTCGGGCCGCTGCACGGGCTCGGCGTCTCGCGGCGCGTGGAACAGATCACGCGCGGCGCATACATCGTGCGACCGGGATCGCTGTTCCCGGCGCTGCACCGTCTCGAGCAGCGGGGATGGCTCGTGGCATCATGGGGCGAATCCGAGAACAACCGCCGCGCCAAGTACTATCGCCTAACGGCCGCGGGCCGACGCCAATTGGCGGCCGATACTGACGAGTGGAAACGAGTAGCCGGCGCGATGCGGGCCGCGCTCGATTCCGCCTGACTCCGGGTAGGGGGACGCGTCGTGCGCGTCGTATCGATGCTGCAGCATGCGTGGCGGAATGTCATTCAACGACGACGCGCCGAATGCGACCTCGACGAGGAGCTGCGCGCGTACGTGGAGTTGCTCGCCGCCGAGAACCGGCGCGCAGGTTTGGCGCCGGCCGCCGCGCGTCGCGCCGCACTCCTCGCGACTGGAGGCGTCGAGCGCGTCAAGGACGAGACGCGAGAGGCGTGGCTCGGCGACGCGATAGCCACCGGCATGCGCGCGGTACGACACGCGGCGCGCTCTCTCGCGCGGTCGCCCGTCTACACCATCACGGCGGTGCTCACACTGGCGATCGGCATTGGCGGGGCAACGGCGATGGTCACGATCTTCAAGGGCACGTTGCTGCGCCCGCTGCCGGATGTCGGTGCTCCTGACCGTCTCGTGTCGGTGGAGGAGACGCTCCCGTCGGGTGCGCTCGGCGACTTGAGCTATCCCGACTACCAGGATTTCCGCGACCGGACGCACGCACTGGCCGGCCTAACGGTGTACAACGGCACACCAATGATGGTGCACGACCCGTCCGGCGACACGCGTGCGATGGTGAACTATGTCAGCGGCGAGTTCTTCTCGGTGCTCGGCGTGCAGCCCGCGGCGGGCCGTCTGCTCGCGCTCTCGGACGCCGTGCCGCACACGATCAGCCCCGTCGTCGTCATCAGCTATCGGTTCTGGCAGCAGCATTTCGCGGGGTCGCCGTCGGCGGTCGGGTCAGTGCTCGACGTTTATGGCTATCCGCTCACGATCGTCGGCGTTGCGCCCAAGGGATTCATCGGCGCGATGAACCTGTATCCGATGGACCTTTGGATACCGCTCACGATGCTCGAAGCTGTGTCTAACGAAGGCGACCCGATCGCGCGGCGCGGCGACGGCTGGTTCCGGGCCGTCGGCCGGCTCGCGCCGGGACGCACTGCCGCCGATGCGCAGCGCGAGCTCGCGCTGATCATGACGCGACTCGCGGCGACGTATTCCGAGGATAAGGGCCGTGGGGTGCGCGTGTTCGCGGGTGCCGGGATGGCGAGCTACGATCGCGATGAGGTGGAACGCTTGCCGCGCCTGGTGGCGGCGGCCGTTGCGATGGTGCTGCTCATCGCCTGCGCCAACGTGGCCAACCTGAGCTTGGTACGGTCCACCGCGCGGCGGCGCGAGCTGGCGACGCGGCTCGCACTCGGCGCGTCGCGGCGGTCGCTCGCCGGGCGTTTAGCCATCGAGGGTGCCATGGTTGCCGCCTTCGCCGGCGCCCTTGGCTTGGGTCTCGCCGAGCTCGCAGTTCGGTGGACGCCCATCGTGCAGACTCTTGTGGCAATGCCGGATCCCGATCTGTCGCTGGATTGGCGCGTGGTAGGTGCCGCCGCGGCCCTTGCGTTAGGCGTCGCCGTGATCGTCTCGATCGCCTCCATCGCTCACGTGCTGCGCGTGCCACCCGGCGCGGTTCTCAAGGACGGCGCCGCCGGCGCGATGCGCCGCCGGTCGCGCGTGCAGCGGCTGCTCGTAGCAGGGCAGGTAGCCGCATCGCTCGTGTTGTTAGGCGCGTCCGGCGCCGTATTCGACGCGATGCAGCGCATGCTGACCGTCGATCCAGGGTTCGATGTCCACGGTGTGACGTACGCGTTGCTCGACCCGTATCAGGCACGCCGGGATAGTGCAGGGCAGCTGGCGTTTTACCGGGCCGTGTTGGCTCGCGCGGCCGAAGACCGGGACGTGGCTGGGGCCGCCTTCACGACCACCCCGCCACCGCAAGAGTGGTCCACTCGCGCCGCGGTGTTCCGGGCCGGTGAGGCACCGTCGCGCGAGCAGCTGGCCGGACACGATTTCGATTTTCCGATCCGATCATATATCGACTACGTGTCGCCATCGCTCTTCGGCGTGCTGCGCATACCGCTGTTGCGCGGCCGCGCGTTCACGTCGTCGGACGACGAGCACTCGACCCGCGTCGTCATCGTGAGTCGCCGTCTTGCCGATGCCCTGTGGCCCGGGCAGAACCCGATCGGGAAGCTGCTCGACTGGCCTAACCTCGCGGGCGCGCCGCGTCCTCCGCTGCTTGTGGTCGGCGAAGCGGCCGACACGAAGCACGCGTCGCTTGCCGATGCCCAACCCCCGCTCGTGATGTACCTCCCGTACGTGCAGGAGCCGATGACGAAGTTGTTCTTCCTCGTGCGCTCGCGGAGCGGCGCTCCGATGAGCGCGGCGTGGATGCGACGGATCGTTGCCGGTGTTGCGCCGACGGTCACGGTGGAAAATCCGAGGCCGTTGGCAAATGTCATCGCGCTCACAGTTCAGCCCGATCGGCTCGCGAGCGTTTGGATCGGAGTGTTCGGCGGGATCGCGCTGCTGCTCGCGGCCGTCGGCCTGTACGGCGTCGTGGCGCAGGGCGTGCTGCAGCGCCGTCGCGAATTGGCCGTGCGCGGAGCGCTCGGCGCGACGCCTCGGGCGATTGCGGCCTTGGTCATTGGCGAAGGGCTGCAGTTAGGCGGCGCGGGCATCGCGGCCGGCGTCTTTCTGTCGTTCGCGGCTACCGGAGCGCTCCGCGCGCAGCTCGACGGGATCGCCGCGTTCGATGTGCATGCCCTCGCTATGGCGGCAGCGTTGCTCGCCGCGATGGTCCTGGCGGCGTGCTGGCTTCCGGCGTGGCGCGCCGCCCGTCTCGCACCCATGGTCGCGCTCAGGATCGACTGACTGCGCCGGTGGTGGCGCGTCACCCTTCTTGCGAACGACGGAGACTAGAATCGCTCGCCGCGTGCCTCGCGAACCTGGCTGCCGGCGGCGCGGATGCGCGACCACATGGTGAGAAAGAACACGAGGCACCCGGCGATCTGGCTGAAGCCGCTGAGCACGATTGCCCATCGGAGCCACCCGGCGCCGCTCGTCGTCCGCAGCAACTCTCCCACGACTCGAACCGCCGTGCCCACGGTCAGAAGCCAGTAGGCGAGCGCAACGAGGGCGGGGCGGTATCGCGTGTCGTCCTTCTCGGGCCGCGGGAACAGCCACAGCGCGACGCCCAGGATCATCATCATCACGAAACCAACGAAGATCGCGTGGGTGTGCGCGCTCACCTCGTATGCATCGGGCGGCCTGCCGCCCAGCTCCCGGCGCGCGATCATCCACCCGCCAATGGCCAATCCTGCGACGAGAAAGGCGACGGCGGTCTTGATGTAGCGCCTAACAAGTGCGTGCATGGGTCCGGATCAGCCGTCGACGACGAGCGCGCGCTTGGCCACTTCCGTTGGC
>DATNAM010000107.1:0-10679 GCA_035572595.1 Gemmatimonadaceae bacterium
CGGCACCGCGAGCGCGCCGTCGTCGTTCTCGAAGTGCAGCGAGACGTCGGCGATGTTGACCGCGCGCCGCGCCGACGATCCCTGGAAGATCACTTCTTCCATCTTCGCGCCGCGCAGCGCCCGCGCCCGCTGCTCGCCCAACACCCACCGCACCGCGTCCGACACGTTGGACTTGCCGCATCCGTTAGGCCCGACGATCGCCGTCACCCCGGGCTCGAACACCAGGTGGACGTTATCGGCGAACGACTTGAATCCGTGGAGATCGAGCCTGGTGAGGCGCACTAGAAGACTCTCCCTAAGCGGTAGGCCACGCGCGGTTGGTCGCCGTTGGCGCGGAAGGCGTACAGGAGCGGTTGGGCGGCGTCGACGGCGTCGAACGCGCCGGCGTACAGATTCACGCTGCCGTCGTTCTGAAGGAGCGCGTACACCGGCAGTCCCTTGAGCCGGTAGCCGTGCGTGAAGAACGCGGCCTGGTCGCGCGCGACGCCGGTCTGGATGAGGAGCGTGAGCGGCAGCGAGGTCACGTGTCCCTGCGACGGCTTGAGCATGGCGCGCCGGCGAAGCGCACGGAGCAGGGAATCCGCTGCCGCGCGCGATCCGAAGGCCCCGGTCACCACCAGCATCGGCCCGTCGGGCGATTGCCCGGCCTCGGGCGACACGGTGAGCGCCGGCAGCCCGCGCGCCGCCTGCTCGTCGATCAGGACGTTGGCGCCGGTGCGGCTGGCGACTTCGGCGATCGCCACCGTGAACGCTGCCGCCTGCGCCGAGTCGCCCGGGTTGGCGACGAGCGTGCCCGCGGCGACGTCGGCGGTGGTCGGCTCGTTGGGCATCCGCGCCGTGCCGGAGTCGGGCGCCCCGCGCGCGGGCAGCGCCGCCTGGCCGCCGGCGCTGTCGGCCGTGGCGCCGGAGGCCAGCGGCGCGGTTGCGTTAGGCCCGGGACGCGGGATGTAGCGGTCGGCCGCCCAGGTCGCCAACGCGATCGCCACCGCGGCCGCCGCGGCGATCCCGACCCAGAAGGGCACCGGCCTCATGCCTAACGGATGGACCGTCGCCGGCGGCGACGGCGTCGGATGCGCGTCGGCCGGCGTGGCGCCGGACGACCCGGCGGGCGCGGCCGCGAACCGCTCGCTGAAGTCCGCATCCGATAGTGGCGCGGCGGCGTCGTCCATCGGCTCCATGGTTTCGATGCGCGCGTGCGCCAGGAGCGGCGCTCCTGCCGGCGGTGCCGTCTCGCCCACCAACACCACGCCGTCCGTCGCCAGCGCCGCCTGCGTGGTGCCGGCCGCATCTTCGGGCGCGATGACCAGGAGCAGCGCGCCCGCGTCGCGGAACCCCGCGGCGAGCGATGCCCAACGCGGGCTCGCGAGAATCCCGTCGTGGTCGATCGGTTTGGGCCCGCTCGGCAGCAGCAACAGATTGCGCGCCGGATCGACCGAGTACGCGACCTTGTTCAGCGACACGCCCTGAAAGAAGGCGTCCATGAGCCCGTACTCGAAGTCGAACGGGATCAGATCTTCGATCGGCTTGAGCTCGCCGACCACGTCGGCCACGCAGACCCGCCGCCGCCGCGCCTGCGCGCGCGCTATGCCTAACGCAACTTCGGCGGCGGCCACCGGGTCGGATCCGACGATGAGCGCCGAGGCGCGGAAGTCGAGCGCCGGCGCGATGCGTTGGCCTTCCTGCTCCCAGGCCGAAGTGATCGTGTGGTCGAGCGGAGAGCTCACGGTCACGGTACTCCCGGATAGATCCAGTAGGACGCGCCCGACGCCTTGGCGACGCGCAGCGCGTCGTCCTTGGTAGCATAGGGGCCGAGCACCACGCGAAAGATCATGGTGCCGTTGCGCGGCGCTTCGACGACGCGCGGATGCGCGCCGCCCACCGCAATCGTGCGCGCGAGCGAATCGGCAAGCGATTGCGAACGCAGCGCCGCAAATTGCACCGTGAACCCGCCGAGCGCGACGCCCGAGGCAGCCGTCGTACTCTCGGCCGCTGCCGGAGCCGGCGCCGCGGGCGACGCCGGAGGCGACGCTGGAGGCGACGCCGTGGCCGGTTGGGCGGCGGCGGTACCCGATGAATCGGGAGGCGTCGCGAACACGTTGCCGGTGTCGCTCGCCGGCCGCGCGCCCGCCGACGTGTCGCGTGCCGCGCTGTCGCCGGCGTACGTCAACGGCTGCTCGGCCGGCGCGTCGGGCCTGCGGAATCCGTTCCAGGTGATGAAGAGCCACGTGTCGCTCGCGCCGTTCTTGATCGTTTTCTCGACGCGCAGCGTTTCGCCGCCGGCAAACACCACGTCGTGCCCGGACAGGAGCGCCAGCCATCCGTTAGGCGCGACCGCCGGCAGATCCGCGCGCCACTCGGTGGACACGGCCCCCACCAGCTGGTCCGTGCCGACGTTGATCACCCACGCCGAGTCGCCCGACGCCGGCCGCGCCAGCACGTAGCGCCCGGTCGGATCCATGCGCAGATCGATGGCCGGTCCGCCTAACGCTACCCGCGCGACGGTCTTGTGCGTGTACCGGTCGATCACCAGCACCGCGTCCGCCGAATCGAGGGCCACGTACAGCCGGTCGCCGCTCGGCGTCGTGGCCAGCGCGCGCACGTGATGGTCGAGATGGATGCTCGGCACCGCCTCGAGACCGCGGCTGCGCAGTCCCACCAACCCCGAGTCGACCGTGAAGTACACGCGGTCGCCGACCATGGTGCGCACGGCGCGCCCGACCGCCGGCAACACGGCCGTGTCGGTGAGCTGGCGATCCGGCGGATGCATCTGCCATACCGTCGTCTTGTCGTTGTGATCGGCCACGAGCAGCAGCGACCCATCTGGTTCGGGAATCACATCGTGCGCGGCCTCGGGCGGCTTGAACGTCCATTGTCCCGCCGGCGTAAGGCGTACTACGCTTCCGTCCTTCGCGATGCCGTACACGCTCGACCCATCGCTCGACGCCAGCCGCGTCAGTTTGGGTTTGGTGTCGCGCGTGACGGCGCCAAGCCGAAGGTCGACGCGCACCACGCCGCCTTTTACATCGACCGCCGAGACTGCCCCAGCTTCGTCATCGAATCCGAGCACACGCTCGAGCGCCGGCGCTTTGTCCGACGAGGTCCACAGCGCCGTGTCGAGTGACGGGTACGCGTACGCGTGCACCAACCCGCCCGCGCGCGGAAACCGCAACACGAGCGCGTCGGGCCCAACGGACTGAGGAGCGGGATGATCGGCAGGCGCGGCGGGTGCGCGGGCGCGCTCGTTCCGACCACACGCCGCCAGCACGAGCGCAATCGCGAATAACGCTCTACGCACGAGTGGAAGGTAAGGGAGCGGGAGAAGACAGGAAAGGGAAGCGCGCGCTGGCGCGCGCTTCGGGAGACGCTGGCGCTTGGGGAACGGGGAAGCGGCGGCTGCGCCGCCTTGGACCATCGATGTCCTTCCACCCCAAAGGCGCGCAGCCGCCGCTTCCCTTTTCCCCAAGCGCCAGCGCTTCCCTGAGCGCGCGCAAGCGCGCGCTTCCCCGCTCTTAGAACGGCGGGTACAACGAGAACTGCCACACGCCTCTGTGCCCGGTCGCTTCCGTCGGCACCGCGTAGCTCCATCCCATGATCAGATAGTTGAACAAATTGATCCGGACCGCCACGCCGTGGCTCGTGAGCAGACCGCGCGTGTTCGTCGGGTCCTGCACGCGGACGCGGTGGAGCGCCACGGACTGGCCGCTGAACCACGCCGTGCCGACGTCGTAGAAAAATGCGCCTTCGATGGCCGGGATCGGGATCACGCCGGCGATTGTACCGCCGCGTACGATCGGGAAGCGGACCTCGGCGCTGGCCATGGCCATGCTCGAGCCGAGGAGGGGCGAGCAGCGGTAGAGCGCCGCGGTGGTGGTGTTGGGACAGCTGCTCTGCGAGGACGAGAACGTCGCGCCATCATAGCCCGGCAGCTCGTCCGAGTAGGCGATGTACTTGCGGAGGGAGTCGGCGTCGCGTCCCGTGGACACGTTCGCCATGACCCGCGTCGCGACGGTCAGGTAGCTGAAGAGGATCGGGTCGTATCGGCGGTAGTCGGCGAGATACTCGGTCCACTTGAGGCTGCCAATGGCCGGCTGGACCTGGAAGCGATAGCGCCGCCCGTAAATCGGCGACGTGAATCCAAAGAGGGTGTTGTCGGACACGTACGCCAGGATCGGCTGCGCGTAGTTCACGGTGCGGCCGTTCCGGTCCGTCTCGCTGTACGAATTGATCTGATTGTACGACGAGTCCAGCTGCCGGGTGAACACCAGATCGCCGCGCTCGAGGTTCGTTAGGCGCATGCCTAACTCGACGCGCGTGAACCGGTTCAGCGGATAGATGCCGACGCCGTACATCTGCCGCACCAGGTACCGCGTGATCACCTGCGTCTCGAAGAATCCCTGCGGGTTGCCCGCCAGGCCGTAGCCGTTGGCGACGTAGTACGGCTGCTGGTACACGCCCGACGAGTACTGGAATCGCTGGCCGAGGTTCGTGTAGCCGGCGAACATCTGGGCGTCCGACAGGCGGCCGTTCACGGCGCCGGCGAACGAGAGCAGGTTGTCGCCCGTCATGTCGCTCAACACGACGCCCGTGCCGCCGTACACGCCGCTGCCGTAGCCGTCCGTGCCGTAGCCCACCGCGGGTGGGGCGACGTAATCGGGCGCGAAGCGAACGTGGTACTTGTAGCGCTTGAACGTCGTGGTGTCGGGCAGCGTGGTGTCGGCGCTCTCGAGGATCGACTCGACCGTCACCGGCGCGCGCGTGCGGGCGACGCTGTCGATGCCTAAATCGGAGCGGATCGAGTCGTGCGGCTCGGCGTCCGGCGCCGCGAGCGTTCCGTTAGGCGCGACGTCGCCGGGCGACACGCTCACCACCTTGCCGCCGCTGCCGCCGCCGGCCTGCGCCACCGTCTGCGTCCCGGGCGCCTCCTGGTGCTCGATCAGCGACCGCGGATGATCGACCGACCAGATCGAGTAGTTGCCGTCGTCGTAGTACGTGTACACGAGACGGTCGGTCCCGCGCGCCCACGAAATCGCCGGACTCACCTCGGTGATGGACGACACGCCGCCCACGACGTGTGTCAGCTGGTGATGCTCGTCCGTCGCGAGATCGACGAGGAACAGATTCTCGACGCCGGTGCGGTTGCTGACGTACGCGATCGACCGGCCGTCGGGCGACCACATCGGGTTGATGTTGAGCCCGGCCTGGCCCGGCAGCACGTCGATCGCGCCGTCCTGCACGTGATAGAGCGCGATGCGCATTTTGGGGAAGCGCAGCTGCGCCATGTCGGCGCCGTCGCCGCGGTCGGTGGCGAAGGCGATCGTGCGGCCATCGGGCGACCACTGCGGCTGCAGATCGCCGTAGCGGTCGTTGGTCAACTGCGTGAGGCCGGTGCCGTCGGCGTGGATCGTGTAGAGATCGGTGATCCCGCCGTGGTTGCCGCTGAACACCAGCTGCGTGGCGTCGGGCGACCAGCTGGGGCTCGTGATGCCGTCCAGCGGCAGCTCGATGCGCGCGATCCGCTTGCGCGACGCCACGTCCAGAATGTACAGCACTTCCTTGCCTTCGCCTAACGCAGTGAACGCCAGCCGCTTGCTGTCGGGCGAGAACGCACTCTGCGAATAGAGGATCTGCAGTTCCTCGAAGTTCGGGTCGAACGTGCTCTTCACCAGCCGGCTCAAGCGCTTGCCGGTGTGCGCGTCGGCCAGCCAGAGGTCGATGAACACCTGCCCGCGGACGAAGCTGCCGTTGGACAGGAACGCGATGTACTGTCCGTTAGGCGAGAGCGCCGGCGCCAGGAAGATCTGCCCGCCGCTCCGTCGCTCGGTGAGCAGCGGCTGGGAGAACGTGCGCGGCCGCTCGAGGTGCGCCACCGGCGGCAGATAGCGCTGGCGCATCGCAAACCGCCAGTCGTTCCCCAGATCCTCCAGCGACATCCCCGTCTCGCGCGCGAACGCCGCCGGTACGCCTAACGATGCGGCGTCGCTCAGGATCGCCCCGATCACGTCGTCGCCCCACCGATGGCCGATGTACGCCCAGAACGACTCGCCGTAGCGGTACGGGAAGTACAGGTCGGGCCGCTCCGTCATGTCGCGCATCGACGGCAGATTGTCGTTGAGCGCCGCGTCGCGGATGATCGTCGCCGTGTGCGGGTCGTCCGGGCCGATCGACAGATACTCGGCCATGCCTTCCATGAACCAGAGCGGCGGGTCGACCGCCGACAGCGACTGCAGCGCGCCGCCCGCGCCGCGCCCGTGTTGGAAGATGTCGAACTGGAACTCGTGCACCATCTCGTGCGTGAGGACGTGCTCGAACGACCGGTAGTCGCCCGTGAAGGGCAGCAGCATGCGGTCGCGCAGCGGCTCCGTCACGCCGCCCGTGCCTTCGCCTAAATCTCCGGTCACGTTGTTCTGGCCGAAGTCCGATCGCGACGCGAACACCATGATCGGTTTCTTCTCGCGGAACTCGTGCGACAACACGCGCGACAACCGCGCGTACGCCCGCTCGGCTAACCGAGCCGCGTCGAGCGCCGCCTCACGCTCGTCGGGATAGTAATGAATGAGGAAATGGTCGGTCTCGATCACCTGCCAGTCGAACTTCCGGTACTGGACCTGGTTCCGACCGAAATACTCCTGTGCATGGACCACGGACGGCCCCGTCGCGATGAATGCCGCGACGTAGAGCGCGCGTCGAGCCCATGCGGATCTCATGTCCTCGCTCGTATCCCGTCGATCGGGACCGTCGTCGCATCCCCCCACAATCGTTCCAACTGATAAAATGACCGAAGCGTGGGATGGAACACGTGGACAACGAAATCGATGTAGTCGAGCAACACCCACCGGCCCTGCGTGAGCCCTTCGACATGGTGCACGCGCACGCCTTCCTTCCGGAGCTGCTCCATCACGTGCTCGGCGATCGCGCGCACGTGCGTGTCCGACGAACCGCTCGCGATCAGGAAGTAATCGGTGGCGTCCGACACGCGCGCGAGGTCGAGCATCACGACGTCGTTCGCCTTGAGATCCAGACAGAGCGCCGCGGCGCGCTGCGCCACGGCGAGGGAATCGGTGTCTTGTTTGGAAAGCGTCTGCGACATGCGTGGCTCGATCTGACGGTGGGCGGCGGCGACGGTCGCTCCATCATTTCGGACGGATGCGACGGGATGTTCCAACGTAATGCATAACCTGCTGTGCGTCGCGCAACCCATGTCGTGCCGCTACGCAACGAGCGTGCTCGACATGGGAACGACTCACTTCGTTACGGTCGGCGCGCGCGACGCCGACGGCTCCGCATGATGTGCGACAGCCGCTCGAGGTTGGCGACCCGAAGCGGCTGTCAGAAAACGGTACGACCGCGATCGGCTACTGCTTGATCACCCAGACTTTGATGTCGGGCTTCACTTCCGCGTGGAGTCGGATCGGCACGCGATACACGCCCAACGCCTTGATCGGCTCGTGCAGCTCGATCTGCCGCTTCTCGATTTCCGGGAAGCCCTGCGTATGGAGCTGCTGCGCGATGTCGGCCGCCGTCACCGACCCGAACAGCTTTTCTTCGTCGCCGACGCGGGCGGAGAACGTGAGCGACACCTCCTGGAGCCGGTCGGCCACCGTCTGCGCCGCATCGCGGCGCGCGTTCTCGGCTGCTTCGAGTCGCGCGCGCTCGGTGGCAATGCGCTTCCGGTTGCCGGCCGTGGCCTCATAGGCCAGCCCGCGCGGAATGAGGTAGTTGCGCGCGTAGCCGTTGGACACTTTCACGATGTCGCCCGGCTTGCCCACGTTTTCAATGGCGTTGCGGAGAATGACTTCCATATCGTGCTCCAGTCGGACGAAGGGTGACGTTAGGCAAAGATTCGGGGCGCTCAGCGGTCGCGCCCGCCGGTGAGCGAATGTTTGATGCGGCGGCGCCAGTCGATCCACGTGTCGCTCACGCCGAGTCCGACCGCCCAGGGGACGGTCACCAGCGAGAGCGGAAACGCCGCCACCGCCACGGCCACGCTGGTCACGGCGACGCGCCGCGAGATGAACCAGGCGTAGATGCCGTAGCCGCGCAGCGCGTACAGCGTTCCGAAAAAGATGAGGACGCTCGTGCCGACCGCGGCCAGCGCGTCGCGCGACGGAACGAGAATCAATGCGATGCCGGCGACCAGCGCCCAGACGAGCTGATCGCCGAACGTGAACAGCTTGAGCGGCGAGAGCGGCGCGCCGATGCGCACGCGGCTCAACCGGTGAAAGAGCGCCCAGGCGAGCGCCAGCGCCGCGAGTGCTTCCAGTGCCAGCGACGCGGGATAGAGCGGCGCCGCGTAATGCGACAGTCTGGTCTCGACGTCGGCCTGCCGCGACGCGACATCGCGCGCCATGGCCGCGAGACTCGGGAACGACTGGGCCACCGAGCTCGCGTCCTGCTGCAGCTCCTCGGTTGCGGCCGTGTTGCGCTCGGCGAACTGCGAGGCGAACACGCGTTGGGCGCCATCCGGCGCGAGCCGGCCGGTCGCGATCACGCCTAACGAGAGGAGCGTGGCCAGCCCCAAGCCGGACAGCGCGCGGCTGATGAACGGCTGCGTGTATCCGACCACGCAGACGACGCCGAAGGCCGCCGCCACCAGCACGCCCCAGCCGCGGGCCAGGGCGTAGTACGAATCGTCGACGCCGGCCGGGGGCGGCAGCACGATGATCGCGGTTGCGAGCGCGGTCCAGATGAGCGCGAGCCACATCGAGCCGCCGGCCCACCATCCCACCACGCAGCACGCCGCGAGGGCGGGCACGAGGAGCACCAGCGTATCGACCACGGGCAGCGTGGACGGTCCGCCGGGGATGTGCGGGACCAGCAGCAACGCCGCGAGGGCGAGGATGATGCGCCACCATCCCCGTTCGCGCGGCGCCGGCGTGGTGCCGTTAGGCATCCGTCAGCCCTGGTGTCCCCGGATGTAGGGGATGAGGGCGAGGAAGCGCGCGCGTTTGATCGACACGGCCAACTGCCGCTGGTGGCGCGCGCACACGCCGCTCAAACGGCTGGGCAGGATCTTGCCGGTGTCGGTGAGGAAGCGGCCTAACGTGCGATCATCTTTGTAATCGATGAAGCGCACGCGGGACTCGCAGAACGGGCAGGTTTTCTGTGGGCGTCGCATGGGTTAGTCCTCGTCGTCGTCGTCATCGGCGCTGCGGGGCGGGCGGCCCGCGGCCATCTCTTCTTCGCTCATCGGCGGCGCGCCGACTTCGTGCTCGTGCAGCGCCACGAGATAGCGGACGACGCCGTCGTCCAGCTTGAGCGCGCGCTCGTACTCCGGCAGCACGGCCGGCTCGGCCTCGAAGCGGGCGATGGCGTAGTAGCCATTGTCGCGCGGGCCGATGGAGTACGCGAGCTGACGGCGACCCCAGTGGTCGACGTTGAGCGTGTCGCCGGCGCCCAGCATGGCGTGGAACCGGCCGAGTTTTTCCTGGATGGCGGTGTCTTCGAGAGTGGAATCGAAGATGTAGACCGCCTCGTAGCGGCGAGGCATGGGTGCTTCCTCCCTGTGGACTGGGGCGCCCCCGGGCGTGTGATCCGGGGGAGGGCTATGTGAGTAGCGTAAAGTAACGGGCGAGGGCGGGGAGTGGGAAGCGGCGGCTGGCGGCGCCTTTTTGGAAACGCTACGCTCGAAGTCCGGCGGCTGGCGCCGCCCAGGGCGGCGTTTGTCCCGGCTTGCGTGAGCCCGGACGCTGACTTCTACCGCCTCTACGGTCGGCGCTGCGTGCGGTCCCCTCTCACCAACCACGGGAGTCTCACGTGGCTACTATCGCCTCGCCTGCAACGTCGGACAACTCGGACGCCGCAGTTTCGTCGTCACCGCTCACATCGGATCTCCTCGAGCGATGCCGCAAACGCGCCGCCGGCTACGATCGGGACAACCGATTCTTTTCCGAGGATTTTGAAGAGCTCCGGGATGCGGGATATCTAAGGCTCCCACTGCCGGCCGAATTCGGCGGCCCCGGCGCCCGGCGCTGCGGGGACCCGTGGACCTTCTCGCCCGCAAAATCGCCATACTCGACCGACAACGCGTCGTTAGACGTTGAATCGGAACAACATCACATCGCCGTCCTGCACCACGTATTCCTTTCCCTCGCTGCGGACGACGCCCTTTTCGCGCGCGGCCTTCCAGCCGCGGTTGGCCACGAACTCGTCGAACGACACCGTCTCGGCGCGAATGAATCCGCGCTCGAAGTCCGTGTGAATCACGCCGGCGGCCCGGGGTGCCGTATCGCCTTTGTGAATGGTCCAGGCGCGAACTTCGGGCTCGCCCGCGGTGAAGTACGTCTCGAGGCCCAGCAGCGCGTAGCCGGCGCGGATGAGGCGCGAGAGACCCGCGGACTCCACGCCTAACGACGCCAGGAACTCGGCCCGGTCCTCGGGCGGCAGCTCGGCCAGCTCGGCCTCGATCTTGGCGGAGAAGGGCACGATCTCGGCGTGCTCGCCGCTCGCGCGCACGGCCTGCCGCAAGGCCGTGAGGTGACGGCCTTCGGCGCCGGTGAGCTCGGCGTCGGTCACGTTGGCCGCATAGAGCACCGGCTTGTTCGTGAGCAGCGCAAGCGGAGCGAGCACCGCGCGCGAGGCGTCGTCGAGGCGCAGCTGCCACAGGCCCTTGCCCTCGCCTAACGCAGCGTACGCGGCCTCGAGCACCGGGAGCTCGGCCAGCGCGTCCTTGTCGGCCGCCT
>DATNAM010000108.1:0-3748 GCA_035572595.1 Gemmatimonadaceae bacterium
ATCAGGCCCACGCGCTCACTCGACACGCGACGGACAGCGACCGTGATGCCAACGGCGAGCGAATGCTTCGCGATCTCGTTGGGCAGCTCGAGGTCGGATCGCCCGGTACCATGGCATTCACGGGGTCGCCGGACACGGTGCGCTTCTCGAGTTGGTGCGAGGCGGCGGAAGGCTGGCTCGAGCTGTGCGACGTTACGTTGTCCTTCGCCTCGCGCGGCGATCGCGAGGTGCTGCGCGCCCAACTGGGTCACGCTGCGCCATTCGACCTGGTCGGTGGTTTCTCGGCCGGTGCGTTCCGTTATCTCGAGAGCGCCGCGGCCGGCGGCCAGTGGTTCCAACGCTGGGGCACGGGCATCACCGCGCCGTTAGGCATTGGCGTCGTGCTCGAGCGTGAGCATGCCGTCGATACGATGCTCATCCGCATCGGGCCGCGGGGATGACCGTGCAACGCCAGCGCGGATTCGTGTTGCTCGCCGTCCTCTGGGTGATGGTCGGCGTCGGCGCCATCGGCTTCGGCCTTGCCTTGCTGGCGAGGCGTGCGGCCGGAGCCGCCCGCAATCGGCGCGCGGCAACCGTCGGGATGTGGTTAGCCGAGGATTGCGCCAGCCGGGCGGAGGCCGCGATTGGCGAGGTGCTTGCGCATCGTGGCGGCGACAGCTCCTCGAACTCCGATGTCGTTCGGCTGACGTGGTCCCGTCTCGATGCGGCCGTGGCGGCGGCTCCGGATCTCAGCCGCGCGCCATGCGCGCTGACGATGCGCCCCACGGGCGCCACGATCGACATCAACACAGCCGACGACAGCATGCTCGTCCGCCTGTTCGTAGCGTTAGGCAAAGCACCGGTCGTCGCGGACTCGTTGGCCGATGCCATCCTCGACTGGCGCGACCCGGATGACGCGCCGCGCCCGAGCGGCGCCGAGGGCGCGTGGTATCTGGCGCAGCGTCGCGCCACACCACGCAACGCGGCGTTCGCCGACGTGCGAGAGCTGAGCCGAGTACGGGGATTCGAGGCGGCTACTGGGCTCGACTCCGTGCTCGGTGTCGAGCCCGATCGGATCGTGCTCGACCGCGCGCCGCTTGCCGTCATCGCAGCATTGCCCGGGTTCACCGATGAAGCTCTGGAGCACGTGACCGATCACCGCACGAGGGCGATCCCGATCACCGACTTGATCTCGTTGGGCGCCGAGTTGTCACCAGCGGGCAGAACCGCACTGTTGGCTGACTATCCCGACCTCGTGCGCCTAACCACATCGGAACCCGATGCCTGGATCCTCACAGCGCGTGGCGTCGCCGGAACGCCCGCCGTGACGTTTGTTCTCGAGCTCAGGCTCGTACGGGCCGGCGATCGCGCTGCTCTCGTGCGGCGGCGGACGTGGATTCAGTGATTGCCCTCCGCCCCCGTCTTGGGTTAGGCATTGGCCGCCGGCGCGTAAGTGCTGTGCTCGTCGATGGCCGCACCGTCACATGGGCGGCGTCGCGTGCGCGCTCCGACGGCGAGCCGCTTGCGGATTGCCTGCGCGGGTTGCTCGCCGCGTGTCCGCGCTCACGCCTCCGGCCGCCGCTCGTCGTCGCCGCGGTTGGCCCGGCTGCCGCGCAGCTCAAGCTCGTCGCCGATCTGCCGCCGGTTGCGGAGCCGTCGGCGATCGCCGCGGTCGTGCGCGAGCAGGCGTCGCGCTTTTTCCTCAAGAATGGCGTGCCGCTAGTCTTTTCCGGTGCGCGCGCCGCATCACCGACGTCGGCCTGGGTCGCTGCATTCGAGGAGCCCGTGGTGCGTGATGTCATCGAGGCGTGTCGCGACCGCGGGCTGAGATTGCACCTCGTTACGCCCACTGCCGTTGCGTTGCAGTTCGCGACGCCTGCCCAAGCGGTCGTGTGGCACGACGGTGATGTGGAACTGGCGATCACCTACGCCGACGGCGCGCCTGCCTCCGTTCGGTTGTCGCCCAGCAATGAAGGCGCGCAGCCATTGCCGGAGGTTGTGGCGCTCTTCGGGCCGATTGCCGTGCGCGCCGCCGACCTCTTGGATGCGGCTGGTGCCACGCGCGTCTCTCGCCGTGAGGCAATCGCGTTGCGCGGCCAGGCGGTACGCCTTACGACTGAGGCATCGCGCCGGCGCGTCGCCGTGTCCGGAGCCATCTGCGTCATAGCGATCGTTCTCGCGTTGCTTGCTCCGCTCGTCGCATCGATGCGCGTCGAACGTAGCGCGCGCGCCCACGATGCAGCGGTGCACTCGCTCGTTCGACGAGCAGACGGCGATGCGAGAGCGTTGGCGAATGCGACGGAAGCCCTGGCTACGCTGGCGTCCTTCACACAATCCCGTCGCTCGTTCACGCTATTGCTTGCCCAACTGACGCGCGCGTTGCCCGAGGGGAGTGCGTTGCTCGCGCTTCAGATCGACAGCGCAGGAACCGGCAGCATCGCCGCTCTCGGCCCGCACGCGTCGGCTGTCGTCGACGCGGTAGAACGCGTCCCCGGTCTCGTTTCTCCCGAAATCGTCGGCGCTGTAATCCGAGAGAGTGCCGCGGGCAAGCAACTCGACCGGGTCACCGTTCGATTTCACCTCGTGCCGGATGGTGAGCGATGAAACGCGCCTTCTCGTCGCTGTCACCGCGCGACCGCCGCGCGCTTGCGATCGGAGTCATGTCGATCGGTGGTCTCGTCATTGTTGGGCGTGTCCTGCCCGACTGGCGTGATTGGCAAGAGGCTGCTGTCGCATCAGCGACCAAGGCGGCTCGTAGCGCTGCGCGTGGCCAGGTACTCGCGAAGGATGCGCGCGCCATTCACGATTCGCTCGCCGCGCGTCGGGCGCGACTCACGGCGCTCGCGCCGACGTGGCTCAGTGGCGACTCGCCCGCAGCCGCCGGAGCCGGGCTTGCCGCCGTGATCACGCGCGCCGCGACGGACGCCGCTATGACGTTAGGCACGCTGGATATCGCTACCGATTCAGCGGGCCAAACGGCCTTCGTTCCCGTACACGTGCGGGTGAGTGTGAGCGGTGATATTCAGGGATTGGCGATGTTGCTGGCAGCGCTCGACCGAGGCCCAGTCGCGCTGAACGTCGCCTCACTCGACGTGCAGGGTGGCGACGCATCAGCGCCCTCCCAGCGCCCCGAGGTCCTCCACACGGACCTAACGATCGAAGCGCTCTGGTGTCCACACGCAGAGACTGGTGGCGGCCGATGAGGATCATCGTGCTCGAACGCTGCGCGTGGGCCGTGACTGTGATCGCGCTGGCATCGGCCGTCCGCACCTGGTATCGCATCTCGCTTCCGGTCGAAGCGCCTATTCCTGCGATTTGGCCCGTGTCGCCGCCGGCTCGCCCGATTGCGGCTGACTCACTCGGTGTGCTGACGGCGCGAATTGTCGACAGCGACCCCTTCCGCCTCGATCGCAAACCGGCGGCCGTCGCATACGGCGTCACGCCCGACCCGTTGGCGAACGAGTCCCCGGTACCACCAGCGGCGCCGCGTCCTCCGTTAGTCCTCGTCGGCATCGTTGGGCCGCCATGGCGCGCGTTAGTCGATGGCGTGCCCGGACATGACGGCAGCCTGGTGTTGCGCGCTGGTCAGAGCGTGGGCGATCTCCGCGTGCGTGAAGTCAACGCTTCGACGGCGACGATCTCTGCCGCCGACACCACCTGGCATCTCGCCGTCAAGCGGACATGGCCATGAGACATGCTATCATCGTACTCGCGCTCGCTATTGCCACCGCCCAACCATGCGATGCTCATGCGCAGGTGCGCGACTCGG
>DATNAM010000109.1:0-5509 GCA_035572595.1 Gemmatimonadaceae bacterium
CGAGCCTCGGCACATCCAGGACAGGTATCAGCGGTATCTGGTATTCTTCGGTAAATATCTCAACAACCCGCCGGTCACCGAGCCACGCGACGTGGTCGAGCGGATGAACAAGGACTTACCCGCGCAAGAGGTTGCAACGACCAAACCATGATGTCGCACTACTATTTTCCGTCATTGATCGCGCCGCGTCGAGCGTTAGGCGGCGCGATGATCGCCGGTGCCGTGCTGCTCGCGGCGTGCTCGCACGAGGCCGCGCCGGCCAAGCCCGCCTCCACCACGCAGACGGCGGAGCTTCCGCCGCTCAAGGTGGTCGATCCGGCGTACATGGACACGACCGTCAAGGCGTGCACGGACTTCAACCTGTACGCCAACGGCGGCTGGCTCAAGACGGACACGATCCCGGCCGCGTACTCGGAGACGGGCGTGTTCAAGGACATGGCCGACCGGAACGAGCTGGTGGTGCGGAGCGTGCTCGAGGATGCCATGGCGAAGGCGCCGACGCTGCCCGACACGAGCACCGAATATAAGTTAGGCACGTTCTACGCGAGCTGCATGGATTCGTCGGCCGCCGAAGCGGCTGGGGTGACGCCAATCGCGCCGGAGCTGGCGGCGATCGATTCGGTCACGATGCCGGCGGCGCTGATTCCGGAAGTGGCGCGTCTCCAGATGAGCGGCACAAGCGCCTTGTTCCGCTACGGTCCGTCGGTGAACGCCCACGATTCGCAGCACTACATCGCCGACTTCGACCGCGGCGGGTTAGGCATGCCCGATCGCGACTACTATCTCAACCCCGCGGCGTCGGCCGATTCGATGCGGAGCGCGTATCGCGCGCACATCACCAAGACGCTGGTGTTGGGCGGCGAGGACAGCGCGTCGGCGGCGAAGGATGCCGACCGCGTGATCTCCCTCGAGACGGCGATGGCCAAGGCGCAGCTGCCGCGTGTGGCGCGGCGCGATCCCAAGGCCACGGATCACCAGATGGCGTTCGCGAAGCTGCATGCGCTGGCGCCGGACGTGGACTGGACGGCGTATCTGCACGACGTGGGGCTCGAGTCGTCGGTGACGGAAGTGAACGTGGGCGAGCCGGCATACTACTCGGCCCTCAACTCGCTCGTCGCCAAGCGGCCCGTCGAAGACTGGCGCGCGTATCTGCGCTACCATGCGCTGGCGAGCGCGTCGCCGTGGTTGAGCTCCGCGTTCGTGAACGAGAACTTCGCGTTCGCGTCGCGCTTCAGCGGCGCCAAGGCGCTGTTGCCGCGGTGGAAACGCTGCCTGCGCGCGACCGACGCGCAGTTGGGCGAAGCGTTAGGCCAGGCGTACGTCGCCAAGACGTTCCCGCCCGAGGCCAGGGCGAAGGCCAAGGCGGTGATCGACGACATCCGCGCCGCGTTCCGCGAACGCTTGAATCACCTCACGTGGATGGCCGCGTCGACCCGCGCGCACGCGCAGGACAAGCTGGCGAAGATGGGCGAGAAGGTGGGCTATCCCGACACGTGGCGCGACTACTCCAAGCTCACGGTGGCCAGGGGTCCGTTCGTGCTCAATGAGCAGAGCGCGTCGCGCTTCGAATGGAATCGCGTGGCGCAGCGTCCGGGCCAGCCGGTGGACAAGACCGAGTGGGGCATCACGGTGCCCACGGTGAACGCGTACTACGAGCCATCCAAGAACGAAATGGTGTTCCCGGCCGGCGCGCTGGTGCCGCAGACGTTCGACCCCAAGGCCGACGACGGCGCCAACTACGGTTCGTTAGGCGCGAGCTGGGCGGGCCACGAGATGACGCACGGCTTCGACGACGAAGGCCGCCACTACGACGCGGCGGGCAACCTCACCGACTGGTGGACGCCCGACGACTCGAAGCGCTTCAACGCGCAAGCCGAGCTGGATGCCAAGCAGTACGACGGCTACATCCAGGTGGACACGTTCCACGTGAACGGCCACCTGACGTTAGGAGAAAACATCGCCGACTACGGCGGCTCGCTCACGGCCTACGACGCGCTGGAGCACGCGCTCCAACGCGACGGCCGGCCGGGCCTGATCGACGGGTTCACGCCGGAGCAGCGCTTCTTCATCGCGTACGCGCAGAGCTTCCGGGTGCACTCGCGCCCGGAGAATCTGCGCACGCGCGTGAAGGTGGATCCGCACTCGCCGGAAAATTGGCGCGTGGACGGACCGCTGTCGGACATGGAAGCGTTTGCGAAGGCGTTCGGTTGCAAACCGGGCGACCCGATGGTGAGGCCGAGGAACGAGGTGCCGAACATCTGGTAAGCGCGCGCCAGCGCGCGATTCCCGCCTCAGCTATGTCACAAGAGCTAACGTAAATCCGTCGTAGCCTTTCGAGCCCACTGTTTGGATCGTGGTGGCGCTTACCCTGGGGTCGTGGGCGAGCAGCTCGTGGAGTTTACGGACGCCCTGGACGTTCGGGTCGTCGCTCGAGGCGTCGGCGAGTTTGCCGTCGCGGACGACGTTGTCGACGATGATCACCGAGCCCGAGTGCGTGAGGTGGAGGGCGCGGTCGTAGTAGTCGGGGATGCGCGGTTTGTCGGCGTCGATGAACACGAAGTCGAACGGCTTGACCGACTCGGCGATGAGGGCGTCGAGCGTCTCGAGTGCCGGGCCTAACCGGATCTCGACGCGGCGCGCGAAGCCGGCTCGACGCAGGTTGTCGCGCGCGACGGCGGCGTGTTTCTCCTCGAGCTCGAGCGTCACCACGCGGCCGCCGCGGGGCAGGGCGCGCACCAACCAGATGGTGGAATAGCCGCCTAACGTGCCGATCTCGAGGATGCGGCGCGCGCCCATGGCGCGGGCGAGCAACGACAGCAGCTTGCCCTGCGGCGCCGACACGCTGATCGCCGGCAAGCCCGCTGCCGCGCTCCGCTCGAGCGCGCCCTCGAGAAATTCATCGTGGCCAACGAGGCCGTCCGTGATGTACTCGTCGACCGCGCTCCAGATCTCGTCGCTCATCTCTCCTCCGCGTCAACGGTCGCGCGCGCGCCAGCATCTGAGCTATCGCCCCGTTCCCCGTTCCCTATGGCGTAGCCGCTTCCCCAAGCGCGCGCCAGCGCGCGCTTCCCCGACTTAGACGGCAACGACGGCCACCCGATGCCACGCGTTGTTCGCGTAGCCCTTCACGTTCCAGCCGTCCTTCAATTCCGCCGGCTGCGGCGGCGCGACGCCGTCGGACGCGCGCACCACGAGCGTGTGTCGGCCGGGTTTGGGCAGCGTGATCGTGGCTTCCCAGAACGTCCACGTGTAGCCCATGCCGTCATGCGTGATGCGTGCTTGGACCCAGTCGTGGGCGTCGTTAGGCGAAACGTGCACCGCGGTCACGGGACGTCCCGCGGAGCCCAAGGCCCAACCGCGCACGCGGAGCTGGCCGGCGCAGAGCTGCTGCTCGGGCACGGGGTCCAGGATCACGGCGTTGAGCGAGATGGTGCTCAACGCAACGCCGGCGCTCACGTCGCGCGGCTTGGACGGATCCGGTTTGTGCTGGACGCGATACGCTTGCGTTTGGAAATAGTTTTCGGACGGCTGCGCCAGGAACGTGATGCGACCGAGCCATTTCACGCTGCGCGCGCCGATCCAGCCGGGGACGACGGCGCGCATCGGGAATCCGTGCACTGGTGGCAACGGTTCGCCGTTCAACTCGGTGGCGAGAATCACGTCGCCGTCGAGCGCCTTCTCGAGATCGATCGATCCGCCGAAGCCGAACGCGTGGCCATGGCGCTCGACGCTATCGAGACCGGTGAACTCGACGTAGCGCACGCCCGGTGCGACGCCGACCATGTCGATCACGTCGCGCAGCCGAACGCCGGTCCATTCGCCGGTGCTCGCCGCTTGCGGACCCCACGGGAGCTCGCCGGGCAATGGCCCAAGAAGCAAGTACTCGTTGCGGCGAAGTCCGGCGCAGATCAGGGTGGCCGGAACGGTGCGTCGCGGGAAAGCGCGCAGATCTTGGAGTGTGAAGGATCGGGCCTTGGCGCACAGCCCATCTACCTCGAGCCGCCAGGTTTTGGGGTCGATCGTGGGGATCTTGCCGTGGCTTCTGGTGAAAAATTGGTCGACCGGAGTGAGAAAATTGTCCGCGGTGACGTCGGTTCGCGTCCCGGTGTTCTGGGCCTCGGCGTCGAAGATCAGGCGGTGATCGGTCATCGGTAGTGTGTCCGGGCGACTGACAGGGTGTAGGGTCCGACGAAGCAAGGTAAATGGACGCGCAACGTGGGCGAAGTGCGTGCGAGTTGGGGTACGGACTGCAATGAATTAATTTTGGCTCTTCGCGGAATTGTGTGGGAAGGTTCTGCAGGACTTAGGGCGGTGGGAGCGGCGGGAGTGTGCAGTTTAGGATCTGCAAGAGGAGATCGTTCTGCTCTGTGCCGGCACGCGCATGGTGAGCTTCCTCGCTCTCTTGACACGGATCAAATCGGATAACTGCACGGATCACAGCGGATCGCTCGGCGGCGGCGGCGAGGTCGGAGCGGCGCCTCGTCTCCGGTGTTGGTGATGACGGCGTGCGACGCGCGAGCAACGCGACCCGCAGCATTGACGGCTGGCAGTTGTTCCGAAACAGGGCGAGTGCACCCACGGTGGATGCGCCAGGCGCCGAGCCGCCGAGCGATCCGCTGTGATCCGTGCAGTTATCCGATCTGATCCGTGTCATGAGAGCGAGGAAGCCCACCATGCGCGTGCCCGTGCCGCCTATCTCCACCTGACGATGCTCACGTGCACCTGACCATCGCTGCCACTATCCCAGAATTCCTCCCAATCACCCACACAATTCCCCCAAGACCCTTAATTTTCATGGCTCGCCCAAATTTCGTGTCGATAGACCAGGAGAACCACGGCCCATGCGGATGCTCGTGCTCGGTGCCGGCCTTCAAGGCTCGGCGTGCGCTTACGATTTGCTCCAGAATCCCGACGTCACCGAGGTTCGCCTGGCGGACCTGAACATATCGCACATTCCGGACTTCCTTGCGCCGTATTCAGGGAAGCGCTTGATCCCGACGCACGTGGACGTGCGCGACCGCGCGGCGGTGCTCGCGGTGATGCGGGAGAGCGACGCCGTGATGAGCGCGATTCCCTACTACTTCAATCTCGATCTGGCGCAGCTGGCGGTGGAAGCCGGCACCAACTTCTGCGATCTGGGCGGCAACACGGAAATCGTGTTCCAGCAGAAGGAGCTCGACGCGGCGGCGAAAGCGAAGAACATCACCGTGATTCCGGACTGCGGATTGGCGCCGGGCATGGTGAACATCCTGGCGCAGCACGGCATCGAACAGATGGACACCGTGCGTTCGGTCAAGATTTTTGTGGGCGGTCTGCCGCAGCAACCGGAGCCGCCGCTCAACTATCAGATCGTGTATTCGCTCGAGGGCGTTCTCGATTACTACACGACGCTGTCGTGGGTGCTGCGCGACGGAAAGCGGACGCGGGTCAAAGCGTTGTCGGAGCTGGAGGACGTGTCGTTCGCCGCGCCCGTTGGGAAGCTCGAGGCGTTCCACACCGCTGGCGGTCT
>DATNAM010000110.1:0-2071 GCA_035572595.1 Gemmatimonadaceae bacterium
GGCCCAACGTCCAGAACACGGCGAGGTTGGCGACCACGACGATGGCCAGGGCGCTCGCCACCGACTTCTCGCGCAGCCGTGTCGCCTCGTACTGCAGGTCGTAGAGCCGCTGGCGCTGGGCGGTGAAGCGGTCGATCACCCAGTCGGCGAGGCCGAACAGGCGCACCTCCTTGGCCGCCGGCGGATCGACGGCGAGGCGGTAGCTGTAGTCGGCGAGGCGCTGGGCCCGCATCACCTCCGGCGTGCGGCGGTCGAACCACACGCCGCTCTCGCGCAGGAACCAGTGTGTGAACAGCCACGCGCCCGCGAGTACGATCGGCGCCCACCACGAGTACCCGAAGAGCACCACCGCGCACGCGAGCCCGCCGATCATCTCGACGAGGCCGCCGGCGATAAAGTCCATGTCGATGTAGAGCGGTGGACCCGTGATCCCCAGGTCGAAGTCACGCGCGACGACGAGATCGCTCGCCAGCGCGGGGCTTTCGAGGTGGCCCATGCCCGGCGGCCCAAGGCAGGCGTCCGTTAGGCGGTCGTACAGCCACGCCGCGGTGCGGTCACCCAGGTTCGCGCTGATCGCCTGGTGGATGGGCGCGAGCACCTGCAGCACGATGAACACCGCGCCCGCGAATGCGAGGGGTACGACGAGGGGCCGCCCGCGCTGGACGGCGCCGACCAGCACTCCCATGGCGATCGCAAACACCGCCGGCAGCGCGCCGCGCAACATCACCGCTACCCACCACGCCGCGGCGAGCGGGCTATCCGCCTTCGGCAGCACCCCGAAGAATTTCCATTCCTTGCGTGCGCGCAGCCGGTCGATCAGAAGACGTCTCGCAGGCCGGAGGTAGCGGAGAATCTGCGCCCGGACGGGCGCTGAATGTTACCGCCGTCGCCGCCGCGCCGCCACGAACCATCCGGCGACTGCCGGCCGCCTGACGGGCGCGTACGCCGGCCCCGCACTTGACACGCGCCGCTCCCAGCGTATTGTCCCCCGTATGACATACGGGGAACGACAAACCGGCAGCGAGGCGCTCCCGCTGCTGAAGGGAACGGTCGACCTGCTCGTGCTCAAGGCCCTCACCCTCGGCCCGATGCACGGATTCGGCATCGCGCTCTGGCTTGAAGAGCACTCGAGCGGCACGCTGAACATGGACGACAGCGCCACCTACCAAGTGCTACACCGCCTCGAGAGCAAGGACTTGGTGAGCGCCGAGTGGGGCGTCACCGAGAACAATCGCAAAGCGCGGTACTATCGACTGACGGCGGCCGGACGCAAACACCTCCGCGCCGAAACCGAGATGTGGCTCCGCTATACCAGATCTGTCACATCGATTCTGACGCTCGACCCCCGGGCAGCGCGCGCGTAGGCACCGTGAACCGCGACTTCCTGCGACGCCTCTTCCGAATCCGCCCGCGCACACGGGACGAGATCGAGGCGGAATTTCGCGAAGAGATCGAAGCGCACGTCGCGCTGGCGACCGACTATCTCGTGCGACGCGGCCTGCCGGCGGACGAGGCGCGGCGTCTCGCGGAAGCCCGGTTCGGAGAAATAAATCGAGCAGTACGCGATCTCGTGAAGTCGGCCCAAATCCGGGAGCACTCTGTGCAACGGCGCGAATGGTGGGACTCGTTTGGCCAGAACGTGCGCGTGGCACTGCGCCAGATGAGGCGCACGCCGGCGCTCACGTGTGCGATCACGGCATCGTTGGCCATCGGCATCGGCGCGAACCTCGCGATGTTCCAGGTGGTCGACCGGCTGCTTCTTTCGCCGCCGCCCGGCGTCACCCACGCGGACGCGGTGCGCCGCCTCATTTTGCCGGAGTACAATTTCTTCACGCGCGGCACATCACAAAGCGCGACGACTAACTACGCGACGTACGCCGATCTGCGCGCCGTGCACCGCTTCGCGCGCGTGGCGGCCTTCGGGTTTCCAAGCGACGCCTCACTCGGCCGCGGGTCCGAGGCGTCCGCGATCACGACGACCGCCGCGAGCGCGTCATTCTTCGACTTGCTCCGTGTGCAGCCTTACCTCGGCCGCTTCTATTCGGAACGCGAGGATACGCCGCCGGCCGGG
>DATNAM010000111.1:0-2042 GCA_035572595.1 Gemmatimonadaceae bacterium
GGGCCACGCCGCCGAGCTCCAGGCGTGGATGAAGGCGATACGCGATGGCGGACCGCCTCCGATTCCGCTCGATGAGATCGTCGAAGTGTCGCGCTGGTCGGTGATCGCCGCTGCTCCCGATGAAACGGACCGTGGCGGCGATCGTTAGGCATCAGGTGGCGACGGCGCCGGGCACGTGGTGGAAACGCAGTGTCGATCTCGTGCTCACCGTCCCCGCGATCGTCGTGCTGGCGCCGGTGTACGCGGCGGTCGCGCTCGCGGTGCGCGTGAACCTGGGACGCCCGGTCATTTTTAGGCAGCAGCGCCCGGGGAAGAACGAGATTCCGTTCACGCTCTACAAGTTTCGCACGATGCGCGATGCGCGCGATGAGAGCGGCGCGCTCCTCCCCGACGGGCGCCGCCTTACGCGACTCGGCGCCTTTCTGCGCGCCACCAGTCTCGACGAGCTGCCGGAGTTGGTCAACGTGCTGCGCGGCGAAATGAGTCTCGTTGGGCCGCGCCCCTTACTCATGGAGTATTTGCCGTTATACTCCCCCGAACAAAGGCGCCGCCACGATGTGCGCCCTGGTGTCACCGGCTTGGCGCAGGTCAACGGACGCAATGCGCTCACGTGGCGCGAGAAGTTCGCGCTCGATGTCGAGTACGTCGATCGCGTGAGCTTCGCACTCGACGTCCGCATCCTGATGCTCACCATCGTGAGCGTCGTGCGAAGCGAAGGGATCAGCCATCGCGGGCACGTCACCATGGAGCCGTTCCGCGGAGGGCACGGTCGCGACGATGCGTGAGGTGGTCCTGATCTGGGGCGCTGGTGGCCATGGGAAAGTGGTCGCCGACCTCGTCCGTAGTGCCGGTCACTCGGTGGCCGGGTACGCCGATCTCGATCAGGGCAAACAGAGCGCCCAAGTGGAACCCGGTGGCGCCAAGGTCGTCATCTCCCAGGCAGATCTCGTCCAATTGCTCGACCAGGGTGGCGCGCTCCCGTGCCGCGCGACCCAAGTCGTGCTCGGATTGGGGGACAACGACGCGCGAATGCGCGCGGCAAGTCGCGCGGGTCGCGCGTTGATGCAACCGCTCGTACATCCGGCGGCGACGGTGAGCGAGTCGGCAAAGCTTGGCGCCGGCACGGTCGTGTTCGCCGGCGCGGTGGTGAATGCCGCGGCGACCATCGGTATCGGCGTGGTGATCAATAGCGCCGCTGTTGTCGAACACGACTGTACGATTGGTGATGGCGCGCACATTGCCCCTGGTGCCGTGCTAACTGGCGGCGTCAGCGTCGGACGCGGGACGCTCGTAGGCGCACGAGCCGTGGTGCTGCCGGGAATCGCGATCGGCGACGATGCGATGGTTGGCGCAGGTGCTGTTGTAACCGGCGACGTTCCAGCCGGCGCAGTGGTGGCGGGCGTGCCCGCCCGCGTCTTGAGACAACGAGCGACATGAAACCCGCGAAAAAACACGGACGCATCTTCCTCTCGCCCCCGCACATGGGCGACCTCGAGCAGAAATACATCGCCGAGGCATTCGCGTCCAATTGGATTGCGCCGCTGGGCCCGCACGTCGAAGCGTTTCAGCGCGAGTTCGCTGCGACGATCGGCGTGTCTCATTCGTTGGCGACCGTGTCCGGCACCGCCGCGCTGCACCTCGCGCTCCAGCTCGTGGGCGTCGGCGCGGGCGATGACGTGTTCGTGAGCACGCTCACGTTCGCCGCCAGCGTCAATCCGATTCGCTACTTGAATGCCGTGCCGGTGCTCATCGACAGCGAGCGCGAATCATGGAACATCGATCCGCATCTCGTTTCACAGGCGCTGCGCGAGCGCGCGAAAATCGGAAAGCTGCCCAAGGCGCTCGTCGTGGTGCACCTGTATGGCCAGAGCGCGAACCTCGATCCGATCGTCGAGTGCTGCCGCGAGTACGAAGTGCCGATGATCGAGGACGCCGCCGAAGCCCTTGGTGCCACCTACAAGGGACGTCCCGTTGGGACGTTCGGCCGCGCCGGCGTGTTCTCGTTCAACGGGAACAAGATCATCACGACGTCCGGCGGTGGG
>DATNAM010000112.1:0-2782 GCA_035572595.1 Gemmatimonadaceae bacterium
GCGTTCTTCATCACCACCGTTGCGATCCTCGGCCTCGGGATCGGCATGTCGGTGGCCATGTTCACCGTGTTCCGAACCGTCCTCGTCCGGAAGCTGCCGGTCGTCGACCAGGATCGCGCGGTGATCCTGTGGACATACGGCGGCGATCCGAACAGCGATGTCGCGACGGGTACCAAGGACCTGTCCGTCGTCCGCGCCGACTCTCGCACCATGCGCGACATCGCCGCGGTCGCGCATTGGCCGGCCGTGCCGACGCCGCTGCGCGACAACGGTACGTTGATCGACCTCAACCGCGGCATGGTCACCGGCAATTTCTTTGCTGTGTTAGGCGTCAGGCCCGCACTCGGCCGCCTCCTGTCGCCGAGCGACGACGAGACGCCCAGCGGCCCCGACTCGACGCGCACCGAGTCGCTCGTGCTGAGCTGGCGCGCCTGGCACCGGGCGTTCGGGGGCGACTCGACAGTGTTAGGCAAGCGCCTCGTGGATCCGTACGCCAACGTCGGCTATCGGATCGTCGGGGTGGCACCGGCGGGCTTCGACTACCCGGCGAACGTCGACTACTGGATCCCGATGTGGAGCGGGTGGCAGTCGGGTGTCTCCGCGTTCGCCGTCGGGCGCCTCGAGCCCGGCGCGACGGTGGCCGAAGCGGCCACGGAATACCTCGGCATTGAGCGCCGCCTCGAGCCGCAGATCGGATTCGGCGGCGTCCACGCGGCCACGTTCACCGACACCGTGCTCGGCGACGTGAGGCCGGCGTTGATCCTCCTCACCAGCGGAGTCGCCCTGTTGCTGGTCATCGCGTGCCTCAACGTCGGCAACTTGATGCTGCTCCGCGCCTCATCGCGCAGCCACGAGCTCGATGTGCGGCGCGCGCTCGGTGCCGCGCCCGCCGATGTGATTCGTCAACTCATGGTCGAAGCCCTGCTCGTCGCCGCGGCCGGCGGCGCCGCCGGGCTGGCCGTCGCCGCCTTTCTGCTCGGCGCGTTAGGCAGATTCGCGCCGCCCAACTTGCCGCGGTTGGACGAGATCCAGCTGGCATCCACGCCGATCGTCGTCGCCATCATCGTGTCGTCGATCGCCGTGCTGGTGTTCGGCGTCGGCCCTGCCCTCCTCGCGGCGCGCCGCACTGCGACGACGCTGCGCGCCGACGCGCGCTCCGGCCGAGAAACGCGGGGGCGGCGCATAGCGAGGCAGACACTGGTCGCACTCCAGTTGGCGCTCGCCACGGTCATGTTGGGCGGCGCGGCGCTGCTCGCGCGGAGCCTCGAGCGACTCGAGCGCCAGGACACGGGATTCGTGGCCGATCACTTGTCGGTGTTGGACTACGCGTTCAGCGGGAGCAAGTTCAACGACATGAAACGGTTCGTCGGTGAGGGCGACGCACTCGTGCGCCGCCTGCGCCAGATTCCCGGTATCACCGCGGCGACGCCGATCGTTGCACCGCCGATGATCGGCAACGGCGTCTGGCTCATCCGGTTTCAAACCGACGATCCGTCCATGACGGATACGGCGCAGTTTCCCATGATTCCCGCCGAGCTGGGCGGCGCGGAATACTTCAAGACCTTTGGCGTCCACATCGACCGCGGCCGGTCGTTTACCGACGACGATCGCGCGACGTCGCAGCTCGTGGCCATCGTCAACGAATCCGCGGCGCGAAAGTTGTGGCCGGGCCAGGATGCGATCGGCAAGCGCATCCGCATTCCGGGCGAAGGGGGCATGGTCGGCGAGGATGGATGGCGCACGGTCGTGGGCATGGCGCACGACACCCATTTGCGAACCTTGCGTGAGGCGTCGCCCATTGTGTACCTGCCGTCCGCCCAGTCGTACTGGCAGGGGTTCGTGGCCATCCGCAGCACCGTAGCGTTAGGCGCGCTGCTGCCGGCCCTGCGGGCCGCCGGCCACGATGTGGATCCCGCGTTCGAGCTCAACGGACCGCGCACGATGGACGAGATCCTGGCCGAGCCTCTCGCGCAACCGCGCGTCGATACGCTCCTGATGTCGGGCTTCAGCATCGTCGCGTTGATGCTGGCGGCGATCGGGTTGTTCGGGGTCATGGCCTCGATCGTCGGCGATCAAACGCGCGAGCTGGGCATCCGCATCGCGCTCGGCGCAACGCCGGAGCGGGTGCGCCGCGAGGTGTTGGCGCGCGCCGGGACCATCGCCGGCATGGGACTCGGGCTGGGCTTCGCCGTCGCGTTGGCGAGCTCGCGTCTGATCACGTCGCTACTTTTCCAGGTGAGCCCAACTGACCCGCTCGCGTTAGGCGCGGCGTGCATCGTCCTGAGTATCGTCGCCGCGGTGGCCGCGTACGTTCCGGCACGCCGCGCGACGACGATCGATCCGGTGCAGGCGCTGCGGTCGGATTGATCACGCGGCAAGGCGGGTGGCGAGTTCACACAACAGAGTTTCTTAGGACAAGCTTTGTGTCACACGACCCGCCACCAGCGCTCGTGAACCACGTCTGAGTTGAGGGTGGCATCTGATTCTGGCCATTACGCCAATGAAGACGCGGAAAAAGCACGGACACTGCGGACAAAGCACGGATAGCTCGGCTGTCGGGGGAAGTGTCTCTTTTGTCCGCAGTGTCCGTGCTTGTCCGTTTCTTCATGAGCAGATGAGTCCGACGTTGGCTCGAGCGCCACGCGCCAGGCCGTTAGGACAACGTGCGCGCGAACAGATCCAACAGCGTGCGCCAATGGTGTTCGGTTTCTACCGGGTCGTGCACCGGCGTGTCGGACGGAACCCAGCCATGGCGGGCGTTATACGTCTCGACCGTGTGGCG
>DATNAM010000113.1:0-3827 GCA_035572595.1 Gemmatimonadaceae bacterium
GTCCCGTTGATCCGTTAGCCGCCGCGGCCGCAGCCGCCGGCGTCGGCAGCGGATGCGCGGTTTCATCCACCACCACCTGCGGTGTCGCCGCGAGCTTCACCTTGCTCGTGTTCATGAGGTGCGCGATCGAGTATCCGCCAACGAGCAGATATCCCGTCGCGAACAACAGCAGGAACGGCAGCGCGCCCCATTCGCCCACGTACAGGGCGTACACGAACGCGGCCGCCGTGTAGATGCCGAGGAAAAGCTCGAACATCGTACTGTTGGTGAAAGCGCTCCGGTACCGCCGCCGGCGCACGGCCTGCGATTGTCCGGTGGCCAGGTTGTACTTGGGCGTGCGCAGGAACGGCGTTCGCTTTCCTAGAAATCCTTCGATGGCCGCTTGTGCGTTGTACACGCTCAACCCGATCGACGCCGCGAGGAACAGCGGGAAGCACGCCATCCGGCGCCGCCAATCGACATGGATTTCCTTGATCGCCGCCGCGTAGTAGCTGAACGTCCCGCCTAACGACAACAGGAAGTACGCCGAGATCGCCCACGAAAGGCGCACGCGATCCTTGTGCGCGATGTACATCACGATCGGATTGAGAATCCCCACCACGAGCAGGAACGGGTACACGGAATTGCCTAACAGGTGCGCCGTGCCCTGGAGTTTCTGCCACACGGGAATCGCGGCGCGCCAGAGCGGCATGAACAGCTTCCGCGCCGTCTCCTGGGAGCCCTTGGTCCACCGGTACTGCTGCGTCTTGAGCGCGTGCATGTCCGGCGGCAGCTCCGAGGGACACGGCAGCGCCGGCAGATATAGAATGCGCCAGCCCGCGAGCTGCGCGCGATAGCTCAGGTCGAGATCTTCCGTGAGCGTGTCGTGCTGCCAGCCGCCGGCGTCGCGAATGGCGCTCGCCCGCAGCACACCCGCGGTCCCGTTGAACGTGAGGAAGAGGCCGCCGCGGTCGCGCGCCGGCTGTTCGATCACGAACTGTCCGCTCAAGCCTAACGCAGTGACCCGGGTCAGCAGCGAGTATTCTTCGTTGAGATAATCCCAGCGCGCCTGCACGATGCCCACGTCGGGCTCGTTGAAGTACGACACGGTATTGCGCAGGAAGTCGCGCGGAATCACGAAGTCCGCGTCGAACACCGCGATCAGCTCGCCGGTCGCTCGCTCGAGACCGTACGCGAGCGCGCCGGCCTTGTAGCCGGTGCGATCCTCGCGATGCAGATGCTCGATCTGATATCCCTTCGCGCGAAACTGGCGCACCAGACGTCGCGTGAGGATGAGCGTTTCATCCGTCGAATCGTCCAACACCTGCACCTGCAGCAAGTGCCGCGGATAGTCGAGCGCGCACGCCGAGCGTATCAATCGCTCGGCGACGAACAATTCGTTGAAGACCGGCAGTTGGACTGTCACGCGAGGCATCGGCGATGGTTCCGGCGGGCGTACCCTCGGATTGCCGCGATACCGGCGAAACAGCGAAATCATCACGTATCGATTGAGACTGAAGAGCGACAACACGAACAGTGCGGCCGCGTACGTCCCGATCACGATCCACTCGATCTGTGTCCGCATCGATCACTGGTGCGAGTCGGTGCATGGATGCGCGACGACGCTCTACGCGGCGGCGCGGGGATCCTCCGTCGGAGTCAGCTCCGGCCTCTTGGGCGAGGCGGTCGGCTGCGTGCTCAGCGCGGAGAGGCGAGACGCCGAGAGGGCAATGGGCATGCCCGTTGGCGCGCCGCGCGTCAGAGGCGAGCAATGGTCACGTGGAGGTTAGAGCGTCTTAGGAAACGGCGGATGTTCGGTGGTGCGCTCGACTCGCGAGCGAACGCTGCAAGCGTATGCCGCAGTGCCCTCGTGCCCGCTTTCTCTATAGGTTTTCCTTATGAAGCGTGGATTCTTCATCGTGTCCGAGCTCACCGGTCCATCGCGCGACGCGGTGCTCGGGGTGCAGCGATGGGCGGACCCCAAGCTCGCCAAGGACACGACGCCGCACATCACGCTCGTCGGCTCTTCGGGCGTCGGTCCGATTCGAGCCGACACACCGGTTCATGAATTGCGCGACGCGCTGACATCGGCGGCCACGCAGATCACGCCGTTCACCCTCCAATTCGGCCGACCGATGCGGTTCATGCAGACCGATATCGTCGTGCTGCCGCTCGATCCGCACGGCGCATTGCGCGCGCTGCACGAACGCATCGCTGCCGCCTGCCTCCGCTTCGATCGCGCGCGCTTCAGTTTTTCGCCGCATTGCACGCTGAGCTTCTTCTCGACGCTCACGCCCGAAAATGAACGCCGGCTCCTTCGCGTACGCGTGGATGAGCCGGTCATGATCGAGCGCGTCCAGTGCTATCTCACCGTCGAGCCCGTCGGTGGACGACGCGTGCTCGACATTCCACTCGGCGGCGCTGCGTGAGACACTGCGTGTCGCCTAAGTGAAACACTTCGGCGTTCCTTCTTCTCTTTCGATGCGCCCACCCGTCTTCGACCTGCTCGAGCAGGACATGGAGCGCGACGCCGCGCTCCCATTCATTGATCTCGCGTCGCGCTATTTTCTGCGCACGCGCGCCGGCACCGATCCGGTGTCCACCGCGCTGACGTCGGCAGAGATCGCTCGGCGATTCGATGAGCCGCTTCCGTTGGACGGACATCCGCTCAACCACGTGGCGGCGCGCATCGAGCACGATGTGATGAGTGCGATGAATCAGCTCGCGCATCCCATGTGCATGGGACATCAGGTGTCGGCGCCGCTGCCGGTGTCGGTGTGGATGGAGGCGGTGGTCGCGGCGATGAACCAATCGGTCGCTGTGGCCGAGATGTCGCCGAGCGCGACGGTGGTGGAGACGCAGCTGGTGAAGTGGATGACCGATCTCATCGGCTGGGGCGCCGGCGCGGGCGGTACGCTCACGTCGGGCGGCACCGAGGCCACGGTCACGGCGCTGCTCGCCGCCCGGGCGCGGGCGATGCCTAACGCATGGCAGCGCGGCGTGGGCGCCGACGGCACCGTGCTGCCGGTGGTGCTGTGCGGCGAGCACGCGCACTACGCGGTCACGCGCGCCGTCGCGCAGTTAGGCTTAGGACTCGACCGGGCCATCGCGATTCCGTCGCGCGGTTGGCGCATGGACACCGACGCGCTCGCGGCGCGGCTGGATGCACTCGCCGATCAGGGTATTCCGGTGATGGCCGTCGTCGCCACCGCCGGCAGCACGGCCACCGGTTCGTTCGACGATCTCGAGACCATTGCCACCCTCTGCGACGCGCGCGGCATCTGGCTCCACGTCGACGCCGCGCACGGCGGCTCCGCGCTGCTCTCGGACACGCATCGCGATCGCATGCGCGGTGCATCGCGCGCCCGCTCGGTGGCCTGGGACGCGCACAAGATGATGCTGCTGCCGTTGTCCTCCGGCATGCTGTTCGTGCGAGACGAGCGCGACCTGGACCGCGCATTCGCCCAACGGGCGCCGTATCTCTTTCACGACACGGACGACGGCCGCGCGTGGGACCAGGGCACGCGCAGCTTCCAGTGCTCTCGCCGCGCCGACGCGCTCAAGATGTGGGTGGCGCTCCAGCGCTACGGCGCCACCGGGTTAGGCACGATCTACGACCACCTGTGCCGGACGGTGCAGGATCTCCACGCCGCGATCGGCGCCCACCCGGACTTCGTGGCGTTGCACGAGCCCGAATCGAACATCCTTTGCTTCCGCTGGGTGGGCCGCGCCACCGACGATGATGAAACCGCCGACGCGTTCAACCGCGATCTGCGCGAGCGCTACAACAAGAGCGGCCGCGGCTGGATCACCACCACTGTGTTAGGCGCGCGCCGCGTGCTCCGCGT
>DATNAM010000114.1:0-7471 GCA_035572595.1 Gemmatimonadaceae bacterium
GAGGACGACGTTGGCCGTCTTGCGGCCGACGCCCGGCAGCGCGGTGAGCTCCTCCATCGTGCGCGGCACCTGTCCGCCGTGCCGCTCGACCAGCGCCTGCGCCATGCCTAACAGGCTCTTCGTCTTGCTGCGGAAGAACCCCGTGCTCTTGATCATGTCTTCGAGCGTCTCGCGGTCGGCGCCGGCGAGCGCCCGTGCGTTCGGATACTTCGCGAACAACGCCGGCGTCACCATGTTCACGCGCACGTCGGTGCACTGCGCGCTGAGGATGGTGGCGACGACGAGCTGGAACGCATTCCGGTGATTGAGCGCGCAATGCGCATCCGGATACGCGAGCGACAAGCGGCGGTAGTATTCCGCCGCGCGTTCGGGCGTTGCTTTTCCCTTGGGGCGACTGCGCGGCGCGGGGGCTCGACGGCGCTCGGTGGTCTTGGTCGCTCGTGCGTGGCGAGGCATGCGGGCAAGATACGGCGCGGCGTCAGGCGGTGGAATGAGCGCCGCCACGCCCGCTCGACTCGCGCGCATCGAGCACATCCACGTACGCCAGGTGCGACCCGTCGGCCGGTGGTGTCTCGCGCGCCGGATGCGCGACGAGCAATTTGGGCCGCGCGTCGAGCGCGTGGAGCGCGCGCAGCACCAATGTCTCGAGCTCGGCTCGCGTGTTGAGGATGCGGAGGCCGCGTCGCTCGCCGCCGGGCAGCGATGTCTCGAACGCGGCCTCACCGTCGGACCACGCCTGCATCGCGCGTTCGCCTGCGTCGCGTGCGTCGAGCGTCATGCGATCGATCACGAGCGAGATACCCGGTCGTTCCGGTCTCAATCCGAGCACCAGCAACACGCGCAGGTCGACGCGCGCTCCGGCGTCGGTGCTCGATTCGTCGGACGCGATGAAGCAACCGTCGACGGGCTCGAACGGTGCGTCCGGGGCCACGCGGGTCCAGAGACGCTGGTTAGGAAACTGGACGTAGCAGGACGGGGGCGCGGCGAGCTGCCATCCGTCCATGTCGTACGGCTTTGCGATGAGTGTCGACGTGATCGCTTCACCGAACGTGTAGAAGCGGCGTCCTGCTGACCAGAAGCGATAGCCCTGCCAGAACAATTCGCCGTATTGATCGACCGCTTCGGCGGGCGCGTCGTCGGCGATCATCGACGAGAGCGTCGCACCGACCAAGCCGAGCAGCAGGAAATCGTCGTGTTGGAGGGCGTCGCGTCCGCGCTGTTCTGCTTCGGCACGGATGGCCGGGAACGCGTCCTGTTCGAGCGGTGCGAGGATCAGCTCGTACGGCGTGAGGCGGGCGTCAGCCGTCACGATGTGACAGGGCGCGTGCTCACGCTTCGACGCGCTGTTCGACTCCCGCGACCTCGCGGAACTGACGCACGAGCTCGTGCAGTTGGTGTTCCGTGTAGTCGATCTCCTGCGCCGCGCCTTCCGTGTCGATGAGGCCCGCGCGCATCGAGATGGCCACCTGATTCAGGTAGCGCACCTTGGCGAGAAAATCTTCGGTGACCGAACGCAGCGCGACGAATCGCCGGCGATTCGCGGCCGCTCGGCGGTAGCGCGCTACCAGCTCGTCTTCGGAGAGCCGGCGCGCCATCTGCTCGACTTCCGGACGGCTGCGGCCCGGCAACACGCCGCGGTCCGGAATTCCTTCGTCATCCCATTCGGTTTCGGTGAACCAGAGTCGTCCGCCGTACTCGATGCCGTCGTACGAAATGAGCACCGAAACATCGAGCCGTCGTCCGCCAACCTCGATTGTCGCGAGATACGGTTGTACGGTCTCGTCGGATGCGCTCATGTTGCCTCGGGCGGTGGTGACGAAGTGAGGGAGCGGGATGCGGTTTCGTCGAGGAATCGCCGGATGGCTGCGAACAGAACGTCTGGTGCTTCAACGTAAGGTACGTGCCCGCTCTCGTCTATCACCACGAGGCGAGCGTTCGGCAGAGCCTGGGTCACCGCCTCGGACGACTCGAGCGGGATCGGGTCTTGTCGGCCGTGGATGACCAGGGTTGGGCAGCGAACTGTGCTCAACGCGTTGCGTAAGTCATAGTCGCCGAGGCTTTCCCAGACAGATTTCTGGATGCGTCCGACCACGCGGAACGGGGTGAGGGCGCGAGCGCGCTCCAGGCGGCCGAAGTAGCCGGCGACGCTGAGCTCGAACATGCGTTGACGATACGCGTCGTGATTCTTTTCCCGCAATCCAGAGGCGGCAAGCTCCTCGCGCAATTTGGCGACCGCATCCGAGTTCTGTCGCCGGGCGAACTCGGTTTCGAACGCGATGCGCGCGCCGCGCGAGGTGGGCGCAGGGTCGATGAGCACCATGCGCACGGGACGTGTTCCTGCGCCGCGATACGCTTCGATTGCATAGAGCAGTGCGAGCAACCCGCCCCATGAATACCCGACGAGCGACAAGGGGTCCAACCCGAGCTCGATGATGAGTTGGGCGAGATCCTCGACGTGCGTGCGCCAGGTGATCGGCGACTGATCGACGGTGCGCGACTGGCCGCTGCCGCGTTGGTCATAGAAAATGAGTTGGTACCGGTCGGCGAGCTCCAGCATCTGCGGCAGCAGATAGTCATGGGGCGCGCCGGGGCCGCCGTGGAGGACGAGCAGGCGCGGGGCGCCGGCGGGCCCGTACGAGATCCAGTACAGCGGGACCGCGGTGGTCGTGGTGAATGGCATCGTGTGTTAGGCGGAGTGGGCGGCGAGGCGGACCGTCTGGACGTGCCCGTCCACCGTGTCGTCGAGGCGGGCGCCGTATCCGCCGCCGAGCACGATGGCGACGGGCAGGCCGACCTCGCGGCAGGCATCGAGCACCATCGCGTCCCGGCGCGCCATGCCGCTCAGCGTTAGGCGCAAACGGCCTAACCGGTCGCCGGCGAGGACGTCGGCGCCGGCCAGGTACACCGCGATTTCGGCGCGTGCCGCGCACAGCGCGTCCGGCAGCACGTGCGCCAACGCGTCGAGATAGAGGTCGTCGCCGGCGCCGTCCGGCATCTCGATGTCCACGCGGCCGGCCACGCGATGAAATGGATAGTTCTTGGCGCCGTGCATGCTGAGCGTGAACACGCGATCGTCGCCGGCGAAAATCGCGTTGGTGCCGTTGCCCTGATGCACATCGAGGTCGATCACGATGGCCCGCGTGAGACGCGCGTCGCGCTGCAGCACGCGGATCGCGATCGCGACGTCGTTGAACACGCAGAATCCTTCGCCGTGATCGGCGAATGCGTGGTGCGTACCGCCCGACAGATTGATCGCGACGCCGTGCTCGAGCGCCGCCACGGCCGCCGCCAGCGTTCCGCCCACGGACCGATACGACCGCTCGACCAACCCCGGTGACCACGGGAACCCGAGGCGGCGCACGGCCGCGCCATCGAGCGTGCCGGTGTCGATGTCGTGCACGTAGCGCGTGCTGTGAACGAGCCGCACGTCCTCGGCCGATGCGCGCTCGGGTTCGAGGACGCGATCCTCGGGCAGGATGCCCTCGGCGATCACGCGCTCTTTCACGAGGCGGTACTTCGCCATCGGGAAGCGGTGTCCATCAGGCAGCGGCACCACGTACGAGGCGGAGGACCAGGCGAACAACATCGAATCAGGACGCGTCCGAAGAGGCAAGGAGTGAAGCGTATGTTATGCCCCCGCGTGCGGCAGTTCCAGCCGCGTCGCGCACGGTGCACACGCGCGCTTAGTCGTCACGTGCGAAACGGTTACGTGCGACGGGTGTCGATTGTCCCTAAGTAGAACGGACGTGCCCGTTTCGGGCTCAGAAGGCCCGTCTTTCGAGGGAGTTGGTTCCGGCATGGATCACGCACCGACGTTCGCCCGCCACTTCGCCCGCCTCGTATCGCAACTGCTCAACGAGAGCGACACCTACGACTTGCAGCTCGCGTCGTTGCAGCTTCTGGTGAGCGCATCACGGGCCGGTGCAGTGACCATGGGCGTGCGCGGCCAATCGCTGGTGACCAACGGCTCTCCGTTAGGCGAAGTGACGCCGGAGTCCGAGGACCTCGTCGCGCAACTGATCGGCCACTCGATCGACCAAGTGGCGTTCGACCAACCGTCGTCGCCGGCCGACCTGCTCCTCATGGCGCGCATCCTCGCCACCGCGCCGGTTGCCGGCGACGGCGGCCGCTCCGTCGTCGCACGCCTCGGCGCCCTCGATGCGCGCTCCGTGCGCGTCACGGCCGCATCGCTCGGCCCCTCGCCCAATGGCGCGCACGAGACGTCCGCGATCGGTGCCGACGTCATTCCGGACATTGCGGTGTTCGCCCCGGGCGAGCCCGCCCACAAGGGCAATGGAACGAACGGGCGCGGAGCCGACATCGACGTCGGATCGAACATCGCGACCACGGCGCGCCTCAACGAGATGTTCGGCGTGTTCACGTCCGCTCAAGGCGTGGACGGCTCGTCGGCGACCATGTTCCAGCAGCTGGATGGGGCAGCCTCGCCCAAAGACGCGGCGCGCGAGCTCGACGTATTGCTCAAGGTGATCGCCGAAGCATCGGCACGGGCACGGCACGATGTCATTGCCGATGTTCTGTATGGCATCGTCGTGCGCGAGTCGGCGCTCCAAGACGAGGCGATCAAGCGCCAGTACGGCGTCGCGCTGCGGCGCATTGCCGTGCCGCCGATTCTGCGCAGCGTGACGATGCAGCTGCCGCGCCGCCGCGAGCGGCACGACGAATACATGACGGTCATCGGGCGCTGTGAAGAAGCCGGCGCCGAAGCGTTGGCCGAGTCGCTCATCGCGGCGCCGACGATCGGCGATCGGCGCGTGTTCTTCGATGCGCTCGTGCGCCTGCGCACCGGCGTCCGCACGCTGGTCCACATGCTCGGCGACTCGCGCTGGTACGTGGTGCGCAACGCGGCCGAGTTGTTAGGCGAGCTCAAGGTCGCCGAGTCCGAGGTGGAGTTGATGCGGCTCCTCGAGCACGACGACGACCGGGTGCGGGCCGCGGCGGCGCACGCGCTGGCGCGTATCGGTTCGGCGAAGCGGGGCCGGGGGGGGGGGTCGCGGGCCGTCGCGCCCGTTGGCGACGACGCGGCGACGGAGGGCGGCGGGAACGGCCACGCGCCGGCCACGGGTCAGCGCTCCGTGCATTCGATCATCCGCGCCCTCGAGCGCGAGTCGGATTCCCGGGTGCAGGTGGCGCTCGTCGCTGCGTTAGGCCAGCTGGGAACGGCGCAGGCGGTGGACAAGCTCGTCGAGCTTGCGCGCACCGAGCGCGGTCTGCTCGCGCGCCAGCGTCCGACGCCCCTGCGCGTCGCGGCGGTGCACGCGATCGGACAGGCCCGGTCGCCCAACGCGCAGCAGGCCCTGCAGGCCCTGCTGCGCGACAAGTCGCCCGCGATCCGTGGCGCGGCGTCCTGGGTGATCCTGGGCAAGCGGGACGCCGCGGCGCCGGCCTGACGCGCCGGGCCGGGGCCCGCCCCCGCGCCTAACGCTGGGTGAAGTCGATGTCGGCGGCCACGCGCCGGCACGTCTCCGCGATCAACGCCGCCGTGTGGTCCACGTCATCGAGACTCACCAGCTCGTTGGGCGAGTGCATGTAGCGGTTGGGCACCGACACCAGCGCCGTCGCGATGCCTTCGCGTGCGATGTGAATCGCGTCGGCATCGGTGCCCGTTTCGCGGCCGGCCGCCTGCAGCGTGTACGGAATCGAAAGCGCGTCCGCGGTGTCGCGCAGCAAACGGAACGCGACGGGCGAGATGATCGATCCGCGCGTCAGCACCGGGCCGCCGCCCACCGGATGATGTCCGAGCTCTTTCTTTTCGATGCCCGGATGATCGGTGGCGAACGTGACGTCGACCACGATCGCCATGCGCGCGCCGGTGGCCGTCGCGCTCACGCCGGCGCCGCCGCCGCGATACCCGATTTCCTCCTGCGTCGTCGCCACCGCCACCACGCGCGCCGCGCCGGGCTTTTCCGCGTAGCGCCGTAAGGCCTCGAGCACGACGAACGCGCCGATGCGGTCGTCGATCGATCGCGAGACGACGCGATTGTTCGGGAACCGGATCATGCGCGAATCGATCACGCCGGCGTCGCCGACGTTGAGGCGTGCCATCGTTTCTTTGGCGTTCGCCGATCCGATGTCGACCCACAACTCCGTGATCTTGGACGCCTTCTCGCGATCGTCGGCGCGCAGGAGATGAATCGGCTTCTTGCCGACGACTCCGAACACATCGCCCTGCGCGCCGAGGAACCGGATGCGCTGGCCGACGAGCACCTGCACATCCCACCCGCCGATCGGCGCGATGTAGACGAATCCATCGTCGTCGACGTGCTGCACGATGACGCCGATCTCGTCGATGTGTCCGGCGAGCATGATGGTCAGGCCGCCTCCACCCTCTACCGTGGCCATGCTGTTGCCGTGCACGTCGCCGCGGACGGTGGCGAAGCGCGCCGCCTCCTCGCGCCACGCGCGCGCCGGAGCCGACTCGAAACCCGACGGTCCCGGCGTGTCCAACAAACGCTCGAGAAACGCGACTGCGGTGGAAGACAGCATGAGGTCCAGGCCGTTCCGTTAGGAGTGGAGTCGGTGCGCCGTACTGTCGGCGCTGCGTTCGGAGACGGGTTTGCCGCCCATGTAGGTGGCCACCTCGCGCGCCGGCTGCTGCGTGTGGCCGGGCCCGGCAGCGGCGGCGAGCGCGGGCACACCCGGGCTTCCTGTTGTGCGTATCCGAACAGTCTGCATGAAACGATGTCGGTTGACGATGTCTAACATTCTATTCGGACGCCCTCGAATAGGTTGATCATCGGCTGAACGTGAGAACGTAGCGGCCGGGCCATGTTCCGCAAGCAGATCGAGCGTGCAAACACGAATCGCGCTCAGGTGCGACCGTCGGGTCAGGCGATACCAGGTTGGGCGGCGCGTGCCGGGTCTAACGTAAGGCAGGGCCATGTCCGAGGCACGCGGTGTCCGCGCGAGCTACGCACGCAAGCCGTGCGCCTCGAGGCTTGCGTCAACGCGTGGTACGGCACACCGTGTACGTCGGGTTCCACCACATGCTCGTCGCACGCGATGCGGCTTCGCGCCGGCGCGGAGACATCACACGGCGAAGCCCTGGAGGGGCGCGACATTCATGGTCTCGCGAATCGCACAAGGCCTCGCCAATCCCCGCCGCGGCCTAACGGTTTTGCGACAGGTGGTGCGCGGCTGGCGCTACAAAGTCTGGTTTCGGATGCGGGGTCGGCGCTTCGAAACCGGAGCCAACTTTCGCGTCAGCGGCACCATCAGCCTGCGCGGGCCCGGCCGGGTGGTGATCGGCGACAACGTCCACATCGACAGCCTCGTGACCCCGTGGACCTATAGCCCCGATGCCGTGATCACGATCGGCAGCGACTCGTACGTCAACGGCACACGCTTCGGATGCCAGCGCGAGATCACGATCGGTCCACGGGCGATCCTCGGACACGCGCACATCATGGACACCAATTTCCACAGCACCCACGCCGACCGCCGCGACAACCCG
>DATNAM010000115.1:0-2277 GCA_035572595.1 Gemmatimonadaceae bacterium
GTCTGCGGGTCTTCTTGCGGGAGGTTGTGCCCAACGCCGCCGGTCGCGGTGAGATGCGCGTACTTGCCCGTGAACTTCTTCGCATACGCGCCGGGATCGGCGTGCGGCGCGCCGTTGGCATCGCCCTCGAGCGTGATGGTGGGCACCGCGATCGCGGGAGCCTGCGCAAGCCGCTCCTCGAGGTCGTCGTACTTGGATTCTCCGTTAGCCAAGCCGAGGCGCCAGCGATAGTCGTGGATCACGATGTCGACGTGATCCGGATTGTCGAACGACGCCGCGGTGCGGTCGAACGTCGCGTCATCGAAATTCCATTTAGGCGACGCGAGCTGCCAGATCAGCTTGTTGAAGTCGCGACGGTACTTCTCGTAGCCCTCGCGTCCGCGGTCGGTGGCAAAGTAGAACTGATACCACCACTGAAACTCGGCTTGCGGAGGCAGCGGCAGTTTGTTGGACGCGGGGCTTCCGATGAGGTAGCCGCTCACGGAGACAAGCGCCTTGCAGCGCTTGGGCCAGAGCGCCGCGATGATGTCGGCGGTGCGTGCGCCCCAGTCGAACCCGCCGATGACCGCTTTTTCGATCTCGAGCGCGGTCATGAGCGCCACGATGTCGAGCGCGACAACCGACTGTTGGGCATTTCTCCTTGTGTCCGCCGAGAGGAATCGTGTCGTGCCGAATCCGCGCAGGTACGGCACGATCACGCGGTAGCCCTTGCTGGCGAGCAACGGCGCGACGTCGACAAAACTGTAGATGTCGTAGGGCCAGCCGTGCAGCAGGATCACGGGCGGACCGGCGGCGGGTCCGCTTTCGGCGTAGCCGACGTCGAGGAGGCCGGCATCGATCTGCTTGATGGGCCCGAACGAGTTGGCCGAGCGCGGCCGGGAAGGGGAGCGGGGCGTGCCGCTGGTTTGGGCGGCCAACGCATCGACACCGTGCGTTAGGCCTAAGGATGCGGCCGCCACCGTGGCGGCCGCCGCGCCGAGGAAGCGGCGGCGATGCGCGTCGATATCTCCGGACATCGGTCGTTCTCCTCTGTGGGGCCAACTGTGTTCAAATGCCTAACTCAGTACCGGCGCGGCCGGCACCCGGTCTAACGCTTGACGAGCGCCGCCCGCAGCGGCTTGAACGCCGCGCGCTGCTCGGCGACGAACAGATCGGGCTGCTCCCAGGCCGCGAAGTGTCCACCTTTGTCGACCTTGTGGTAATACATGAGCTTGGGATACGCGCGCTCCGCCCAGCTCTTGGGTGCCGCATAGATCTCGTCCGGAAACACGGTGACCGCAACCGGCAGCTTGATGCCGCGCGGGTCGAAGAAGCCCGCCGTCGAGACCTGCGCGGTGTCCCAATAGAGGCGCGCCGACGAGACGGCCGTGTTTGTCAGCCAATAGAGCGTGATGTTGTCGAGCACGTCGTTAGGCGTCAGCCCTTCCGTTTTGCCGGCGAACACGCGCGAGATCATCTCTTCGCTGCGGGCGTCGTGATCCAGCATCCAGGCGGCGAGTCCGATCGGCGAGTCGGCTAGCGCGTAGAGCGTCTGTGGGCGCAGCGACATCTCGTTGGCGTAGCCCAGTCCCTTCTTGTAGAAGAAGTCGAGTTGATCCCACGCGTGCCGCTCATCGGGCGTGAGGTCGGCCGGCGGCGGTTCGTTCGCCACGAGCGCTTTCTGAATGTTGCCCGGAACCGTGGCCGCCATGTTGGTGGAGATGCCGAGCAATCCCGGCGGCTCCTGCACGGCCATCAGCTCCGACACGGCGTTGCCCCAGTCGCCGCCCTGCGCCACGTACTGCGTGTAGCCGAGTCGCTGCATCAGCGTTGCCCACGCCTTGGCGATCGTGATCGGCGTCCAACCGGGCGCCGTGGGCTTGCCTGAGAATCCGTAACCGGGGAGCGACGGGATCACCACGTGAAAGGCATCGTCGGCTGTGCCGCCGTGCGCGGTGGGATTGGTGAGCGGCTCCACGACTTTGAGCTGCTCGATGATCGAGCCGGGCCAACCGTGGGTGATGATGACGGGCAGCGCGTGCTCGTGCTTCGACCGCACGTGGATGAAGTGGATGTCGAGCCCGTCGATGTTCGTCAAGAAGTTAGGCAGCGCGTTGATGCGCGCCTCGCACGTGCGCCAGTCGTAGCCGGTCGCCCAGTGGTGCGCGAGGGATTGCATCGTCGAGAGCTGCACACCTTGCGTGTCGTCGGCGACCGTCTCCTGTTCGGGCCACTTCGTGTCTTTGACACGTTTGAACAAGTCGGCGAGCTCGGCCTCGGGCACGATCACGCGAAACG
>DATNAM010000116.1:0-16882 GCA_035572595.1 Gemmatimonadaceae bacterium
GCATCGGGCTCGACGGCGGGGAACGAGAACGTCAGCACGTCCACCATCGGCGTGCTGTCCGGCTTCACGGTGAACTTCACCTGCGGTGCGGACGGATCGGGGCCCTGCACGTGGAAGCGCTTCCACGCGGTGCTCAAGATCACGGTCCATTCGTCGGCTTGCGGCACCATCCAGATCGAGTATTTGCCCTTGGCGAGCGCGTGCCCGTCGATCTTCACATCGTGGTCGACGTCGATCGTCGTCGCCCAGTTGGCGCCGGGCGTCCACGTGCTGCCCCATTTCACGACACCGCCGAACAAGTTGGTGCGGCCGCGGCGCTGCGGGCGATAGTACTCGATGGTGATCGTCGTGCCGTCGACGCGTTGTTGGACCATGCCGTGCTCGCTGGCCATCACCTGCGCATGCGCGGCAATGGGAAGGGCGGTGGCTAACGCAAGGGCGGCAGCGAGTGCGAAACGACGCATCGAGAGCTCCAGCAGGATGTGAAGGATAGATCTATTGTGACGTACCGCCGGCGAGCGGGCAAGCGGACACGGTCGGTACACTCCAACTAACCATCGCGTGCGGCGGTGGTTCCCGCCGATGCGAGATGGATCGATGTGACCGGATCGCGACGCGCCGAGTTAATGGGATGCAGCAGACTGCGTCCCTCTCTGCGAGTCGCGCGATGCGTTCGTTTGTCGAATCCCATCGATCGTCCGGCGGCCTCGGGCGCGACCTTCGCCACGCCGCGCGTGCGCTTCGTCGCGCTCCGGCATTCACCGTGGTGGCGATCGCGGTTCTGGCGCTCGGCATTGCCGGCGCGACGGCGGCGTTCAGCGTGCTCGACACCGTGGTCCTGCGCGGGATGCCGTACCACGACGCCGATCGGCTGCGGACGATCTACGAGACCGCGGACGACGGCAGCGGGCGCACGCCGTCGTATCCGACGTTCCTCGATTGGCAGGCGCAGGCGCGCTCGGTGTCGGCTGCGATCGACGGATTCACGTTCATCCGGGGCGATCAGGTGTCGCTGCCGGGCGGCGAGGCCGACGACCGCAAGATCGTCGCGTACGTGTCGCCCGGCTTCTTCCGGCTCATGGGCTCGCGGCCCTGGTTAGGCCGCACCTTTTCGCCCGACGAGGAACAGCCCGGCGGGGCGCGCGTAGCGATACTGTCCTACGATCTGTTCGCCGATCGCTTCGGCGGCGACCGGACTGTCGTTGGGCGTGTGGTGGATCTGGACAGCATTCCGACGACGATCGTCGGCGTGATGCCGCCTAACTTTGCCTATCCGAATTTCGGCGGCGACAGCTGGGTCCCGACCAAGTTGTGGGAGCCGATCGCCGCGTTCGGCGCGACGCATCCCGACGTGCTGACGCGGCGCGGGTTGCACGTGGACAGCCGGACGATGGTGCGGCTCGCGGCCGGCGCGGATTCGGTGCGGGCGGTGACCGCCATGCGCACCATCGAGCGGCGCCTGGCGGCCGAATATCCGGCGGACCAGGCGCACTGGACGGGGGTGGTGCTGCAGTCGATGTCGAGCGAGCTGTTGGGCGGGATGGAGCATTCGCTCGAGTTGATTGCCGGCGCGGTGGGGCTCGTGATGCTGCTCGCGTGCGCGAACGTGGCGACGCTCTTTCTGATCCGCGCCGGCGCGCGCGCGCGCGACACGGCGGTGCGCAGTGCGTTAGGCGCGTCGCGCCGGCGGGTGGCGCAGCAGCCGGTGTGCGAAGCGGTGCTCGTCGCGGCGGCGGCCGGCGGCTTGGGGGTGCTGCTCGCCGCGGCGCTCATCGGCTTCACGAGACACAGCGTGTCGGGTCTCGTGCCCTTCGGGGACACGCTGCGCCTGGATGTGCGCGCGGTGTGGTTCGCCGTCGCGGCATCGCTCGTGACGGCGGTCATCGTCGGCATGGTGCCGGCGGTGCACACGTCGGCGGTGCAGGCGATGCGGTTGGTGCGGAGCGGGGCCACGGCCGCGGTGGGCGGGCGGCGCGAGCGGCGGGCGAGAAACCTGCTCGTGGTGGTGCAGTTCGCGTTGGCGTTGTCGCTGCTGGTGGGCGCCGGGCTCCTGCTGCAGAGCTTCCGCCGTCTGCTCGCCGTTCCGTTAGGCTACGACGCCGATGGCCTGGTGTCGTTCGCGATCTCGCCCACGTCGCATGCGTACGATCGGCCGGCCGCGGCGGCGGCGTTGTACGGACGCATTTTGGAAGCCGAGCGCGCCGTGCCCGGAGTGGAAGCCGCGGCGGCGTCCGGCGGCGCGCTGCTGCCGACGCCCGTGGAGCCCGAGGGCGCCGCGCCTAACGGAGAGCCGCTGCGGGCCCTGTACCATCCGGTGTCGCCGGACTATCTCCGCGCGATGCGCATCCCGATGGTCGCGGGCCGGTGGTTCACCGACGCCGATGTCCGTGCTCCGTTAGGCGGAGGACTGGTGGTGAGCGCGACGCTGGCTCGCCAGTTGGGCGGCAGCGTGATCGGCCGGCGGATCACCATTCACCGGCAGTCGCAGGCGCGCGCCGACTTCGGCCAGCCGATCACGCTGCCGGTGATCGGCGTGGTGGGCGACGTGCACGAATACGGACCGTCGCAGGACGCCGGCGCCGAGGTGTACCTCCCGTACACGCTCGAGGTGTGGCCGTGGATGAGCTTCGTCGTGCGAGCCACCGATGCCGCCGGCGTGCAGCGCGCGGTGGGTGATGCCGTGCGGCGGGTCGAACCCGCGATCCGTTTTCAGTCGGGGCCGATGGTGATGCACGGGGGTGCGGCGCAGGTTGGCGCCCAACGGCGATTCCTCACCAGCGTCGTCACCGGATTCGCGAGCCTGGCGCTCGTGCTGGCGGCGATCGGGCTCTACGGCATCGCGGCCTATGGCGTGGCCCAACGCACGCGCGAGATCGGCGTGCGAATGGCGCTCGGCGCCACCGAAAAGCGGGTGGTGTCGCTGGTGGTGCGTGAGGCGATCGTGCTCGTGGCGATGGGCGTCGCATGCGGCGCGCTGCTCGCCGCCGCATCGACGCACGTGATCCGCGCCATGTTGTTTGGCACGTCGGCCGCGGATCCGGCGACGCTCGCGGGCGTCGCGCTCGTGCTGGCCGTCGTCGCCGTGGTCGCCGTGTACGGTCCGGCGCGGCGGGCGTCTCGGATCGACCCGTCGATCGCGATTCGCGGCGACTGACGCCACACAGACATCCGCGTCCGTTCACCGGCGGCCGGCCGCCGCAGCCGCTCCCCTTGACGATCGAAAGAAGACCGTGCATCGTCCTTTCGACCGCCGATAGGAGCGCACGTGTCCGACGACGCACGGAACGATCTGCTGCAGGGGACTCTCGACATGCTCGTGCTCAAGACCCTGCAGCTGGGTCCCATGCACGGATGGGGCATCACCGAATTGCTCCAGCGCCGCTCGGCCGACGTGCTCCAGGTGGGACAGGGGTCGCTCTATCCGGCGCTCTACAGGCTGGAGCGGCAGCGCTTCATCAAATCGGCGTGGCAGACCACCGAGAACAATCGGCGGGCGCGGTACTACACCCTCACGGCGCGCGGCCGTGCGCGGCTGGCCGACGAGCGCGCGAACTGGGCGCGGATGTCGCAGGCCATCGAGATGATTCTCCAACTCTCGGCCGGCTGAGGCCACGGAGATCGCATGCGATTCCTCGACACGGTCGCGGGGGCGATTGCCCGCCTGGGGGGCCTCCTCCGGCGGCGGCAGCGCGAATCACGCCTAACGGACGAGATGCGTTTCCACGTCGACATGCAGGCCGACACGCTCGTGCGCGCCGGGGTCGAGCCGGCCGAGGCGCGCCGGCGGGCCCTGGTGGCGTTCGGCGGGCGCGAGCGCTGGCGCGACGCGGCACGCGACGAGTACCGGAGCCTGGTCGTCGACCACTTCGTCCAGGACCTGCGCTACGGGGCGCGGTCGCTGGTCCATTCGCGTGTCTACACCGCCGCCGCGATCGCGACGCTTGCGTTAGGCATCGGCGCCACGACGGCAATCTTCTCCGTGGTCGATGCCGTGCTGCTCCGGCCGTTGCCGTACGCCGACCCCAATGGGCTCGTGATGCTGTGGGAGCACCACCTGTCGGTCGGGAATTCGCACAACGTGACGGGCCCCGCCAACTTCCTCGACTGGCGCGACGAGGCGCGGTCGTTCTCTGCGATGGCGTCGTTCGTCGGCACCCGGGTGACGCTGGCGGCCGATGGCGGCGATCCGGTGTCGGAGCAGGCCCGATACGCCAATGCGGCGCTGCTGCCAATGTTAGGCGTCACGCCCGTCGTCGGGCGATTGTACAGCGAGGCCGAAGATCGTCCGGCCGCCGCGCGCGTGGCGGTGATCGACTACGGGCTCTGGCAGCGGCGGTTCGGCGGCCGGCGCGACGTCGTCGGGTCCACGGTGCAGATCAACGGCAACGATGTGACGATCGTCGGCGTGCTGCCCAATAACTTCGCGTTCTTCGAGCCGGCGGCGGTGTATATGCCGATCCGATTCAGCGATGCCGATCGCACGGCGGGCGGCCGTTATCTGCGGGTCGTGGCGCGGCTCAAGCCGGGGGTAACCTGGCAGCAGGCGGATCTCGAGATGAAGGCGATCGCACGGCGCCGAGCGATCGAGATGCCGCAGCTGGATGCCGACTGGACGGCGTTGGCGAGTCCGCTGCGCGCCGATCTGGTGGGTGATTCGCGGACGCCGCTGCTCGTGTTGCTCGGCGCGGTGGGTTTTCTGTTGGCGATCGCGTGCGCCAACGTGGCGAATCTCATGTTGGCCCGCGCGGGCGACCGGCGGCGCGAAATGGCCGTGCGCGTGGCGCTCGGCGCCGCACCCCGGCGCATCGTGTATCAGATGCTCACCGAGAGCGCGATGCTGGCGCTGGCCGGCGCTGCGTTAGGCGTAGCCGGCGCGTGGGCGGGTACGCGGTTGCTGGGCCGGTTGGCGCCGGCGCAGTTGGGCGTGGCGGCCGTGAGCGGCATCGGCATCGACGGCCGCGTGCTGGCGTTCGCCGTGTTGGTCGCGATGGCTACCGGCATCGCGTTCGGCTTGGCGCCGGCGCTCGAGAGCGCGCGAAACGATCCCAAGGATGCATTGAGCGAAGGCGGCCGCGGCGGTTCCGGAACGCGGCGCGCGGGCCGGCTCCGGGCGGCGCTGGTGGTGGTGGAGATCGCGCTGGCCGTGGTGCTGCTGGCGGGGGCCGGCCTCATGGTGCGCACGCTCGCCGACCTCAGGCGTGTTCCGTTAGGCTTCGACACCGGGCACGTGCTCACCGCCCAAGTGGTGCTGCACGGCCATACCTACGACACCGACACTGCTGCCGTCGGCTTCTTCGAGACGGCGGAGCAACGGCTCGCGTCGCTGCCGGGCGTGCGCGGCGTGGGGGCCATCAGCTGGCTGCCGCTCTCGGGCCAGCGGTCGGCGAGCAGCTTCACGGTCGTGGGACAACCCGCTCCACCACTGGGCCAGGAGCCGGTGGGTGATTTCCGCGCGATCACGCCGGGCTACTTCGGGGCGATGGGCATTCCGATCGAGGATGGGCGCGGCATCGAGTCCACCGATCGGCGCGGCGGAGCCGAGGTGGTGGTGGTGAGCCATACGCTGGCCCGCACGTTCTGGCCTAACGGACCGGCGGTCGGCCACGAGCTCAAGTACGAATGGGGCGGATGGCACGTCGCCCGCATCGTCGGGGTGGCCGGCGACGTCCACCACGAAGGGCCGCGCACCGAGCCGTACATGGAGATGTACCTGCCGCTCGAGCAGTTCCCGTACACCTGGATGACGTTCGTGGTACGGACCGCCGGCGATCCGCTGGCGCTCGCCGCGCCGTTGCGCGCGGCGTTGCGCGACGTCGATCCCACGCAGGCGGTGGCCGAGGTGACGTCGATGGCCAACCTGGCGCGGGCATCGGTGGGCGACGCGCGGCTCGACACCGTGTTGTTCGCGGCGTTCGGCATCATCGGCCTGGTGCTGGCGATGATCGGGATCTACGGACTTGGCGCCTACACGGTGCAGCAGCGGCGGCGCGAGTTCGGCATTCGAATGGCGTTAGGCGCGCCGCGGCGGTCGGTGCTGTCGATGGCGATCCGCAGCGGGCTCCAGCTTGCGGCCGTCGGTCTGGCGGCCGGCGTGATCGGCGCGCTGAGCTTGACGCACCTGATGGGCGCGCTGCTCTTCGGCGTCAAGCCGAACGATCCAGCGACCTTCGTGTGGGTGGGTGTCGCGTTGGCCGCGATCGCGGCGCTCTCGGCATGGCTGCCGGCGCGGCGCGCAACGCGGCTCGATCCCGTGGCCGCGTTGCGCGGTGACTAACGCTACTTGTGGCTCTTGGCGTCGGCGGCGGCTTTCTCGAAGGACGGCAGATACTCTCCGTATCCTTCGGCCTGGAGCGAGTCCACCGGCACGAATCGCATGGCTGCCGAATTCATGCAATAGCGAAGTCCGGTGGGCTTCGGGCCGTCATCGAAGAGGTGGCCCAGGTGCGAGTTGGCGTGCTTCGAGCGCACTTCGGTCCGCACCATGAAGTCCGACCGGTCCGTGTCTGTCTTGATGTTCTTGGAATCGAGCGGCTTGGTGAAGCTCGGCCAGCCCGTGCCGGAGTCGAACTTGTCGAGTGAGCTGAACAGCGGTTCGCCGGACACGACATCCACGTAAATCCCGGCCGCGTGATTGTCCCAGTATTCGTTGTGGAACGGCGTCTCGGTGAACGCCTTCTGCGTCACCTGGTACTCGAGCGGCGTGAGGGACTTCTGGAGCTCGTCGTCGCTCGGTTTCTTGTAGTGGTCCATGGCGTGATCTCCCTGATACACCGCGGCGGCGGTCTGGGGCCTGGCCGTCTCGTTAGGCGCTTGCGCGTCGGCGGCGCGCGCGCCGGCCACGGCGAACGCGATCGCGCCGGCAAATCCGGCGATACGGACAACGGAGCTGCGCATTGGTCCTCGCGATGCTGAAGTAGTCCTGGACGGACGGCTCTGGCCGCCGGCCCACTGGCGTGCTCGATCCCTCTTGAATAATAGTCGTTTCGACCGGCCGGCGTTCCACGGGGTGCCGGTCTCGACAAGCCGTTGGCCCCCGGCACAAGTTAGGGAGCGGACGGTATATGCTCGAGGGTGTTCCGCACGCGGCCCATCGCGGCGGCAGTCGCTTTTCCGGAGACCAGACTCATGTGCCGAAACATCAAGACGCTGGCGAACTTCGCCCCGCCGGCCACCGACGACGAAGTGCGCGCATCGGCGTTGCAGTTCGTGCGCAAGTTGAGCGGGAGCACGCATCCGTCGCGGGCTAACGAGGCAGCATTCAACCTCGCGGTCGACGAAGTGACCGCGTCGGCGCGCCGGCTCATCGATTCGCTCGAGCTGCGGACGCCGCCGCGCAACCGGGACGAGGAGGCTCGTAAGGCGAAGGAGCGCAGCCGGCGCCGCTTCGCGTAACGCTGGCGAGCGCCGGCGGAACATGCGGGCGGCTCCGGTGATTGATGCCAGAGCCGCGAGACTGATCTCTCACCTTCGGAGCTCCGCATGCGGATTGTGTGGTCCTGTGCCGCGATCGTACTTGCGGCATCGTCGGCGATGGCGCAGACGGTGGTTCCCGGGAGTCCGCTGCTGCGACCGGAGCGCATCCATCCGTACACCGACTCGATCAGTCTGGTGCTCGTTCCGAAGGACAGCGCCCAACGGATCGCCGGCACGTTGGTGCGGCGGGTCCAGGATGCGCGCGACAGCGGGGTCGCCGTCTTTCGCGAGACGCAGGACTACACGTTCGCCGCGGGCGGCGTCGAGGTCGACACGCTGGATGTCTCGGCGACGACGCTCGAGCCGATGCGGATCGTGCAGATCAACGCGACGAGCCGCCATGATCTGCGATTTCACGACGGCCGTCTGACGGGCACGGCGTGGTCGGCCGACTCCGGCCGCACGGCCGTCGACATTCCGTTAGGCGCGCCGTTCTTTCACGGCTTGACGACGGAGGCGTTCCTGGCGGCGTTCCCGCTGGAGGTGGACAGCACGCTCAGGCTGCCGGTGTCGAACACGCCCGACGTGGCCGTGCGCATGGCGGTGTACCGCGTCACGAGGACCACGATGGTGCGGACGGCGAACGGCGCGGTGGAGTGTCTGGTGGTCCAGGAGTCGCCGACGACCGTAGCGTGGGTGTCCAAGGCCGACGGCCGTCTGGTGCGGCTCCACTGGATTCTGCCTAACGGTACGGCGATCTGGAAGCTGCCGACACGCGACGTGCCGTATCTCGACCTCCACGACGCGGTGACGGCATCGCGCGACAGCATCGTGGAAGACCGCCCGACGCGAACCTCGCGTTAGGCTAAGGGACTGGTGGCAGTAATCTGAACTATTGGTCGAGGGAAGAGGGAAGAGGGAAGTGCTCGCTCGTGCTCGCTGCGGGAAGCGCGTCCCCCAGCGCGCGTGAGCGCGCGCTTCCCGCTTCCCTCGAGAAACGAATTGCTTCAGCATTTGCCGCCGTCCGCTAATGCACTCCGCCCATCAGCGACCGCACCGGCTTGATGATCAGGAACGCGATGATCGACGCGCCGAGGCAGACGGCGGCAATCGTCCCGAACAGATCCGGCAGCGGCGCCGAGGAGATGAAGCCGGCCGCGTACCCCGCCACCTTGTTGCCTACCGCGTCGGCCAGGAACCACACGCCCAACATGAGCCCCACGATCTTGACCGGCGACAACTTCGTGAAGACGGACAGCCCGACGGGCGACAGCGAGAGCTCGCCTAACTCTTCGATGAAGTAGCATCCGACGAGCCACAGCGGACTGACCCGAAAGTGCGGCGTCCGCTGAAGCGTGAGCGCCGGAATCACGAGCAGCGCGAACGCGAGTCCGGTGCACATCAATCCGATCGCGAACTTGGCCGGCGTCGACGGCTCGCGATGCTTGAGCGTGGTCCAGATCCATGCGAAGACCGGCGCCAGCACGATCACCCAGATTGCCTGGACGCTCTGGAACCATCCAGCCGGAAAATTGAATCCCAAGATCACCCGGTGCGTGTAGCGGTCGGCGAAGAGGTTGAGTGTCGACCCGGCTTGTTCGTACGCCCCCCAGAACACGGCCGCGAGGCAGAAGAAAACGCCCATCGCCGCGAGTCGCTTCCATTCGGGGCGCGTGAAGGTCCAGAATGTCGGGCCGCTCGCCGTGGCCGCCGCTGCCTTCTCTTGCGTGCTTGCCTTCCGTGCGGCGCGTGCCTCACTGCGTGCGCGGTCGAGCCGCTCCATTGCGGGCTGCAGATATTTTCGTCCGCGCACGTACTGAATGAGACCGAATGTCATGCCGACGCCCGCGCACGCAAAACCCAAGTGCCAATTGACGCGCTCGGCGAACCAATCTGCGATGAGCGGTCCGATGGTGGCGCCGAGGTTGATGCCCATGTAGAAAATCGAGAAGCCCGCGTCGCGTCGCTTGTCGTTGGTCTCGTACAAGGCGCCCACGATTCCGCTGACGTTGGGCTTGAGCAAACCCGTTCCGATGACGATCAGCGACAACCCTGCATAGAAAAACGACAGCGAATGAAAGATCAGCGTGAAGTGGCCCAACGCGATGATGATGCCGCCCACCAATACGCTTCGATACTGACCGAGCCATCGGTCAGCGATGATGCCGCCGAAAATCGCAGCGCCCCACACGCTCGCCACATACGTGCCGTACGCCGATCCGGCATGCTTGTCATCGAAGCCGAGCACCTTCACCATGTAGAGAATCAAGAACGCGCGCATCCCGTAGTAGCTGAAGCGCTCCCACATCTCGGTGAAGAACAGCGTCGAAAGTCCGCGCGGATGACCGAAAAAGCCGTGGACGCCCTCGGTGGATGACGGATGGTCCGTCAGCACATCGGCGAGAGGGCCGGAAACGGGTCCGCTCGCGCGGGTCGATGTCATGATGTTGGCTCCAATGGCGGGAGTTGCGCGCGGGCGGACCCTCGGACGTCAGACACCATTCTCATATCGCGAACGTCGAAGAGCAAGCACATGACCACGATTCCCACACTCACCACCGAACGTCTCGTGCTGCGCGCGTTCGTGCAGCGCGACATCGACGAGTACGCGGCCATCATCGGCGACCCCGAAGTCACCAAGTACTTGGGCAACGGCATCCCGCTCTCTCGAGGGGAAGCGTGGCGACAAATGGCCATGATTCTCGGACACTGGCGGCTGCTCGGCTACGGACTTTGGGCAGTGGAAGAAAAAGCGACCGGCGCGCTGATGGGACGCATTGGCTGTCAACAGCCGGACGGGTTCCCGGGATTCGAGCTCGCCTACACGCTCGGCCGGCAGTTCTGGAGACGTGGCTTTGCGCGCGAAGGCGCCGCCGCGGCGCTCGCGTATGCGCGCAACGTGCTCGGGCGCACCAACGTCATCAGCGTGATCCGGCCGGCGAACGCGGGATCGATCCGCGTGGCGCAATCGTTGGGCGCGGTGTTAGACACGGAGATCGACTTCTACGCGGCACCGTCGTTGGTCTATCGGTACGGGTGATCGTCGGCGCTCGGATGCGGCTCGCGAAACTCGAGCGCCGCCAAGAGAAGGTCGCGCGTCCATTCGCGCCGGCATCACGCGGTTCGATGATCACCTGCGCGTGCGGGTAGTCGACGATCAATCGCAATCGGCTCAGGATGCCGCCACCGACCGTTCCGTCGACCCACGTCGCGGCGAAAAAGCCGGCGCCGCCGATCGGCATACCCACGATCGGGCGCGGTACGCGCAGGCTGCCTAACCGGAGCTCGACCAGCCGGGCCACGCGGCCCGTGGCCAGGCCGCCGATGCCGGTGCCGAGTGCGCGCTCGATGAAGGCCGCTGCCCAGCGATGCCCGCGTGCCGCTCGACGAAGGGCGACGTGAGCATCGCGCCGAACCCGCTGGTGCCGATGTCGAGAACGAGGCGGACCGGCGTCACGGCGCCGCGTGTCCTCGGCTTTCGCGCGTCACCGGTCGCGGCTATAGTCATGACGACTCGCGCCGGCCACGAGAAGTTTGCGCCGCGCCCCTTCATGATCCTTCGGGTGACCACCATGTCCGCATCGATTGCCAGACGTTGTGCGACCGCATGTCTTCTCGCGTCGTGCGCCGCCACCGCCGCGCACGCACAGATCACGCAGACAGAATACGCGGCGCGTCGGGACTCTCTCGCCGCGCGGCTCGACAGCGGCATTGTCATTGCGTTCGGCGCGCGCACGCCGGTCACCGACTTCGGCCCATTCTACCAACTGGCATCGTTCCGATATCTCACGGGGTATCAGGAGCCCGATGCGGCGTTCGTGATGGTAATTCGCGGCGGCCGACAGACCACCACTCTGTTCACCACTCCGGTCGACCCGCACCTCGCGTTCTACTACGGCTTCCGGCCCGACTCATCGGCGATCGCGCGCGACAACGGCCTAACGGCGCGTCCATTCACGGCGCTGGCCACGGTCATGGATTCGCTCGGCGCGTCCGGCTTGCCGGTATACGCGATCCGCGACGTTGCCGACGACGACTTCACGACCGCAGACAGTCTGACGCGCGGACAACAGTTCATGAAGACGTTCGCCGCCGAGCACCCGTCGGTCACGATCACGGACGGCGAGCGCATTGTGGATCAGTTGCGCGCGCGAAAGTCGCCGGCGGAAATCGCGCTGCTCGAGAAAGCGGCATCCATCAGCGCGGCCGGACATCGCGCGATCATGGAGTCCCCCGAGCCCAAGCACGAGTACGAGTGGCAGGCGGTCGCCGAGTACACGTTCAAGCGGTTAGGCGGAGACCGTCCGGCCTACGGGTCCATTGTGGGCGCAGGACTCAACAGCACGCAGCTGCACTACATGCAGGATACCTCGGCGGCGCAACCGGGCGATCTCGTGGTGATCGACGCCGCCACGCAGTACAAAGGCTACGCGGCGGACATCACGCGCACGCTGCCCGTGAGCGGCGTGTTCACACCGGCGCAGCGGAAGATCTATCAGTTGGTGCGCGACGCGCAGGCAGCCGCGGAACGCGCGAGCACACCCGGTGCGAACGCCGGCGTCGCCACTGACTCGGCGTTCGCCGTTCGCGCGCGCGGTTTAGCAGCGCTCGGCTTGATCGACAGCGTGAATGCGCAGCTCGATCCCCCGGGCCGTGCCGATTGCGGCAAGAATCCTCGAGCGTGCTCGCAAGCGACCATCTGGATGATCCACGGTATCAGCCACGGACTTGGCCTCGCGGTGCACGATCCGGTGCAGTTCTACTACAACGGCGGCATGTACGAACCGGGCGATGCGTTCACGATCGAGCCCGGGATCTACATCAGTACGCGCACGCTCGACGCGTTGCCGGATACGCCGCGCAATCGCGCCTTCATCGCGCGCGTGCGGCCCGTGGTGATGCGCTACCAAAACGTCGGCGTGCGCATCGAGGATGACTACGTGATGACGGCGAAAGGGCTCGAGCGGATGTCGAGCGACGTGCCGCGTGAGATTTCGGAAATCGAGGCGCTGATGAAACGGCGGCCCGCTCGCGTCGCGATGCAGAATCCCTAACGGCGTGATGCGAGGCGTTTGATTCCGGCGAGCGAGAACTCGACGATGTGATCGGCGACCGCCGCGAGGTCGGCGTGCGTGAACGCCCAGTTCTTGAACGCCGCGGCGCGGAATCGATCCGGCCGATAGAACAGGCACTGCGCTTGGATGCTGATTACGCAACGGGCGACGCGCGGGTCAGCTGGTTTACAATCGAGAAGCCGCGCGACGACGCCCGAGAGATACTGGATGCGCGGCAGGATGCCGTGTTCGGCGATCCAGGGTGCCAACGGCGTCGGCTCGGCCATCTCGTGTCGCATGAGATCGTGGATCCACGCCGTGCGATCGTCGGTTGAGGCGATGCGCGGCAGGTAGCCGGCCACGTACGTGCGGAGTTGCTCCTCGGGCGACGCGTCGGTCGCGGCGGTGAGAAACGCATCATCTCCGGCTCGCATCGCCTGGACCGCGGCGCGCACGACGGCGCGATAGAGTCCCATCTTTCCATCGAAGTGATAGTTGATCGCGGCCACGTTGGCGCGGGCCGCGCGGGCGATGTCGCGCACGCTCGCCGCGTTGAACCCGTGTTGGGCGAACAGGCGCGTCGCCGCCGCGAGCAGGCGGTCGCGGGTCGCGGCATCGGGCCGGCCTGCGTTAGGCGTGGCGCGCCGCGCGATCATGATAGCGTGCGCTTGAACAAGAGCGTGGCCGCGACCATGGTGAGCACCGAGAACACGGCCAGGTACAACAAGTCGAACCAGATGGCCGAGAAGCCCGTATTCTTGAGCAGCAGGCTTTTGAGGGCGTGCACCGCGTAGGTGAACGGATCGACCGTCGCCAGGACGCGCATCCATTTCGGGAACGCTTGCTGCGGATAGATCGCGCCGCTCGGGAACCAGAGCAGCGTATTGAGCACCCCGAACAGCGCGCGCGGCAGGAGCGGGTCGTTCATGCGCACCATGAGCAGGAACATCATGCTCACCAGCGCCACCGATGACACGGCGATCACGAGAAAGAGCCGGACTAACCGGACCGGGTCGAACGGGTTCGGGATGCCGGCAATGAGCGACCCGACGGTCATGAGCACCGTGCCGGCGATGATCGCTTTGATCGCGCCGGCGGCGGTGAAGCCGAAGATGAGCTCGAGGCGCGTGATGGGCGTCACGAGGTAGCCCTCGTGCAGCCCGCGCGCTTTGTCATCGATGTAGATGATGCCGCCGCCGATCATCACCATCATGAAGATCGACATCACGATCGAGCCCGGCAGCAGGTACTGGATGTACGGCACGTACGGATACAGCTCGACCGTCTCGAGCGTCGGCTCGGTGGACACGCGGCGCGTGCTGGGCGGCGGGCGGTCGTACGCGCCTAACAGACTGCCGAAGGTGCCGGACAGCGCCGCGGTGACGAAGTTGTCGGTGTTGTCCTCGATGAGCGCGACGCGCGGATCGTCGTGCGCCAGCACGCGGCGCGAGAAGCCGGGCGGGATCGTGAGGACGCCGTTGACGCGGCCGTTGCGGAGCGCGGCCAGCGCCTGTCCGCGGTCGCTGTACGGGATCGTTTCGAACGTCTGCGCGTTCTCGGCCACGGCGTTGGCGAGCGCGTGGAGACGGACGGCCGGCACGCCGCCGTCCTCGTCCACCAGCGCCACCTTGAGGTGCTTCACGTTGCCGCCGAAGGCGTAGCCCAACACGACGAGCTGCACCACCGGCATGAGTAGCGACATGACGATGAGCGCCGGGCTGCGGCGGAAGCGGCGCAGGTCGCGCTCGATGATCGCCCAGGTCCGCTGCATGTGCCTAACGCCTGATCATGATGTGCCGGTCGCTCGGCGCCGGGTCGTGCAGCGCATCGCGCAGCTGGTGCCCCGTGTAGTGGACGAACACGTCGTCGAGCGACGTGCTCTGCACGGAGAGCGAGCGCACTGCCACGCCGGCGGCGGCGGACATCGTCATCAGGGCGTTGGTCGTCTGGGGACCGCTGGTCGAGATGATGCGGAACACCGGCGGCTCGCCCTCCACGCGGACGACCGCCGGCAGCGCGGACAGCCGCGCCGCCCAGTCGGCGGGCTCGCTCTCGAAGCTGACCTCGAGGGTGTTCTCGCCCGGGATCGCCGCCTTGAGCTTCATCGGCGAATCGAGCGCCTTGAGGCTGCCGTGGTCGACGATGGCGATGCGATCGCACAGCTTATCGGCCTCGTCCATGTAGTGCGTGGTGAGGAGTACCGTTAGGCGGCGTTCGGCCTTGATCGTGCGCAGCATCTCCCACACCGCCGTGCGCGACACCGGATCGAGTCCCGTCGTCGGCTCGTCGAGAAACAGGATGCGCGGCTCGTGCACCAGGCCGCGCGCGATCTCGACGCGGCGCCGCATGCCGCCCGACAGATTCTTCACCGGCTTGTTGGCCCACTGGCTCAACTCCACGGCCGCCAGCAGATCGGCGATCAGCGCTTTGCGCCGCTCGCGCGGCACGCCGTACAGTTTGGCGAAGATCAACAGATTCTCTTCGGCCGTGAGATCGAGATCGCTCGTCAGCGCCTGTGGAATCACGCCGATGGCGCGGCGCACCTGATCGGCGTCCTTGACGATGTCGTAGCCGGCGACGATGGCCGTGCCGGATGTCGGCAGGAGCAGCGTGGTGAGCATCCGGATGAGCGTCGACTTGCCGGCTCCGTTAGGACCGAGGAGGCCGAACGTCTCGCTCTCCTCGACGGCGAACGAGATACCGTCCACCGCCGTGAAATCGCCGAACCGCTTGACGATGGCGCGGACGTCGATGGCGACCGTCACGGGGCGTGCCGCGTGTCGAGCGGCAGCAGGACGTACGCCGTCATGCCATCGGCGAGCCGGCGATCGTGGTTGTCGATGCGCAGGCGGATCTCGAACGTCTTGATGTCGCGTTTGGTGCGGCTCACGTCGCGCTGGGTGGCGAAGTCGGCGTCGACGCCGCGGAAGAACACCGTGCCCTGGCGTTCGTCGCCCGACGGCAGGCGGACGGTGAGGTGCTCGCCTAACCGAACGCGGCCGATGTACGTTTCCTCGACGTCGGCGCGGACCCACAGGCTGTCGGGATTGATGATCGTCACCACCGGCTGGCCCGGACCGACGTACTCGCCGGCGCGGGCCGCGCGCACGTCGATGATGCCCGCCATCGGCGCGCGGAGCTCGGTGTAGGCGAGCCGGACGCTCGCCTTACGGGTTTGTGCCTGGGCCGCCGCCTGCGCCTGTCGCGCGCCCGCGAGCGCGCTCCGCTTGGCCTGCACCTGATCCTCGGCCGCGTGGGCCATGGCCAACGCCGCGCGCTGCGCCTCGACCTGCTTCATCGATGCGTCGAACCGTGCGAGCGCGACGGTGTACCCTGTGCGAGCGGAGTCGACTTGCTGCGACGAGACGGCTCCGGCGTGAAGCAGCGGACCGTATCGATCGTAGACTTGCTTGGCGTTGGCCATGGTCGCAGAGTCCATGGCGGCCTGTGCAATTGCGGCGGCAAGTGTGGCATCGGTCTGACGGACTTGCTGCTCGGCCTGTGTTTCCTGGTAGTGCAGATCGGCGGCGGTTTCGTGGACCTGCGACGCCATCGCCTCCGCGTTCTGTGCGTAGTACGACTGATCGGCTGCGAGCTCTCCCGGCTCGAGGACGGCCAGCAACTGGTTTTGTGCAACCGAGTCGCCCTCGGCGACGAGCAAGCGGCTCAACTGTCCGCCGACCTGCGGGCTCACGATGACATCGTTGGTGGTGACGGCGCCGGTGAGCACGAGGGACGCGGGCGGGCGGGTGACGAGATAGACGATGATGGCGGCGGCGAGGACGGCAGCGCCTCCGCCCATGGCCAGTTGCTTTCGAGTCATTGGAGCTCCAAGCCGGCGGTGGTGGTTCGGGCCGGCGCGTGAATTCAAACAATTGTATTAAACGGTCGTTTGAATCTCAAGGTCTTGCATTTCCGGCGGAGGCAGGCATGATGTCGTTCTTGTCGCGGTGGCGGCCGGCGCACCTGATCACGGCCTGGGTTGCGTACTGGGTCGGATTGGCGGCCGTCACGCTCACGCCCACCGTGATGGCGATCGTGCACGGCACGCGGCTGCCCAAGGACGCAGCGGCGGTGAGCGCGTCGTTCAGCAACACGGTGCTGTCGATCACCGTGAGCGAGTTCGGCAAGGTGACGCACGCGGCGACCGCCTCGATGCTGCAGGTGTCGTTGTGGGTCGGCCTGCCGCCGCTGCTCCTGTACGTGGCCTGGCTGTCGATGCGCCCGCGCGCCCGGCCCGCGCGGGCTCAGTTAGGCGAACCACCGCTCGATGGATTTGCGCGGCCCGATGCGGCGCCGCGCGCGTCGTCGTCCTCCACTCACTCGCGAGCCCCTCATGCGTGACACCCCGCGGCGTCGTGGCAGTCCGGTCGTTGTGATGCTCCTCTCGACGACAGTGGTGCTGGCGGCCGGAT
>DATNAM010000117.1:0-9027 GCA_035572595.1 Gemmatimonadaceae bacterium
CGGCGCACTACGTGGGGCTCGTGCTCATGGCTGACGACGCCGTGCAGCACGCCGTGCAGGCCATCGACTTCTTCCGCGGGCTCAAGCCGCGCCCCGATTGGTCGCCGATTCACAACCTCTATGTCTGGGCCTACCGGCTCATCGCCTCTTCCTCCGACTCGTGAGTCGCATGGAGCGCACGTCCGAGTATCCAATCGAACGCGATGGCCAGCGGCGGCAGGGTCCCGAACGGCGTCGCGGCGAACGCCTGCGGGCGCACGCGAAGCAGGCGCTCTGGTGGGCCTCGAGCGTGGCCGCGCTCCTCTACTGCGTGACCACGCTCGGCAAGTTAGGCGGCTCGGCGTTCCACCTCGCGGTGGCAGCGCAGTCGCTCGACGCGAGTGTGGCGACGTTAGGCCCGCGACTCGATCAGCTCTCTCGACGCGAGGACTCGCTCCTCGTCAATCAGGGCCTCATGGCCTCGCACATGGCCAAGCTCGACACGATCACGCTCCAGCAGCAGCGGGCCATCCAGGCGCTCACCGTGCGCCTCGACAAAGGACGCCGCCCGTGATCGCGGTTGCCCGGTGGTTGCCTGACGACACGCCCTCGCTTGAGCGCGCGCTCGTCGAACGCGCGCTCGTGGACGTCGGGCTCCTCGAGGAGCCGCCGGGATCGAACCGGTCGCCGGCGATCGATGCGTATCTGACGGCCGTCGGCTCGCCGTTAGGCTCGTCGTGGTGCGCGGCGGCGCTCGCCGCATGGTGCCGGGAGTCCGGCGTGCGCGAGCCGAGCATCGGCGCCGGCGCGTGCGAGGCGTGGCATGAGATGGGGAAGGCGCGGAGCACGCTCACCGATGAGCCGGCCGTCGGTCGGATCGTGCTCTACGACTTCGCCGGCGCGCGCACCGCTGACCACTGCGGCCTCGTCGTGCGCACGGATCCGCTCGTGCTCACCGTCGAAGGCAACACCACCATGAAGCGCCAGACGGGGAGCGAGCGCGAAGGCGTGGGCTGCACGATCGCACAGCTCGACGCGTCGCGCGTCCTCGCCTACCTCATCCCCGAAGCCGCCTAACGATGTGGCGGCGTCGCGATGCGCTGATCCTCGCCACACTCAACCGCATGGAGCAAACCATGACCACCATTCAGGATGATCTCGCGGCCCTCGCCGCCGCCGTCACGGGGCTCGTCAGTGCCGTCAGCACGATCACCGGCACGCTCACGGAGATCGAAACGGCGCTGCAGGCCGCGACGTCCGCCGGCTCCGCCGATCCGAGCGTGCTGTCAGCGATCGAAGGTGCGACCGCGCAGATCGGAACCGCGCGCGATGCGTTGACGGCGGCAGCGAGCGCGGCCCAGGCCCTCGTGCCTCCTCCCGCAGCTCCCGCGGCACCCACCGACGGCAGCGCGCCGGCGAGCGGAGGCTGATCAAGTGCGCGTGCATTGGCTGGGCGTTTCCCTCGCGCTACTCGCGCGGACAGCGCTCGCGCAGGATCCGAGCGTCCAGCCGATGCACGCGGACTCCGTCATCGTCGACTCGATCGCGGCGACGCTCTTGGCACTCGCGTACACGCCGGCGCGCGAGTCCGCGTGGTGCATCGATCGCTACCACGTCGTGCTCCGCCTCTCGGGCGATCCCGTGCCGGTGATCGATCGCGTGCACTTCCTCACGACCGGCGATTCGCTCTCGGTCGCGGTCCACGACCAGTCGTGCTTCGTGCTGCACACGCACCCGCCCGAGTTCGCGGCACCCTCGTGGCGCGACATCGGACTCGCGATCTGGCAGCAGCAGCGCCCCTTCACGGTCATCCAATACGGCCCGCACGAGTTCGCGGGCTGGGTGACCGACCGCCTCACTCTCCCGAGGATCGTTCGATGCGACTCCGTTCCCTGTACGCCTGCCTCGCGCTCGTCGTCGGGAGCGCCGCCCTCTCCGCCTGCGGAGCGGCCGACGCCGCGACTGTGGCCACCGCGACTCTCGCGCCTACGGCAACCTCCGCCGATAGTTGTGCGTTCAGCCTTACCTGGTCGTTAGTCAAGGCGAACGCGTCGGGCGCGCCAACCGGCTACCTCGTCAAGTTCACGACCCCCTCGGCCACGTTGGCGACGGACACGGCGAGCGCACCGCCGGTGCGCGTGGCGCTCCTCCGGCCAGCCGCACCGGACTCCGTGATCGTCACCGGCTCGGTGGCGGCGATGCGCGGCACGCTCGTCTTTGCCGCCTCATCGGCGAGCGCCGTGTGCCGGAGCAACGCGGTGCCGCTCCCCGCGCCGGACTCAGTCAAGCTCGATACCGCCAACATTGTCTCAGCGATCGTACGGCCTGACTCGCTCCGCATCGTGATCGGCGACTCGGCGATGGCGACGATGTACTACGCCATGAAGTCCGGCGACACCGTGCCCGCGTTCGCGCCGGTCGCGTGGTCCTCGAGCGACACGCTCATCGCTGCCGTGCACCCGATCGCGTCGGGTCCGAGCACCTGGGTCATCGCGTCGCCGGCAATACGCACGGGCATGACCATGCGCTCGCTCATGCGGTTCGCGCGAGCCGAAGCCTCGGGCGCGCGCACGATTGAGGATACGATTCCCGTGGCGGCGCTCTACGTCACGCGCCCCTCGCGCAGCTGGCGGGGCGCGACCATCGCGAGTGCTGCGGCGCGATGAGCTTCGATCTTCGCCGCCGCGAGGATCAGCGGGCGCCGCGTCGCGTGGCGCCTAACGCACCATGCGCGCGGTGCGGGAAGCGGCCGTGGAAGGCGAAGCAGCTCTGCATTCCGTGCTACGTCACGGAGCGGCGGCAGCGGGATCCGACGTACGGCCGTGGCTACGTGCGGCACCCGGGGCGCGGCAAGGGCAACTGGGGCGCGCGTCCCAGGCCCGCCCGCTTCGCGGTCTGCCACCCACGAGAGGCCTACCACGCCCGCACGCTTTGCCGCCCGTGTTACAAGCGGGCGCTCTATCGGGTGCGCCGTCTCGGGTGGGACTGGCCTGACGCAGTCGCGGACGCCGTGAGACGAGCGAGCGGGCGCACCACAGCTACAGGAGCCATTCGTGTTGCCTGACATCGGAGCTTTGCGCCGCCGGGGTTTTCTCCGCGCCGCGCTCCTCGTCCCCGGCATCGCGCTGACCGTTCACGCGCAGGGTGCGACGATTGCCGCGTCAAGCAACGGCGTGCGCGCCAGCGCGACGGTCCAAGTGGCGAGCGCCGTGGTTGCGAGTACGCTCCACCGGCCGTGGCTGGTGTACGCGTACACCGATTTCTATTTCTCGAATCATCCGCCGATCGACACCGCGACGCTGCGCCTCGTCGCCTCGCGCGCCGATCGTCTGACTAACGGCGACACCGCGCTGTGGCGCCGCGACAATCCGCGGATCGAGCAGATCCAGTATTCGCTCTACTGGTTCGTGCTCGTAAGCTGCGCGAAAGCGAACCCGGCCAAGTGCACGACGACCGCTGACACGTCGGGCTCCTCCGGCGTGGGGCCGCTCGATGCGTTTCTCCTTGCCCACGGCTATCCGATCGAGTCGGCGTTCTTGCACACCAAGGACTCGACGGCGACGCGCACGCATCGCCTGATGTGGGTGGCCGCCGACAGCGACAGCGCGGCCGCGGTGAACCCCGCCGATCCTGGGTGGCGCGCGTATGCGATGCAGCGCGTCACGCGGTTGCTCGGCGAAGGCTATGCGGGCGCGTTTTACGACGTCTTTGGCCGCGGCGCTATGGGGAAAGCGTTCTCGAGCGCCGAGGGAGACTCCCTGTGGTATCGCAGCGCGCTCACGGGCGAGCTCGCGGCCGAGCATGCGACGGGCGCGGTGCTGATCGTCAACACGGCGAGTTACGACACACCGTTCGACTCGCTGTGTATCGTCGCCGCCGGCGGCGCGCATCTTGAGCGCACCAACTATCCGTTAGGACAGAATTTGGCCGGCGGTCTGCTCTTCTGGCGATGGATCGATCACCTCGTGAGCGCCGGGGCACGCCGCCTCGAGTTCGTGTCGAATCTCGCATGGACGGACAACGTGCCGGCCGCCCCGGGCAACGACGTGACGCCAGTCGGCCGCGAGAAGATGGCCGAGTACGCGAGCTATCTCATGGTAAAGGACACCGGTGCGGTCGTCGCGTTCGCGCCGGACAATTACTGGAACCAGTCGCCGGCGACACATTGGCTCGCGGCGTGGGACACGGCGTTAGGCGCGCCGCTCGCGCCGCGCACGATGATCGCGAGCGGCACGGACGCGGCCGGCCAGGCGTACAAGGTGTGGCGGCGCCCGTTCGCGCGCGCGCTCGTGCTCATGCGCACACAGAGCGCTACTGTGACCAATTTCGGCGACTCGACCGCCGTGTCGGTGTCATTAGGCGTCGCCGGTCGCCTCCTTCGCTCGGACGGTACGACTGCGCCGCCCGACTCTGTGGTCCGCCTCCGCGCTGGCGAAGGCGTGATCGTGCTCACTCCCTAACGAGGGTTCCTCCCATGCCTTCCTGGCTTACGCAGATCATTCAGGGCGTTCTTCCCTTTCTCCTCGCCTGGCTGTCGAGCAAGGGATGGGCGCTGCTCGAGAAGGGCATCACCGCCTTCGAGAACATCAGCCCGACGTGGAAGCCGCTTGCGGTGGCCGTCGTCGCATGGGCCGTCGTGCACTTAGCGGCGTTGCTCCAGACAGCGCTCCCGGGCGACATCACGACCTGGACGCCAGACACGGTGAATACGCTGCTCACGGCAGTCGTCGCGGCGATCATGCACATGGCGACGTCGAAGCAGAGCGCGGCCGCGCCTCCCGCAGCTCCCGCCGCGAATCTCGCTGCGGCAACAAAGAAGTAAATGCGCTGTGCCGGACCCCGAGGAAGAGCCGCAGTGGCTTCCTGACCCGCCTGCCTCGTTCGTCGGTGACGACGACGAGGCGTGGCGCGGGGATCTGCATCCACACGTCCCGCCTAACTTCGAGACACCCGAGTGGCGCATGTGGCGCGACCGGCTCGACGACGAGGGCGGCGACACGTCCACCGCGGCGCCCGACGAGGAGTGCTAACCATGGACAAAGCGACAGCACTGGCGCTAATCGTAGGGCAACTCGTGGACCCACGATTCACGTCGCTGGCCGCGATCGCCTCCGAGCAACTTGATCCGGCCTTTCAGCAGACGGCGCGAGACCTGAACACCCTGCTGCTGGCGCTACAGCAACAGTCGGCGCGTGCTGACGACGCTTAAGGAGATCCTCGCGGCCGTCGGCCTCGCGGTGCTCGCCTTCGGGTTAGGCTGGGCGATCGGCGAGCAGCACACGAAGAACGCCGACGTCGCCGCGTACGCGCCGATCAAAGCCGCGCGCGACTCGTTGGCCACGATCGCGGCGAGCTCGGAGAAACAGCACGCGCAGGACGCGCAGGCGCTGGACTCGCTGCTCGCGGCGATGGGCCGCTTCACGGGGCGCGCCGACACCGTACGCAAAACGACGCCGGCCAAGGCCGACACCATCCCGGTCACCGACTCCGCTGCGCTCCTGGCGACGCGCGACTCGCTCGAGCAGCTCCGCGCGGTGTCGCAACAGGTCGCGAACGCGTGCAGCGTCGTCGAGCAGGACTGCGCGCAGGTGCGCGCGCAACGCGATTCGCTGCTGCGCCTCACCGGACCGACGAAGCCGACGCCGCCGACCGTGGCCGACACGTCCACGCGGCTCACGGCGGCGGTCGCGCTCCTCTACGATCCGATCGCGAAGGTGCCCGCGGCTCGCGGCGGTACCTACTTCCGGATCGCCGGCGGCTGGTCGATCGAGGCCGAAGCGATGGCCCGCGTTGCCCGCGGCGACAGTCTCCGCTTCTACGTCGGCGCGATCAAGCAGTGGTCGATCTGGTAGCAGGATGCTACCGGAAGACGCTCGGTGCCTTCCAGCGCTCGCCGGGCTTCCACTGCTTCCCGCAGGCCAGACATGTGATGATGATCGATCGCCGCCCGGGCACGCCGGCGAGCCAGCCTAACGGACCGAGAAAGAAGCCGGTGACCAAGGACCGCGTGACCTTGACGCCCCGTTGGTTCGCGCTGATCTGATCGCTGCCGCACTTGGGGCAGCGCACATCGCCCCCGTCGCTCATCGCTCGCTCCTCCTAACGCCCCGGCGCTGCGCGCGCGGCGCCGCTCCAGGTGATCGCGGCGCCGTACTGCGCGCCACCGCGCGTCATGAATACTTTCTCGAATCCGAGGTGCAGCCCGATCCCGCCGCGGTCCGGCATAAAGCCCAAACCGCCGGAGAGCATCCCGCGGGTACCGCTGTGATTGAACGGCTGGAAGAAGCTGCCTTCGTCCTCGAGGACCAGGAGCCGCGTCTTCAGTGATCCCCAGGCCAACCCGGGCGAGACGAACATCGCGATGCGATAGTTGCCCTCTCCCGCGGAGAACGCGATCGGCGCGCCGACCGTGGCCGACGTGTAGCGGTCTGAGCCCGCATCGAAGGACCATGCCCCGGCGGCGCGAAGCGAAAGCGTCACACGGCCGGCCGAGTCGCCCATCGCCGCGTTCGCCAATCGCATCGTCGTGCTGGCGCCGGCGCTCCCGTTCCCTCGGCAAACGATCCCGATCGGACAGTCGGGCACGAGATACCCAGCGCTCCCGGTCAGACCCAAACGGCCGCCTAGCAGCGATCCGAACAGGGCACCGCCGAACAGATCGGCGCGCTCGGCGCCGAATGGCGTCTCGCCGAAGTCGCCGAAGGTGACGTGGGTGTAGAGCGCCTGGATACCGAACACGTTCACAGTGTCGCCGAGCATCGGCGCATCCACCACGGTCGCTTCGGAGCCGGTGACGGAGCGCGCGGTCGCGAGATAGGCCGAGACATCGTGAGCGGTCTGTGCGGGAGCGGTGTGGCTGGCGCACACGGCGGCGAGGGTGAGAAAGACGAGTAGGCGCTGGCGCACGGGTCGGTCTCCGGAACGGAAGGTGAGCGGGGTAGCCGCCCAATGCACGCGGCGCGCCTAACGCGACGGGGCCGCACGCGTCACAGCCAACTGATTGCACCCGTTAGAGTTGCCAAAAGCAGAATGACATTGGTGTAGTCCGCCTGTGGCGTACAGCCTGTCGCGCTGTTGCTGCGCCTATTCGCTATCCGCGTCTTGCCGTCTGTCGCAGTAGTCCCGTACATTGACCGAAGGCTGCCCCTTGCGCCGTCCGTTCCCGCGGGAAATCTTTGCCGCCCCGCACGATCACTGCCTGCCTGCCGTCCCAAGAGAAATCCCTGATGCACAGGCGCTCCCTCGGGCCCTACGAGCCCGCTTCACCGAACCAGCTTGTCCCCGGTGCGTTGTACCGCGAAGCCGGCGCTTTCAGCGATCAGACGCGATTCTTCTCGGTTGACGCGTCAGGCGCTCGGTGCTTCGAGGTCACGGTGCTGACCGATCGCGTCACCGTGGACCTTTTCGAGCGCTGGTCGGATGAGGCGGCGATCGTCGCCGGCTGCCGGCCGCGGCCTTCCCTTGTGCCGGATGATGTGACGCCAGCTCCTGCACGGTCGCGCGCGCGGGCTGGATTTCGCGAGATAGCGCCGCCCACTCGCTGAGCTTCTCGCGGCTCGGCACCATCGGCGCCGCGCACTCCGCTCCGAACACCAGCCACCCTGGATCGACGCCGAAGACGCGCGCCAGGGCCAGATAAACGGCGTTCTCCGGCTCACGCTGAGCGTCCAGCCACCGTGCGACCACCTTCGTGCCGTACGGCTTGTGGTTCATCAGGCTGCCGACCCGCCGCCCGATTTCGGCGAGCGAGATGTTCCGACGTCCCTCCGCCTCGGTGAGGCGCCTCCAGGCTTCCGTGCACCGTTCCTTGAGTCCGCTGTCCATTAAAATTGGGCCGCCGAGGAGAAAAGTGGGCCGCAGCCTCTTGACATTGGCCGCAGCGGTCATAAATTGACCCGTGCGCCTCACATTCTGACTCACAACATGACTCCGAGGGCTGAAGGATGCCACTGACCCGTCACGAACGAAAGGACCTGCTCGGCCACGGGCGCATGAAGACGATCGCCGAAATGCTCGGCGTCGATGCCTCGCTCGTGTCGCGCGTGGTCAACGGGAAAGGCCGGAGCGAGCGCGTCGAGAAGGCGATCGCGGACGCCATCGGCCTTCCCGTCGAGAAGGTGTTTCCCGAGTACTACCCGCCGCAGCACGCCGCCTAACCGCGGCGCCCCAATTCACCTCAACACGCACCTGAGATCCACCATGCGCAATCACCGCTATGTAACGGCGGACAGCGGCACCGACGCCGACGGGACGCCCCTGACGATCCGCGAGTATCGCATCGCGGCCGAGCAGGAGCTCCGCTGGCGCGTGATCCGCGCGACCGAAGCTGTGCCGGGCCGAAAGACGGACCGCGAGAAGCGCGCGCGGACCGACCGGATGCCGTTCAAGGCCGAGATGGAGATCGCGATCGCCGTCATGAATCGCGCGGTCTACTCGGGCAACCGCGAGATCGTCGAGCGCGCCGCGGACGAGCTGTTCGACATGGCGCTCGCGTTCACGCGGTTCGTTGGCCAGGTGACGCAGGCCGGCCGGGCGCGCATCGCCGCGATCGATGCGGGGAGGGCCGCGTAATGCCCGGCCAACTCCTGGTGCGCATCCTCCCGTGGCTCATCGCCGCGTTAGGCGCGGGGCTCGTGTGCATCGCCGTCGGCGCGATCATGGGCGCGATCGACGCGCACCGCGGCGCGCGCGCCGACGCCGTCCGCGCGGAGCTCGACTTCTGGCGTACGGTCGCCGCGGATCCGCGCACGAGCCGCCGCCGGCAGCGGGGGGCCTAACGATGCAGCACATCTACGCCTGGCTCGATGCGGTCCCGCCCGTCTACTACGGGCTCGCGTTCGCGGCGCTCTGGGCCGCGATCACGACGAAAGGGAAGGGTGCCCGATGAGGATCGTCGCGTTAGGCGCGCTCGGCGTCATCACCGTGATGCTGTACGCCTGGCACGTCCGGGGCGAGCGCATCCGGCGTGCGCGGCAGGAGCTCGCGAGCCGGCGCGCCGCGGCCGCGATCGTCCGGCAGGATCCCGAGCTGTGGCCGGTCTAACGTCTC
>DATNAM010000118.1:0-16747 GCA_035572595.1 Gemmatimonadaceae bacterium
TCGTCGGACCCTACCTGGTACGTCTCGCGGCGGATGAGCATCGCGCCGCGGCGCACGGTGTCGACGGCGACGAGTCGCGGCGTCTCCAGCGAGTCGGCGCGCTTGGCTTGGGCGGCCACCTTCATCGTCTCGAACGGGCGCGCAGCGGACTGCGCAGCCGGCGCGGCGTGGACGACGCCGCCGGGGCTGCCCGATGCATTCGAGCCGGCCCGGCCCGGGCTCGCCGGCGCCGCCAGTCTTTTGCGCGCGGCGGTGGCGGATTGGGGGAGCGCGTGGACGCGCGCCTCGCGCGCCGCTTCGCCTAACGCAGTCGGCGGCGGTGCGTTGGCGCCGGCGGGGGGCTGCGCCGGGGCCGGGACCGGAGCGGGGGCGCGGACGGGGACGGGCGGCGAGACGGATGTGCTCGATGAGTCGGACTGCTGCAGGGTGCTCGACGCGGACGCGCGCGGAGCCGAGCCGGTGTCGTGCGCCACCTCGCGGGTCACCACCAGTGTGCCCGCGGCCACGAACGCGACCACCGCCGCCACGCGCGCGGAGCGCATCGCCCACCAAGAGCGCCGCGTGCCGGCGCCGGCGGCGTTAGGCGAAGGCGGCGCGTCGTGCGACGCGCGCCCGGCGGCGGCCGCCACCATCGGTACCGGCGGCGCGGCTGCCGCTACCGCCGCCACGCGCGGCTCCGTTGCCGGCACCACGTCCGCCGGCACGTGATCGAGCGCCGAGAGAATGCGCGAGGAGGCCGCGATCAGGCCGCGCGCCTCGGCAACGCGGTCCGCGCACGCCCGGCACGTCGCCACGTGCAGCTCCACTTCGCCGGCCCGGGCGGCGCCTAACGCACCGTCCAGCCAGGCGTGGATCGTGCCATCGTCAAGATGCTGCATGACCTGTGCTCCCGCGCTGCGGCTCGCGCAGCGCCTCGTACTGTTCCACCAGCCGGCGCCGCGCGCGGGCCAACGTCGTGCCGATCGACCCCACCGACAAATTCAGCGCCTGCGCAATCTCCTCGTAGCTCAACCCTTCCTCGCGCATGAGCAGCGCCAGCCGGTCGCGCTCGGCCAACGCGTTCACGGCGCGCCGCGCGAGCGCCTCGTCTTGCGCGCGCTCGAGCGACAACGGTTCCGGCTCGACCACTGCGTCATGCATCTCCTCGCGCAGCAGCGCCAACCGCGCCCGCTGCCGCGCATCGCGGCGCGCATCATCGCGCACCAGGTTGTTGGCCACCGTGAACAGCCATGCCCGTTCGTTCGACAGCCTGTCCTGGCGAAGCGCGCGGATGAACGTCTCCTGCGCTACCTCCTCCGCCCAGTCGCGGTCGCCTAACCGACGGGTGAGGTAGCGCACGAGCATCGGATGATACGTTCGGAAGAGCCGCTCCGCGTCGTCCATTCACCAGTTCTCCCGGATCGCCGTCCGGCCTGCCGCGTCGAGCGCGGTGGCGGCCCCGGCGTCCGTGGTCACTTCGATGGCCAGATTCCGCCCGGCCACCACGACGTTGTCGCCTAACGCAAACACCGCGCGCAGCTCGGGCAGCGTTTCCACCAGCTCGAAGTACGCCGCCGAATACGCCTGAATGCGGATCCGCGCCATCCCCGCGCGATATCCCCGATCCATCCACGCCGACGTGTCGGACTGCCGCTCGAACATCCGATTGGCAACCCGGCGCACCGTCGCCGAACGGGGCGACGCCGCCGCATATGCATCGGACACGCTGTCCGCCGCCGCGAGCGAGCTCGACGCACGCATCGCGGTCGCCTGCTTCGCCGCCTCGAATCCCATCTCGCGCGGCGACGCGGACGCCCGCGCCCGCACGCCCGCCGAACCCACGGGCTGTGGCGACGCCGGTGTCGGCAAACCCACCGTCATCGGCTCGCGCACCAGATATGACGTGAGCTCCGTCGGAATGCCATAGCGCTCGCCCAACGACTTGATCTCGTCATCCACTTCCGGCGACGGCCCCTGCGCCCGTCGCTCGGCCGTGAGCCAGCCGACGCGCTGCGTGGCCCAGAGACGCGGAATGAAGCTGTTGTCGCGCGACCGCGCGGGAAAATCCAGCTCGTGCGCCCACGACGCCGGCCCGTGCGCCGTGCGACCGGACACGCGGATCGTCGCGTGACCGCTCCCTTGATAGCGCGCCAGCAGCACGATGCTCTGCCCGGCGAAGAGATCAGGAATCATTGCCGGCATCACGCTCGAGAGCGCAATGCCCTTGGCCTCCACGTGCACGTCGGCGAGCACCGGATCGCGCAAGCGTGAGGCGACGACCGACACCGCGCGCTCGAGATCTTCGTCGGGGCGCACGAAGCTGGACGTCCCGTGTCCTTGCAACGCGACCTGCTCGAGCAGCGATGCGTTGACGTCGGCGCCTAACCCGAAGGTGAAGACGTGGCGCGCTCCGCGCATCGACGACGCGAGCGCCGAGAGAGTCTTGGGATCGCGCTCGCCCACCGTGGGCTCGCCGTCGGTGAGGAACAACACCAGCTGGACCCGCCCGCCGTCGTCCGCGCCATCGGTATCGCGGGCGGTGCCTAACGCAGCGCGGAGCGCGCCCTCGATGTTGGTCGAGCCGTGGGCCTCGAGGGCGTCGAGATACCGGTCGGCTGCCTCGATGTTGGCCGGCGTCGCATCGCTGAACGCGTCGCGGAACGTGCGCACGTCGGTGTCGAAGTCGATCAAGCGGAACCGGTCGCGCGGGCCGAGCGTCGCGAGGAGCGCTTTGCCCGCGTCGCGCGCCTGCGCGATCTTGCGGCCGCTCATCGATCCCGACACGTCGACCACGAACGTGACGTCGCGCGGCAGCGACTGCGGCAGCACCGCGGGCGGCGCGATGGTAATGAGCGCGTATCCGCGCTCGTCCGACGGTGCGTTGGTGAGCACCGAGATCGCGGGCTCTTTGGTGCGGGCCACCGGCAGCAGGATGGTGATGTCGCGGCCGGCACCATCCACGCCGACCGTCCGCATGTCGCCCGATGTGCGCACCACCAGCGAATGCGTGGGCGAATACGGCGCGCCGTAGCCCGCACCCGCCGGATAGCGGAGCGTGAACGACGACTCGCCGTCGGTGTCGTACGCCGCCGCCTGCTGCCTAACGGAATACGGCACCGGCGCCGGGCGCTTGTAGTCGACGCGCACCGCGTCGCCCTCCCGCGACACCACCGACTGGAACCGCACCACCACCCGCTTCTCCTCGCCCGGCCCGATCGGGAAGATCCGCGCGTGCAACAGCCCCTGCCCCATCCATTCGACCAGCGCCGGATCGCGCCGGCGCCGCACGACGTCCTCGTAGATGGCGCGCGCCTGGTTGGCGTTCATCACCTCGCCCGACACCATCTCGCCGTTGATCGAGAGCTTGAGGTCCTCGAACGCCGCGTTAGGCGGAAGCGGAAAGTAGTAGTCCACTTCGCCTAACCCGCCGCCGCGGTTGGTGAACGTCTCGTCCACCTCGTAGTGCAGCACCTGATCGGTGAGCGTCGCCTGCACCGTGCTCGCGGTGCGCACGATGCGCGTGATTCCCATGCCCGGACCCACGTCGCGCGGCAACGGACCGGGACCCGGAACCAACACGCCCTGCGCCTGACTCCTGGCGCCCACCAACCCGGCCGCGGCCGCCAGCATCATGCTCCATCGCATCGTGATCTCCCGTGATTGCCACGATGGAGACGTCACGCCGCTCCGGACTTGCACACCTCAACGCCGAGTGCCTCAGCCGGGCTCGGCGCTTGCATCGACTAACTTCCTTGGCGGGAAGCAGTTCGGTCGCTCTGACGGAACGCACGGAGGCGCCGCGAACGGACGCGATGGTGGCACCTCACTTGCGCGCCGCCGCCATTCGACGAGGATTGAGCCGGGCGCCGACCCATGCTCGGGGCTCCGCACCCGAGCAACGCCGGCCTATACATCAGTCGTTCTCTCGCACCACTCCAGGTCTCCATGTCGCGCTACTTCGTCTCGCTGATCGCCGTTCCGTTCGTGCTGCTCACCGCGAACACCGCGCACGCGCAGAGCGAATCCGCACTCCGAAAGAGCGATCTCGTGCGCTATCTCACCGGCAGCACGTACTCCAAAGCCGAGATCGCCGCCATCGTGCGGCGCAATTGTCTCGCGTTCGTGCCGTCCGATCGCGATCGGAAGGACCTCAAGCAGCTCGGCGCCAACGATGAGGTCTTCCGCGAGATCGATCGGTGCGTGAACAGCGGCAACAAGGGCGCGACCGACGAAGCGCCGGCCAAACCGACTCCGCAGGCGCCGCCGGTCACACCGACGCTCACCGTGATCAACGGACTCGCCTCGGCGATGAGCGGCAGCGTGGCATACGTGACCGTCGATCTCGCGCGCGGCGAAACGCCGGTGCCCGGTGCGCGCCTCATGCTCAAGGGTGCGAGCACGATTCCCGGAGGCGCGCAGAGCGATCCCGTGGCGATCACGGATGCGAGTGGACGCGCGACGTTCACCGTGCCGGCGGGTACGCGCGCCGGCACATATCACATGACGGTCGTGACATCGGATGGATCTTCGCTCGAGGGGACCACGGCGGTTTCGCTCACCACGATGCCCGCGGGCGCGTCGTTAGCCACGGTGAATCCGCCGTCGCTGGCGATCGGCGCCGGCGCGCGCGGGACGCGCGAGCTGACGGTGGCGGTGAACGATGCGTTCGGCAATCCGGTGTCCAAGGCCAACGTGCAGATCCGGCCGTACCCCGCGCGTGTCGGGTTAGGCACGCTGGCGCAGTCGACCAACGATGCCGGCGTCGCCAAGTTTTCGATTCAAACGCAGCCGCTCCAGGCCGGCGACAGTCTCGTGGTGAGCGTGGGCGACCGCGCGGTGGCGAGCGTGCGCGTCACGGCGGCCGAGCAGGTGACGGCGCTCCTGATCGAGGCGGAACGACAGCTCGCGCAAGGGCGGCCGGGTGCGGTGGCAGCGTACGACAGCGTGCTGTCGGTGGACCCGGCCAACACCCGTGCACTGTTAGGCCGAGGGTATGCCGAGTCGGCGGAAGGCAAGTTCGACGCGGCGACGCGTGATTTTCAGACGGCGCTGCGCGAGGGGGAAGACGCCGCCGGTGCGCACACCGGCTTGGGATACGTGGCGCTTCGGCGCGGCGATCTCGCGGGCGCGGCGCCGCATTTCCAGGAGGCGCTGCACGTGGCGGCGAACGACGCCGCCGCATCGACCGGGCTTGCGTACTCGGAATTGTGGCGCCTCGACTCGCGACAGGCGCCGCATCGCAGCGATGCGCTCTCGAGTCCGCGCCCAACGTCGTATCCTGCCGCGGCGGGCGACAATCTGCGCACGGGCATCGGGTCGTTCGCGGCGCGCAACACTGCCGGCGCGGAGCGCGCGCTTTCGAGCGCCGCATCGGCGGCGCCGGCGTGGGCCGACGTGTTCTACACGCGCGCGCTGGTGTATCAGGCCGAGGGCAAGACGAGCCAGGCGGTGGCGGACTTCCGCAGGTATCTGGACCTGCGGCCTAACGCGGTGGACCGGGCCGACGTGGCGTCGCGCATCACGGCGCTCAACCGGAGTCCGGGGACGGCGTTTGCGTTAGGCCTGATTCCCGGCGGCGGCCAGTTCTACACGCACCAGCCGGTGCTGGGCGTGGTGGTGTTGGGCGGCGTGGCGGGCGGCACGGCGTGGGCGCTCAAGCAGACGACGTCCACCGAGATTCGCACGTTCACGGATCCGTTCGGCCGCGTGGACACGTTCACGGTGAGCGTCAGCAAGCGGAAGAATCTGGGCGCGGGTCTGGCCGTGGCGGGCGGCGTGCTCCTGGCCGGCGCGATCGAGGCGGCGCTGCACGTGTCGAGCGCGCGGGGCGATCCGTACCCGCCGGCGCCGGCGCCTAACGGAAAGAGCGGCGGGCAGCCCACGGGCGCGGCGCTCAAGTCGCCGAGCCTGGAACCGATGGTCGGGTTCGACCCGGTGACGGGCGGGCCGCGATTCGGCCTCGCCCTGCACGTGCCAATTCGTTAGGCGCGACGGGCCGCTACGGTCCCGGCGGCGGCGGCGGCGGGGCCGCCGGTGTGACGGTCACGGTTCCGGAGCCCGGCACGCCCTCGCTCGTCGCCGTGATTGTCACCGGGCCGCCGCCCTTCATCGCGTGCACCATGCCGGTGCTCGTGACGCTGGCAGTCGCCGGATCCGACGAGCTCCACGTGACCGTGCGGCCCAACAGCGGATTGCCATTGGAGTCTTTGGGCTGCGCGGTGAACTGCGCCGAGTCGCCGGCGGCGAGCGTCGTGTCCTGCGGCGCGACGCTCACCGAGGCGATCGGCACCGGAACTACGGTGAGCGCAGCCGATCCCGACTGACCCTCGCTCGTCGCCGTGATGTGCGCGGTGCCGGCACCGACGGCCGTGACGAGACCGGTGTTCGCGTCGACCGTCGCGGCAGCGGTATTGTCCGACGCCCACGTGATCACGCGTCCCGTTAGGACGTTCCCGCTGGCGTCTTTCGTGGTCGCCGTGAAGGTGAGCGTGTCGCCGACGGTGAGGCTTTTGGTGGCTGGCGTGACCGTCACCGTCGCCACCGGCACCGGGATCACGACGATGGTCGCGGTACCCGGCACGCCTTCGCTCGTCGCCGTAATCGTGGCCGACCCGACGCCCTGGCTCACCACTCGGCCGGTGCTCGAGACGAGGGCGACGTTCTCGTTGCTGCTGCTCCACAAGACGGCGCGCCCGGTGAGCACGTGGCCGACCGAGTCGAGCGTTTGAGCGGCGAGGGTCACCGCCTTGCCTAACACCAGCGTGTCCAACGCCGGCGTGACGTTGACGCTCGCCACCGGCACCAGCGCCACCGTCACCGACGCGAACCCTTGCTGGCCGTCCACGGTCGCGGTGATGACGGCCGAGCCGACGCCGGCCGCCGTCACGAGACCCGTGCCCGACACGGTCGCGACGGTCGTCTTGTTCGACTTCCACGTGACGGTACGTCCGGTGAGGCTCAGCGTGTTGCCGTCGGAGTCCTGGGCGACCACGCCTAACTGAGAGGTCTCGCCGGTGAACAGCGCCAGGGCGCCCGGGTTCACCTCGACCGTCACCACCGGCACGAGCTTGACCGTGATCGTGGCCGTACCGTGCGCGGCGCCGCTGGTGGCGGTGATGGTCGCCGTGCCCGGCGCTACTGCGGTGACGCTGCCCGTCGCGCTCACCGTGGCAGCGCCGGTGTTGTTGGATGCCCACGTGACCGTGCGGCCGGAGAGCGGATTGCCCTGCGCATCGGTCACCGTCGGCACGAGCTGCAGTGTCTGCGTGACTAACAGAGTCGCCGAGCCGGGCGAGATGACCACCGCGTTGGCGGGCACGGGCGAGACCGTGACCGGCACATTCATGTGCGCCGGTCCGCTGGTGGCGGTGACCGTCGCCGGTCCAGCGGCGATGCCGGTGACGAGACCGGTGGACGACACGGTGGCGGTGCCGGGGTTGTCGACCGACCACGTGACGGCGGCGCCGGCAATCACCGCGCCGGATGCGTCCTTCACGGTGGCGGTGAGCTGCGACGTCTGCCCAACGGTGATGCCGACGCTCGTCGGTGCGATGGTGACGGTGGCCGGCGTCTGCGCGCCGACGGACAGCGCGGCGGTGCCGGGGATGCCTTCGCTCGTGGCGGTGATCGTCGTGGGGCCGACGCTCACGCCGGTCACGAGGCCGGTGTTGCTCACGGTGGCGATGGTCGGATCGGCGCTCGACCACGTGATGATGCGGCCGGCGAGCGGATTGCCGTCGGCGTCCACGGGCTGCGCCTGGAACTGGAACGTCTGCCCGACCTTGATCACCTGCTGCGTGGGCGTCACGTGCACCGCGGCGACCGGTTTGGGCAGCACGGTGATGCTCGAGAATCCCGAGATGCCGTTCGAGCTGGCGGCGATCTGCACGCTGCCGGTGTCGACCGTGGTCACGGCGCCGTTGCTCGACACCGTGGCGATGTTTGCGTTGGACGTGTTCCAGAAGACTTTGGCGCCGCTCACGGTCTGGCCCTGCGCGTTCACGACGCGGGCGCTGAGCGTGACGCCGGTGCCAACCACGAGCGAATCGGTGGCCGGCGTGACGACGATCTTGGCGCCGCCGCCGCCCGATGGGCCGGTGGAATTACCGCCGCACGAGACAAGCGCGAGGCCGGCGAGTACGGCGAAAGCGGCTGCAGTTATTGAGCGATGTACGGCGCGCATCGAGAGCTCTGAAGTGGCGCGGGGACCGATGTTAATGAGCAAGGCGCATCATTGGGAAGCGCTAAAGCAAGAAACGTGGAAGAATAAGCGGACCCGTGCGGCAAAGTCGTGCTCGTCCAGGGCTTACCGAGCTCACCAGCAGCAGCGGCTCTTCTAGTTACTCCGTGCCCGCAGCCACCCAGCCGCGGTCACCTTATGGTGACACGAATAGGTCACTATCAAGTGACTCTTGCTAAGTCGCTGCTCCACAGCTATTAAGTGCCTCAGCATAACGCCGCATCTTTTCTGGCGGCGCCGAGTACGTCACCCGTTGGTGGCAAGCCGAACATCAGGCCATGGAACGAGACCGCGAGGCCACGCGAACCCGGATCATGGACGCCGCCCAACGCATCGCCGAGCGCGATGGGTTCGAGGCGTGTGGTGTCAATGCGATAGCCCAGGAAGCCGGAGTCGACAAAGTCCTGATCTATCGGTACTTCGGCGGCCTACATGGCCTGCTTTCCGCCGTGATCGCCGAGCGTGCGGCGTGGCCGGCGAGCCGGCCGGCAGACTTATCGACTGCGCCTTCCGCCGGCTCGAGCCTCGCCGCCGCACTCATTGATGTAGCGCGCGATATCCGCGCTCGTCCCGTTGCCCAGCGGGCGTTAGCGTGGGAGGCGGCCGGACGCGCCGACCGCGAGATCACCAAGCCAATCTCCCAGGGTCGCGAAAGCGCGTTGTCCGGGTTGGGCGCCGCGCTGCGCGACGCGCACGCGGTGCCGGCGCGATTCGACCTCGAGGCCGTGGGCGCCCTCGTGACCGCCGGTCTCACGGTACTCGCCACGCGCTCCGACGCCAACGTACCATTCTTCGGGCTCCGCCCACACCAGGACGCCGATTGGCGCCGCATCGAGAAGGCGGCCGTCACCATTTTGCGAGCGCTGCTCGACCCATCCGACGCCTAACGCAACCGACATGACCGACCCCCTCCCCTCGAGCCCGCGCGCGGCCGGCATCGACGTCCGCGGTCTCACCAAGCTCTATGGAAACCTCACCGCCGTCTCCGACCTCTCGTTCACCGTCGATGCCGGCGAAGTACTGGGCTTGGTCGGGCCTAACGGAGCCGGCAAGACCACCACGCTGCGCAGCCTGAGCGGCATCATTCGCCCAACGAGCGGCACCATCCACATCGGCGGCTATGACCTGGCCGCCCAGGCTGTTCAGGCCAAGAGCGCGCTGGCGTTCATTCCCGACGAGCCGCACCTGTTCGAGTACTTGTCGGTGGAAGAGCATCTGCAGTTCATCGCACGCCTCTACGGCGTGGCCGACGCCGCCCAACGCATCCCGCCGCTGCTCGCGGAGCTCGAGCTCACGGAGAAGCGCGACGCCCTGCCCACCGAGCTTTCCCGCGGCATGCGGCAGAAGCTCGCCATCGCGTGCGGTCTCCTGCACGATCCCAAAGCGCTGGTGCTCGACGAACCGCTCACCGGCCTCGACCCCGGCGGAATGCGCCGGATGAAAGCGACGATCGTCTCGCGGGCGCGAGAGGGCGCGGCGGTGGTGCTGAGCTCCCATCTGCTGCAACTGGTGGAAGAGCTGTGCACGCGCATCCTCATCATCTACGGCGGACGCGCGGTGGCGATCGGCAAGCTCGACGACATCATCGCCGAGCGTCCGCAGCTTGCGGGGCGCGGGCTCGAGGACATTTTCCTGGCGCTCACCGGCGACGGCGAGCCGGCGGCACGCTGATGCAACCAGCAGAGGCCAGCGGACGGTTCGGCGCGCTCGCGTGGCTGATCGCGCGCGGGGTGGTGAATCGCACCGTTAGGCGGGCGCGCCGCGCGCGGCAGCCGCGCTACGCGCTCGCGCTCATCGTCGGCATCGCGTACTTCTGGTTCATCGCCCATCCGCGCGGCGGCAGCGGAACCGGATTCACCATCGGTGGACTCGGCAGCACGGCGTACCTGGTGTACGCGCTGGGGGTGGCGGTGCTGGTGGCCAGCTGGTGGCTCTTCGGCAGCGACGAGGTGGCGCTCAACTTTTCCGTTGCCGAAGTACAACTGCTCTTTGCCGCGCCGCTCACGAGACGCCAGTTAGTCGCGTTCAAGCTGCTCCAGGCGCAGATCGTAATTTTGCCGAGCGTGCTGTTTTCGCTCGTGATTCTGGGTCGAGCGTACGGATCGGTCGGCGAGCGCGCCGTATCGCTGTGGATCATCTATACCACGCTCTACCTGCATCGCGTGGGCGCGTCGCTGGTGCGCGAGAGCGCAACCGAGCACGGCGCATCGGGGCTGCGCCGGCATTTGGGTGCGATCATCGTGGTCGCGGCCGCGGCGGTGGCGGTGGTTTGGGGCGTGGCGGCGCAGATCCCGACGTTGCGCGCCGGCATCGCCGCCGGGCACACGTTAGACGGCGCCATCGCGGTGTTGCACGCGCCGACGAGCCGGGCCGTGCTGTATCCGTTCACGCTCTTGCTGGCGCCGGCGTTCGCGCCGTCGCTGGGAGCGTGGTTAGGCGCGCTGTGGCCGGCGCTGCTGCTCGTGGCGCTGCACGTGATATGGGTGCTCCGGACCGACGCGGCGTTCGAGGAAGCGGCCGCCGCCAACGCGTCGCGGCGCGCGGTGGCGCTGGTGCGGCGCGCGGGGCGCGCCACGATGCCGGCCGCAAGCGGCATTCGCCGGCGCTTCCGCCTGCCGCTCCCCGTTCGCAGCACGCCGGCGGCGGCCATCATCTGGAAGAACGTCACTGCGTTAGGCCGCACGATGGCGATACGCACCGTGATTGCGATCGCCGTGGCCGTGGTGGTCGCGATGGTGTTGCTGAACCAGGTGATGCCGCCCACCGACAGCGTCGTCGTTCTCGTCGGGCGGCTCGCCGTGGGGTTCGCGTTCATGCTCGTGCTGGCGGGTCCCTTGTGGGTGCGCAACGATCTACGGTTGGACATGCTGCAGCTCGAGGTGTTGCGAGCGCTGCCGGTGCGCGGCGCGACCCTCGTCCGCGCCGAGCTCGGCGCCGCGTTAGTCACACTCGCGGCAGTGCAGGTGCCGATGCTGCTGATCGGCTACGTGCTGGCGCCGCCGCCCAACCCGATCACCGCCACGTGGTCCGGTCAAACGGCGCTGCTGGTGACGTTTCTCATCCTGGTCCCGGTGGTGAGCGCGCTCGGCTTGCTGGTGCAGAACGCCGGCGCGCTCTTGTTCCCGGGATGGATCCGGTTAGGCATGACGCGTCCGGGCGGCGTCGAGGCCGTCGGCCAGGGGATGCTGACGATGGTCGGGTCGCTGGTGGTGCTCACGGTGTGCCTGGCCATCCCCGGTGCGTTCGGTGGAGCGCTGGCGGTGGTGGGCGTGGCGCGGGTGGGGCTCTGGGGTCTGGTGCCGGGCGCCATCGTGGGCGCGGCGCTGGTGGTAGGCGAGCTGTGGGGGATCACCGCGTGGTTAGGCCGAGTGTTCGAGCGGACGGACGACATGCCCGACGAGACCGCCGCCGCCGGCGCCTAACCGGGCTTCCTCGCGTCGGGCGCGGGGCGGGCGCGCCGCGCCAGGGCGCCGGGCCCGATCGCATCGTCGCCGAACCGCTCGCGCAGCGCGTCCACTGTGTGGGCGATGGTCCGGTCGCGCGCCGTTTCGGTGAGCGGACCGGCCGGCGCCTCGAAGAACGCCAGCTGCGACGGTGCCGGCGCCGCGGCCAGCGACGACAGCGACACGCCTAACAGACGGGCCTTGCACCGGCGCGCCGAGCGCAGGCGGCGGAGCAGCGCCCGCGCCGTCTCGTGGATGGGGCGGTCCGACATCACGCCATCGTCCAACGTGCGGCTCGCCTGCCGCGTGGAGAAATCGAAATCGCGCAGCTTTACCGTTACCGTGCGCGTCGTGAGACCCTCGGCGCGCAGGTCGGCCGCCGCGCGAACCACGAGCCGCAGCAGCTCGCGCTCGAGCGACGCGTCATCGCCGATGTCGACGGCAAACGTGTCCTCGCGGCTCAGGCTCTTGAGCTCGCCGTCGCCTGCCACTTTGCCGTGGTCGACGCCGTGCACGCGGTCCAACAGCCACCGGGCGTCGCGTTTGCCCAACCAGGTGACCAGGGTGCGCTCGTCGTGCGCGAGCACGTCGCGCACCGTCACCATGCCGTGGCGCTTGAGGCGCTCCTGAAAGCGCGGTCCCACCAGCGGAATCTCGCCTAACGTGAACCGCGTGAGGAACTCGGATTCCGTGCCGTCGGGCACGATGTGGACGCCGGTGCGGCCGGTGCCGGGCTTGGGCTTGGCCACCTCGACCGCCAGCTTGGCGACGAGCTTGTTGGTACCGCCGCCGATCGACACGGTGAGTCCCGAACCCTCGCGCACCGCGTCGCGGATGCGCTCGGCCGTGCGCTCTATTGGCTCGCCGCCGTAGAGCGCCTCGGTGCCGGTCAGGTTCAGGTACCACTCGTCGATGCTCGCCGTTTCGACCACCGGCGCGAATCGATAGAGAATCGCGCGGATCTGGTGGCTCTTCACGGAGCACTCGCGGCGCGGCACCGGCACGCACATCGCGCGTGGACAGAGGCGCAGTGCTTGCGACACCGGCATCGCCGATCGCACGCCGAACGCTCTCGTCTCGTACGAGGCCGAGCAGACGACGCCGCGGCTATCGGCCGAGCCGCCCACGATGAGGAGGGGCGCGCGGCCCGCGCCCTCGGGGTCGACTAACCGTGCGACCGCCACGAAGAACGCGTCGGCGTCGGCGAGCAGAACGTTAGGCATGCGGCGCGCCAGGCTCCATGCGGGCACAGCCGTGCGCGGGCACGCCTTGCCGTGGGCGTGCACGCAGGCCAGGATTGCCGCGGCTACTTACTTCACGCGAGGAGTGCACGATGGGAAGCATGGTCGAATTCAAAGCGAACGGACGCAACGGCACCGGATATCTCGCCACGCCGCCGAGCGGCAAAGGGAGAGGGCTCATCGTCAATCAGGAATACTGGGGCCTGGTGGACCATATCAAAGATCTCGCGGAGCGGTTCGCCAAGGCAGGGTACGTGACGCTCGCGCCCGACCTCTACCATGGGAAGACCACCAAGAGTCCGGACGAGGCCGGCAAGCTGCTCATGGCGCTCAACATCGCCGAGGCCGGGAAGGATATGAAGGGCGCGGCGCAGTATCTGCTCGCGAATCCCGCGGTGACGTCGAAGCGCGTCGGCATCGTCGGGTTCTGTATGGGCGGGCAGCTCGCGATGTACGCGGGGATGGAGTATCCCGAGTCGATCGCCGCAGTGGTGGACTTCTACGGCATACATCCGGCAGTCAAGATCCAAGCGAGCCGCGTCCGCGTTCCGGTACTCGGCCATTTCGGGAAGCAGGACAAGTCGGTGAGCGAGGAGTCGGTGCAGACGCTGGCGACGTCGATCAAAGGGGCCGGTGGGAGCTTCGAGTATCACTACTACGACGCCGGGCATGCGTTCTTCAACGACACGAGGCCCGTGTATAGCGAGCGGGATGCGAAGGTGGCGTGGCAGCGGACTCTGGATTTCTTGGACGCGAATGTCTCGTGATGGGGTAGCGGAGGTGGTGGGAACCTCGAGTGGTGGATTGTGGTATTTGGAAGAGAGCAATCGAGACCGTCCGGCCGGCGGTATGTCCGGTGGGACGCCGATTGCTTTGGCCCCAAAACAAGTGTTCGAACGGGTTGGCCTAGCGAAATGAGCGCGTGGAACTCATTCTATGGTACGAACGTTCACCGTAGGGTGGGTGTCCGGCCTGCGGATCCAAGACGGTTGCGATTGGTGGGGTTGACCGGGGGGCGGGCTGGGAGAGTGAAGGCGCAGGGAGGCGGCGGCGCGAGTCAAAGGAGGTTTTTGTGAAGAAGACAGTCGATCGCGAGCGCGCGCAGAAGAGCCCCGGGCGGGCGAGAGCGCGGCGGCCGCAGAATCCGACAATAGATGCCACGCAGGCGAGCCAGGATTTGCTCGACCTGTACATCGCCGAGGCGCATGAGATTCCGCAGCGGACCGCTCAAGAGCAGAAGGCGCTTGCGCGTGTGATGCGTGATCCCAAGGCGACGGCTGACGAGAAGGCGGACGCGCGGGACAAGCTCATCTCGGCGAACATTCGGTTCGCGTTCTCGATTGCGAAGCAGTATCAGCATCGGGGGCTCGATCTGGAGGATTTGATTGCCGAGGCGAACACGGGTCTGGTGCGGGCGGCGGACAAGTTCGATCCCGACGTGGGTGTGAACTTCATTTCGTACGCGGTGTGGTGGATCCGGCAGGCGATCCACGCCGCGTTGGCGCGGCAGTCGCGTTCGGTTAGGCTTCCGGCCAACCGGGCGAGCGACCTGACGCGCATCGCGCGGGCGCGCGCGGCGCTCGAGTCTTCGTTAGGCCGAGCGCCGACGGTGGACGAGCTGGCGTTCGTGGCGCAGTTGTCGCCGGCGATGGTGAAGGACTTGCAGGGGTTGACGCAGCCCGAGCGGAGTTTCGACGAGCCGTTAGGCGAAGGGCACGGCGAGCGGGAGGGGCGGACGTTGGCGAGCATTCTGTCGGTGGAGGATGCGGACGAGGATGCGTTGCCGGGGCGGATCGAGGAGGAGTCGCGGCGGACGCTGCTCATGCGGGCATTGGAGACGTTGCCGCCGCGGGATCGGCGGGTGCTGATTCTCTACTTCGGTTTAGAGAGTGGGGAGCCGATGACGCTCAATCAGATTGCGGGGATGTTGGGAGTGACGAGGGAGCGGGTGAGGCAGCTCCGGGATCGGGCGGTGATGGCGATTCGGCGGGGGCGGACGGCGGAGGAGCTCAAGCGGGAGTGGGCTGCATGAGAGCTGAGGGAGCGCCGCTCAGGTTGTTAGGCGGCGTGGAGGTTGGAGGGGCTAACAGATCGGGCGCCGCGTCTACGGATGCGGCGCCCGATTCACTTTGCTCGATTGCGCCTCGGCATTTGCCACAGCTACCAGCAAAGAGTTGCATCGGGTTAGCGCTTCACGGCGATGACATCTTCAACTCCTAACCCCCACGATCGGTACGAATAACTGGACTGAAAACGGGGTCAGGTCAGCGGCAAGGAGGAAGAAGACAAGTCGGGCGCCGCGTCTATGGACGCCGCGCCCGATTGTCGTTCTGGTAAGGCGTACTCGACCGCAGTTGTGGGCATGAGCGGGTTGGCCAAGCGTCGTGTTCTATTCGGTCAGTGCGGCATTCCGGTGGACTCTGGGCGGATCGTTTGAATAATGCTGTCACCTTCCGCTGCCAACACATGACTGAGGCTGTCATACCAAACGTCCAAGAACTCAGGATACTCGGTGCCTTTTCCTATCCGGAAGAGCGTTTCTCGTCCTAGCACGCCCGTGCCTGATCGCCAGCGAATCGTGGTGTCAGTCATCAATGGCTTGCTTTGCAGGGCGGGGATGATGGTGCTCGAGAGTCTAAGTGGAGACGGAAAGTTCCCTGAGTAAATGCGGAGCAGTACCCTGCCTGATCGAGCCGTGAGTGAATAGAGCTGAAAGTCGGCCGCATGAGCTTCGCGCAACTTCAACGTATCCGGAGCCGTTAGGCGAAAACCTGTACCTCGAACAATGCGCCAACCTGCTTCGCGCGAGTCATTATTTCTCGCGCAGCTGGCGAACCCGACAGCGAAGGCGGCTAGTAGAAGCACGCGCGCGCTCTCCACTGATAAGTGGTAGTGTCTCAGTGTGTGCATCGAATCTTGTCCCGATTGCGAATGATCTCGTGAATATTGCGTTCGTCGACTTTCCCCTTTCGGCTGTCAGCCATGCGGACTATCGAGGATTGATGCGGACGCTGCGAGCAATCGCCAGAAGTACCCCAGCGCGAAGCGTGTCTCGCATGAGCCCACTGATTAGCAGCTCGCTGTCGGCCTCCAGCGGCATTCTCTGCGAGATGTAGTAGCCGGCGCCGGTTGCCCGAGCGGCGTAAGTGAATTGAATTAACGCCGACCTGCCGTCAATCTGTTCTTGGCACCACCCTCTTGTCGGTGCGGTGGAATCCGCCAACAGACTGTCCTGCCAGCGCTGATCTCTAGACGCGAGCCGATAGCCAACGCTGCCACCGTTTAAGAACCAGACTTCGGTCGAGCTCGGGCGACTCTCTGAGTAGCCCGGTGGAACACGAAGTGTGATACGACCGTCGCGTGAGGTGGTTTCTTTCCAACCAGCTTGGTCGACGTGTCGATCCGGGCAGGCAGAGAGCAATCGAGGCGACGAAAGCTGCTTTGATTTTGTGGTACGTGCCTGCTCTCGTTCATGCCCGCAGCCTGTCGCGCAAACACTGAGCGTCAAGGCGAATAGAAAAAGCATTCCACGGTTCATATGTCCTCTTCCGCGGCGTCTTTGCGATTGTGGGTCAAGTCAGTACCGGCAACGGGCGCGTCTGCCCACGGCGGCATTGAATTCATTGTCGCCAAGCACGACCGCGCGATCGTGAGCGGGCACGCCAGGGTCGGTTTCAGCATAGGGCAAGAACGCCTTTGAACCCATCAGGGAGTCAACAGGACCGGGTTTGCAAGCCTTTCGCTTTCCAAACTCGCGATCAAGCTGTGCAGTAGTGGTCCGGATCACGCTGTCCGCAACAGCAGGCTGAAGTTTGCGATCCTCCCTGACACCCAGCAAGCGACCA
>DATNAM010000119.1:0-2351 GCA_035572595.1 Gemmatimonadaceae bacterium
CGTGAATCATCGCCCTCGAGGTAGACCATACGTCCCGTGGCCGACACGTCGAATTCGCCGACGTCGGAATATCCGCCCGGCGGCAGTCCGGTCACGATCGGGACGGACGGGCCGGTGATGCGGAGGCGCTTCGGGTCGAACGGGAAGGCGACGATCGAGCCGTCGCCGACGCGATTGACGATCAGGTGATCGGGCGGCGCGAATTCGGCGAAGCGTCCCTGCGTTAGGCGGACCACCTTTCCGCCGCGCAGCCCGACCGCCGCGATCCCGGCCCGCGCGGTGTCGAAGCGCCCGCCGTAGGCAAAGATGTTGAAGAGGATGCCGTCGCCCGGCGGCAGCGGCGCCGCGTTGTCGTAAATCGCGATGCTGTCGCGGCGAATGAGGCGAATCGGTGCGCCGCCGCCGGTGGGAACGCTGAGCAAACCATCCTGATCCTTCACGAGGAGATGCCCGTCATCGAGCCAGTGGCCGAGTCGCGCGCGCTCGATGTGCGCCACCACGGCCGGCACGCCACCGCCTAACGGCAGGACCACGATGTCGCCCGTGCCCTTCTGGTAGGCCACCCGCCGGCCATCGGGCGAAATCCACCCGCCCGGCACGCCGGGCACCGGCTCGGCGCGCCCGGTAGCTGACGTCAGGCGGTACAGTTGCCTAACGCCATGGACTTCGGCGCCAAAGAAAATCGTGGAGCCGTCGCCCGAAATCGACACGTCGCCGCCCGGCACCACGGAATCCGGGAGCGCGATCGGGACGCGCCACGCGACACCGGCCGCGGCCGTTGGCGCGGGGCGCAGCCATCCCCACGCGCCGAGCGCCGCAACCGCAACGAGCGCCGTCCCGAGGAGCGGGACCATCCGCGAGCGCGACGTCCGCGCCGGCACAGTCGATCGCGCGCTGCCGGCGCGGAATCCCAAGTCCCCGAGCGCATCGGCGAATGCTTTGGCGTTCTCGAATCGATCGGCGGGCAGCTTTTCGAGCGCGGTCGAGACGGCCGCGTCCACGTGCGGCGGGACGCTCTTCCGCCGCGCGGCGAGCGACCGCGGCTCTCCCGTGATCACTTGCGCCACGATCGCCTGCATCGTGGGTCCGGTGAAGGGCGCCTCGCCCGCCAGCATCTCGTAGGTCACCGCGCCTAACGAGTACACGTCCGAGCGCGGCCCGATGTCGCGCTCCCCCATCGCCTGCTCGGGGCTCACGTACTGCGGCGTCCCGAGCGAGAAGCCGGTTTGCGTCATGCGCTGGCCGCCCGCCTGCTGCACCGCCAGCGCGATGCCGAAGTCGGCCACGAGCGCGTGGCCATCCTGCAGCAGGACGTTCTCGGGTTTGATGTCGCGGTGCACGATGCCGCGGCCGTGGGCGTACTGCAACGCATCCGCGACTTCGGTCGCGATCCGCACGGCGTCGGCGATGGGCAACTGCTTTTCGCGCTCGAGCCGGCGGCGCAGCGTGTCGCCGTCGACGAACGGCATGACGTAGTACAGCAGGCCGTCGGCGGAACCCGAGTCGAAGAGCGGCAGGATGTGCGGGTGCTGGAGGCTCGCCGTGAGCTCGATCTCCTTCAAGAACCGCTCCGGACCCACGAGCGCGGAGATCTCGGAGTGGAGGACCTTGATCGCCACCTGGCGGTGGTGTTTGAGATCGTCGGCGAGGTAGACGGTGGCCATGCCGCCAGCGCCTAACTCGCGCTCGACGCGGTAGCGTCCACGGAGGTCGGGTCCGAGCACGTCGCTATTCATCCGTTGAGCCGGCGCTGCACTCGGCGGCGAGGAGCACGCCAATCGTGCGCGCCCCGCTGCGCGCCGGCGGACGCACGACACACGACAGCGATGCCGGCGCGTCCCGCCGTCATCGCGGAGGCAGCGTGATTCCCATTTTGCGCATTCGCGTTCGCATTGGATACACTAGCGCGCCACGCGCGGCAACACTTCGTCGCCGGACAAACCGTGGATGTCACTTCTTCTCGGCGGATGACACCGCTGCAGATGCTCGAGGATGCCGCTACATGAACGGTGCGCACGCCGCCTGGCTGGTGGTGCAGCACATGCCGCACGCGTATCAAGCGCGTGTTCTTGCTCTGCCGCGCGCTGCCGGGCGGCCGGCGGATCGCCTGGATTTTCTTCGTGACCAGCGCGACCGAGGAATAACGCGGAAGTAACGCGCCAATAACATGGCCGCGTGAGACTGTACGGCGTACCCGACACGCGATGCCGAGCGTGTCGCACCCGACTGCCCTTCAACAGAGGATCGTATGGCCCGTCCCCTGCTCTATCTCATGCTAGCGGCGACGCTCACCAACTCGCCTGGTGCCTGCGACAAATCCGCCTCGAGCCAATCCGCTGCCGCGGGCAGCA
>DATNAM010000120.1:0-11785 GCA_035572595.1 Gemmatimonadaceae bacterium
GCCCGGACCAGGTTATGTGTGGGTCGCGGGACATTGGAATTGGGACACGCGACAGTATGTCTGGATTTCCGGACGGTGGTTGGTTCCCGAGCGCGGATACCGCGCGTGGCGACCGGGACATTGGGCACACGACCGCGGCGGCTGGTATTGGATCGAAGGCCGGTGGCGCTAGGACTCGCCAGCCATCACGACCCGACGCCCGTGTCACTTCGAGTCTCGCGGGCGTCGTTGTTTCGTGTACCGTGAGATGCGTACAGGCGGGACACGCGCACTGCCGTGCTCGCTGAGCGACTACGTTACAGGTTACGATGATGATGCCATCGTTGGGCGTGTGCCCTCACCACGCGGAGCGCAGCGACTCATGACCAATTCCGATCAGCGGCCGTCGGCTCCGGACGAGCTCGAGCCCGATGACCCCCTGCCGCGCGGCGCGCCGGCGCCCAACGCTGCCGTATGCGATGTATGCGGCAGCGCCGAGTTGGTGTGGCTCCGGTGCAAGCTCACCTGTGCCCACTGCCACACCATTCTCATGGCGTGCGGCGACCTCTGAGCTGCCTGCGCGCCTAACCGTTGGCCGGCCGGCCGCCGAACTCGCCGGGTGGCGGCGCATCGACCGCGAGCTCGAGTTGCGCGCTGAGCGTCTCGGGCAGCGTCGTGGGGGCATCGCAGGTGTACCGGCGGCACACAAAGGCCGTCGGCGCGTTGTTGATCAACTCGCGCTGCCGCAACAGGGCCACGCCGCCGTTCGTCTGGCCTCCGGCCAACACCAATCCGGGGACATACTGCGTGGCGACGACGCGGTCGAGGGCAGTGAACCCGACGCTCGCGCGATCGCCTAACAGAGCAACCTCCACCGGTCCGTACACCGCCATGTCGGCGGCGACGAGGAGATGACCGAAGGCGAGGGGATAGCGCTCGATTGCCTCGCCGGTGTTCGACAACACGTCGAGGGCGCGCTGGCGCCACCGCTCGCTGTCCAGCAGGTCGCCCATGCGGAGCAGGAGCTCGACGGCCAGCGACGTCCCGGCCGGGGTCGCGTTGTCGGTGCTGTCGCGCGGCCGCGTGATCAGTGCTTCGTGGTCGTGCGCCGTGTCGAAGAAGCTGCCGGCGCCGTCGTCCCAGAACCAGCGCAGCATGGATTCGGTCAACTGCTGGGCATGGCCGACCCATCTTTCGTCGAACGTCAGCTCATAGAGCGACAGCGCGGACAGCGCGACCGCCGCCTGGTCGTCGAGGAAGCCGATCGTCCGTTGGGCATCGCGCGCGGGATTGTACACCCGCAGCACGCGACCATCGGCCACCATCTCCTGCATCAGGAAGGTGCCGGCGCGCATGGCGAGCGTGCGTGCGTGGTCGTGCTCCAGAGCGCGCGCCGCTTCGGCGAGCGCGCGCACCATGAGTCCGTTCCACGATGCGAGGATCTTTTCGTCCCGCGCCGGCCTCGTGCGCCGCGCCCGCGCCGCGCCCAGCGCGGCGCGCGCCCGGCGCACGAGGCCGTGCAGATCGTCGCGCGTGAGGGCGCCGCCCACGCGCGCCAGCGTGGCGTCGGGGTCCGCCGCCACGTGCAGGATGTTGCGTCCCTCGAAGTTGCCGCCGCGCGTCACGCCCCAATACGCGCCCGCGACACGGGCGTCTTCGCCTAACTCAGCGTCGAATTCGTCCGCGTCCCATACGTAAAAGCGGCCCTCCTCGCCCTCGCTGTCCGCATCGAGCGACGAATAAAAGCCGCCGCCATCCGCCGTCATCTCCGCGCCCAGCCAGCCGATCGTGTCCTCGACCGCCTGCCGGATTTCGGGATCGTGCGTCACCTGGTGCAGATGTACGCCTAACCGACAGAGGAGCGCATTGTCGTACAGCATCTTCTCGAAATGCGGCAGGAGCCAGCGGTCATCGACGCTGTACCGGTGAAAGCCGCCGCCGACCTGGTCGTGGATCCCGCCGCGGCTCATCGCCAGGAACGAGTCCCGCGCCACGATCATGCCGTTAGGCATGAGCCCGCGCCGCCACGCCGCCAACGCGAAATCCAGCGCCATCGCATGCGGAAACTTGGGCGCGCGCTCGAAGCCGCCGTGCCGTTCGTCATAGCGGCGCGCGATGCCGCGCGCCGCCGTCGCCAACGCCGCCACCGTCGGCACTCGCGACGCCGCGCCGGTGTCGATGCGCCCGTACATCGCCCGCACCTGGGCCGCCGCCGCCTCCACGTCGCCGCGCCGCTCCCGAAACGCCGTCGATACCGAGGTCAACACGCGCCGGAACGACGGCATGCCCTGTCGATCGTTAGGCGGAAAGTACGTGCCGCCGTAGAACGGAACGCCATCCGGCGTCAAGAACACCGTCATCGGCCAGCCGCCGTGCCCCGTCATCGCCTGCACGGCGCTCATGTAGATCGCGTCCAGGTCGGGCCGCTCCTCACGATCGACTTTGATGTTCACGAACCACTCGTTCATGAGGCGCGCCGTCTCCGCGTCCTCGAATGACTCGTGCGCCATCACGTGGCACCAATGACACGCCGCATACCCGATGCTGAGCAAGATCGGCCGCCCCTCGCTGCGCGCGCGATCGAGCGCCTCCGGTCCCCATGGATGCCAGTCGACCGGGTTCTCCGCGTGCTGCCGGAGATACGGACTCGTCTCGCGTGCCAGACGGTTCATGTCCGTACCACGCCGCCGAACAAGAACGGCCGCCTGAACCTCACTGCCATTCGGCATCGTGTGCCATATAATCCCACCATGCCTTCCAATGTAGTCGGCGCAGACCGGCGCGGTCCGGACCACCTGCCCGCGATCGTCATTACGTGCCTCGTCGTCGGCAGTTGGCCGTTTGCCATATCTCCACTCGTCGATCTGGAATCGCGCGCGAGCGCAGCCGGCGCGCACCTCGCGCTCGGTCCCGGGTTCATTGCGCTCGCGCCGGTCTGCGATGTCATGGATGCCCTCACGCTGCTGAGCGTGAGCCAGGTCGTCGCGCTCCTCGTGTCGCTCGCGGCCCTCTACCTGGTGTGGCGCCAGTTGCGCGCGCGCCGTGCCCGTACGTCGATCTTTCGCGAGCTTCAGCTTGCGCTCATCGCACTCGCTGGACTGCTTGCCTTCTTGGTGATCTGTGTCGTCGCACCTCGCCCCATGGCGCGCTTGACGCTCGATGATGCCGATGCATTGGCCATCGACGTCCACAGTCACACCAGGTTTTCACATGACGGCCGATCGTCGTTCACACCCGACGCCAATCGTGCGTGGCACCGCGACGCAGGCTTCAACGTCGCCTACATCACCGACCACAGCCGCTTCGAGGGCGCGCGCGAGGCCGCACGACGCAATCCCGCGCGAGCAGGCGACGATCTCGTCACACTGTCCGGAGTCGAGTTCGTCGGCCGGCACAATCACCTCGTCGCGCTCGACGCAGCCGATAGCGCGACCGCGCGTCTCGGTCTCGATACGGCCACGGCGAACACGCCAGCCCCACGGTTTCCGGTGCTCGTGCAGACCATCCCCGACAATCTCGGCCGCCTTCCGGCTCCCGATTCCACCGGCGTGCACGGCGCGATCGCCATCGAGTTGTCCGACGGATCGCCGCGCGGCATCGAACAAGGCCAGCGCGATCACGCGCGCATCATGCATCTCGCCGATAGTCTCGACCTCGCGCTCGTCGCCGGATCCGACAATCACGGCTGGGGCCGCACGGCCGTTGCGTGGGGCGTGATGCACATCGCGGGCTGGCGCGCCCTGTCGCCCGACTCGTTAGGCCACGCCATCGTTCACCGCATACGGACGACGAGACGTCATGCCGTGCAGGTGGTGGCGCGGCGGTCGCCCGATGCCGCCGGCTCTCGCGTTCTCCTCGTGGCGACCCTGCCCGCCGTTGCGTGGACCATTCTGCGCACGATGTCCGGTCCGGAGCGATTCACCTGGATCACCTGGGCGTGGGTCGCGAACGCGCTGGCCGTGTACGCGCGCGATCGCCGCCGCGCCAGACGCGCGCCGTGACGGACCGGCGGCCGGTTCGGTCGCGTGGGACGTCCGCGGCCCTTCTCATCGTCACGGCCGCCGCGATCATCCGCGCGGTGTTTGCGACGATCATCACCCTGCCGCCGGACGAGACATACTACTGGGAGTGGTCGCGCCATTTGGCCGGCGGATTCTTCGACCATCCGCCGGCCATCGCGCTCTTGATCCGCGCAGGCACCGCCGTGTTCGGCCCGACGCCGTTCGGCGTGCGCGTTGGCAGTGTGTGCGTCGGGTGGGCAGCGTCGGTGATGCTCGTGTTACTCGCGCGCCGGTTAGCCGACGATCGCGCCGCCGTCGTCGCGGCGCTCGCGTTGTGCTGCATGCCCCTCGCCGCCGCCGGTCTCGTGCTCGCCACGCCGGACGCGCCGCTGTTGTGTGCGTTCGCGCTCACCTTGCTGCTGCTCGATCACGCCGTCTCCGCCGCGCCCGGGAGCGCGACGGCGACCTGGTGGTGGCTCGCGGCGGGCCTGGCGTTAGGCTTGGCGTTCGTGTCCAAGTACAATGCCGTGCTGCTACCGTTAGGCGTGCTCGTCGCGTGCCTGGCCGCTCCATCCCTGCGCCGCCAGCTGCGCACGCCGGGTCCGTACGTCGCCACCGTCGTCGCCTTGCTCGTGTTTCTGCCGGTCATCCTGTGGAACGCTCGGCATCAGTGGGTGTCGTTCCGGTTCCAGCTCGATCACGGATTCGGCTCGGGTCACGGGACGCCGTTTTCGCGAGAGACATCCTTGCTTGGCGGACAGATTGCGCTCGTGTCTCCCATCCTCTTCGTGCTGTTCGCGATCGCGGTCGTGAGAGGCGCGCGGAGCCGTGATCCGCGGCAGATACTGCTGGCCAGCGTTTCGGCGACCGTGTTTCTGTTCTTCTGCATCGGCGCCTTGCGACACCCCGCCGAAGCGAACTGGCAGGCTCCCGCCTACATGTCGGCCATCGCGCTGCTCGCCGCGCAAACATCGGGCAGACGAACGCGGGCATGGTCGCGATGGGTGGTCGCCGGCTGCGCGTTAGGCGGGATCATGGCGCTCGGGATCTATCTCCAGTCGGTCGTGCCGGTGCTTCCGCTCACCGCGCGCGACGATCCAACCGCGCGCGGCACCGGATGGGACGCGCTCGCCTCACGGATGCAAAACCTCGCCAATCGGGAAACCGTGCGCACGGGCTCGCGGGTCTGGCTGGGCGGCGACCGCTACCAAGAGGCATCCGAGATCGCGTTCCATCTCCCGTCGCATCCGCAGACGTTTTCACTCAACCTCGAAGGTCGGCCTAACCAGTACGATCTGTGGCCCGGATTCGCCGATGTCGCGCGACGCGGCGACGACCTCATCCTCGCGTTCGAGATCCAGGCCGCCGACACCGTCGGCCCCGTGGTTCGCCGCCTGCGCCCCTACTTCGATGACGCGCGCCTGCTGGATGTCGTGGACCTGAAGCGCGGCGCCGAGGTCCGCACGCGCCGGCGCGTGTGGCTGCTCGAACACTGGCACGCGTCGTGGCCTCCCAAGGGATTCGCGCCCTGAATCCGATACGCCGGCGCACTTGCTTCGAGGCGCGGCAGCCAAGAATGTTTGCTCATGTCCGGTGACCCCGCTTGTTGGCTTCACGAGTTCAACGACTTCTCCATGACCACGGCCATCGCTCCAGAGCTCTCCGACTTCCTCGCCACGAACGACCGGCGCATCCACGACGAGCTGTTCGCATTTCTGCGTATCCCGAGTGTGAGCGCGCGGTCCGAGCATCGCGGGGACATGACGCGCGCCGCGGATTGGCTGGCCGGGTCGATGCGCGCCGCCGGCCTCAAGGCTGAAATCCTCCCGACAGGCGGCCACCCGGTTGTGCTGGGCGAATGGCGCGCAGCTCCGGCCGGCGCCAAGACCGTACTCATCTACGGGCACTACGACGTGCAGCCCGTCGAGCCCCTCGATCTGTGGACCACGCCACCATTCGAGCCGGCCGTTCGCGACGGACGCATATACGCTCGCGGTTCCGTCGACGACAAAGGCCAGCTCTTCTTGCACATCAAGGCGCTCGAGGCGCACCTCGCCACGCGCGGCTCGCTTCCGGTCAACGTGATCGTGCTCGCCGAGGGCGAAGAGGAAGTGGGCAGCGACAACCTGGCGCCGTTCATCGAGCGGCACCGCGAGCGCCTCCGCGCGGATTACTGCGTTATTTCGGACTCGTCGATGTTCGCGCCCGGCCTGCCGTCGATTCTGTCATCACTGCGAGGTCTCGCATACTTCGAGATCGAGGTAGTCGGGCCGTCGTCGGACTTGCATTCGGGTATCTACGGCGGCGCCGTCGTAAATCCGGCTACGGCGCTCGCCCGAATCATCGCCTCGTTCCACGACGAGCACTGGCACGTCGCGATCCCCGGGTTTTACGATGACGTGCGCGACTGGGAGCCGCGCGTGCTCAAAGAAATGCGCGCTCTGCCGTTCGACGAAGAGCGATTCCGTAAGGAGGTCGGCGCACCGGCGCTCGACGGCGAAGCTGGCCGCACGACGCTCGAGCGCATTTGGACTCGCCCAACGTGCGAGGTGAACGGCTTGCTCAGTGGCTACACCGGCGAAGGCGCCAAGACGGTCTTACCCGGTAAGGCAATGGCCAAGGTCAGCTGTCGTCTCGTTCCCGATCAGTCGCCGAATGCGATCAAGAAGGTGCTCACCGCGCACGTCGAGCGTGTGGCGCCCAGCGGCGTGACCGTGACCGTGCGCGCGCTGCACGGCGGCCTGCCGTGGCGCGCCGAGATGAGCGGGCCGTTAGTCGACGCCGCGCGCCGGGCGCTCGCCGGCGCGTTCGGTCGCGAGCCGGTGATCACGGGGGAGGGCGGCTCCATTCCCGTCGTCGGCGACTTCGAGCGGATCCTCGGCGTCCCGGTGCTGCTGATCGGGTTCGGCCTGCCGGGCGAGAACGCCCATGCGCCTAACGAATGGATGAGCGACGAGAATTTCGTGAAGGGGACGCGCGCCATCGCGATGCTCTGGGACGAGCTCGCGAACCCTGCCACGTGAACCCGGGCGCGGCGCGTCCGGTCCGAGGCATTTCCCTGCGCTCTTAGAGGCCCGACAACAGCGCGTCGTTGTTGGGCGTCGCGGCTATGCGCTTGATGAGCCACTCCATGCCCGACTGTGGCGGCATCTGCTGCAGGCCGCGGCGGAGCGTGAAGACGGCATCGAGTTGATCGGGTCGGAACAACTTGTCCTCGCGACGCGTGCCGCTGGTCGCGATGTCGATAGCAGGGTAGGTCCGCTTCTCGGCCAACCCGCGATCGAGCTTGATCTCGCAGTTACCGGTTCCCTTGAACTCCTCGAAGATCACGTCGTCCATTCGGGAGCCGGTTTCCACGAGCGCGGTTGCAATGATCGTGAGCGATCCGCCGCCGTGCTGCGGTGCGACCGACCGCGCCGACCCGAAGAAGGCCTTCGGTTTGGCCATCGCCGTCGCGTCGAGACCGCCGCTCAACGTTCGCCCCGTGCCGCGTTCCACCGTGTTGTGCGCGCGTGCTAACCGGGTGAGCGAGTCGAGCACGATGACGACGTCCTTCCCGCCTTCCACCAAGCGCCGCGAGCGCTCGAGCACCATGTCTGCGACGTCGACGTGACGCTCCGCCGGCTGATCGAAGCTCGACGCGACGACCTCGCCGCGGCCCCACGAAATCATTTCGCTCACCTCTTCCGGGCGCTCGTCGACTAACAGCACGAGCAGTACGGCTTCCGGGTGGTTGATGGCGATGCCTTCGGTGATCGCTTGCAGGAGCATCGTCTTGCCGGCGCGTGCCGGTGCGACGATCAACGCGCGCTGGCCATAGCCGATCGGCGCGATGAGATCGATGGCGCGCCGCGTGAGCTCCGGACCTCCCTTGGCTCCTCGTCCCGTTTCGAGCACGAGCTTGCGCTCCGGGTACGACGCGATGAGCGAGCTGAAATCGGGGCGGCGCTGGGCGCTCGTCGGATCGTCACCGTTGACGCGCTGCAGCTCGACTAACGTAATGCGTCCACGGTGATCGCGACCCGTCGTCGCTTCGATAAGATCGCCGCGGCGTAGCGCGAACTGGCGAACCATGAACGGCGCGACGAACGGATCGCCCGGTGTCGGCAGATAGCTGTCGTCCGCGCGCCGGACGAAACCGCCTTCGCGCGACGAATCGAACCACCCCGTTACGGTGCCGTCTGCAACGATCGGTGGTGGCGGCGCGCCGTTGTTGTGGTGCTCCGGACGCGGAGTACCCCGCCCGCGACCACGTCTGCCACGCCTACCATTGTTGTTGGGGAATCGTCCGTCCCGGGGCGCCTGATGCTGCTGCCCGCCGCCTTGATTGCTCTGCCCGGCTCCGGTCGACTGGCCGCCGGCATTTGTGTTGGCTGCAGGCGTATTGGGCGCCGAGGACGGCGATGCGTTGCCGGAATTCGAATCGACGACGGAGTCCGATTCGCTGCTCGGCGCGGGACCACTCGCGTCCTCTCCGTTAGCCATCGGGAAGGGCCCTGCAGATTCGCCGTTCATGGGCAGTCCATCATCGCGGTACGGACTGGCTTCGGATTGCGTATCGCGGGGTCCACCGCCGCGGTTTTGCGGGCGCGGACCGCGACCGCGCCTTGTGGGGCGTCGACGATCGTTCATGCACCAATGCGTGTCATGGAGTGATTGAATCGCGCTCGTGGCGCCCACAGATGTGGGTGCCTACTGCGCTGTTGCTACATCTCTCGCGAGATGCGCCTCACGCAACATTACCGCTGCGGTGCGCTCTCGACGTTTGTATGGAGCTCGGTCTATTGGCGAGTCCGAAACGGGTATCACAGTCGGCGCGCTCCAGCGCACACACGACTCGTGATTCTACCTCATCCCGCGATCGCCACAACGCGTTTATTCACGCGCGATCAGCGATCGCAGTTGCGGTTGCGTTCAACGGCAAAGGCCGGACAGAACGCGGTGCCGCACGGACCTGCCATACGTTGTGGCCGCCAGGGCTCTGCCCTCGGCCACCTCGATTATCACCTACTCGACGCCAACGCGCAACCTTTGCGCCGCGCCGTGGCTTCCGGCCTGTGTTGCCGCCGGAATATACCTATTCTACGCGGCAACTCACCGAACGAGCCGCTCTTCGACGACTTCGTCGAGTGACCGCACTGTTCCGATGATCCGTCGAACGAGCTCGATGATCCGCTCAACCGCGACGCGATGCTGCGCGTCGAGCGTGTTCTCCATCGCCAAGAGTTGCGTTTCCGCAAGCAGCGCGGCGAGTGGGTTGTTGAGCTGATGCTGGACGAGCGCGGTAAGCTTCTGGAGGTCGGTCTGCGGTGGGATCTCTGACACCTCTGACGCCGTAGACGACTTCGGAGCGGGTTCAGTCACGGGCTGACACGTCCTCTCGCCATTCTGTATGTTAATCTAATCATGATCGCTCCTTCAATCGACCCCGCCGCCGCGATTGCGTCCGCCGTCCAAGAGTACCAAGAAACTAGCGACGTCGCGAGTCTCCTGAAGCAACTCGAAGCGATCTGTTCTGGGTGTTCCGACGTGGATGCGCTGGTGGGCGCCGTCGCCCCCTTTGAGCAGATTCCCGAAGTAGCAGGACCCGTGTACGAGCGCGTGGTGGCTCAGAAGCCCAACGACGCCTCGGCGCTGGTGCGACTTGCTAACGCCTATTGGCTCTCCGGACGTGGGCCGGACGCGGTTCAGGAACTTGCGAACCGGGCGATTGCCGTGGATCCCGCCAATCGCGGAGCGTGGCATCTCTGGGCGCTCAGCGAAGCGACGCTACGCGATCGTGTTGACCGGTGGCGGCACGTTGTGGAGCGCTTCCCGCAGGACGAGCTCGCGCAGGCCAACCTAGCGGACAACGCAGCGAGCCTGGCCTCTACGGAGGGGGATCGGGCTGCGCTTCAGATTGCCATCCGAACCTACAAGGGTCTGTTGCGAACCGCATCGCGCACGGAACAGCGCGCGGCTCTGGAGCGAGCAGTTGCCACGCTCGAGCAGTGGCGGTTGTAACGGCTAGAAACAACGTGGGGCTGCTGCCGATTGGCAACAGCCCCACGACCTGTCGGCGATTACTCGCCGCCCGCTATTAGGAGCCGAGCTTGGTGACGTTCTGAGCAGCCGGTCCCTTGGCGCCCTGAACGATGTCGAACTCCACGCGCTCTCCCTCGCTCAGCGTCTTGAAGCCACTTCCCTGGATGGCCGAGTGGTGAACGAAGCAATCCTTCTGTCCGTTCTCCGGGGTGATGAAACCAAAACCCTTGCTGTCATTGAACCACTTGACCGTGCCGGTGGTACGCATACGAATCTCCTGACGTGTCGGTCGAGTCGGGAATGCGCCCGTACCTACCGACGATGTGACCCGCGAACTTTCGCCGTCGCGGTAGGCGCGCTCGGGCACTTGCCCGGGCCCAAACATTTCGAGATGTGAAAAAGGACCTCGGCTCTAAGCCAGGTCCCTGGTGTTCGCTGGTGTTAAAGTGGGTGTAATGTAGCGCCGAGCCGTTGGTCAAGTCAATGCTGTCGTAGGGCAAGCTCGCCCGACTTTTCCGCGCGCCTAAACTCGACCAGAATCTCGGCGTTTAGGCGCTCGCCTCGCTCATGCGCCGCGTGAACCGGCGGACCACACTGAGCAACTCGTCGAGGTCAAAAGGTTTTTGCAGGACGGTGCAGCCACAGGCTTCGAGCAGGTCCTGGGCCCGCTCGCTCGCGTCGCCCGTGGTGAAGATGGTCCGATTGCGAAGGTGTGGCTGAAGGGACGACGCCAGCTCGAAGAGAACGTCCCCGCGCATGTCGGGAATGCGAAGGTCCGTGATGAGACAGTCGAAGTGTTCCGACCGGACGAGTGTTGCGCCGATCTCACCCGACTCGACGGCCCGGACTTCGTATCCGGCCCGCGAGAGGGCGATGGACAGGGCGCGACAGATGGACGGCTCATCGTCCACCACAAGTACGCGTGCGCGTTCGTCAAAGATCTTCATGCTTCGCTTGCTCCCGGACGGCTCAGCTGTGCCGTCAGTTCTCGAATCAGCTTCTCCGGCTCGCCGCGTTGCCGCAGCATCGACGGAGTGAGGCCAGTTGCTGCGCGCACCTGGCGTGCGAACAAGCGGCCGCTTCCATAACCGAGTTTCTTCGTAATGTCGTCCAGCAAGTAGCCAGGGTCCCGCATGTAGTGCACAGCGCGCGTGAGTCGCGCTGCCAGAATCAGCATTCTCGCCGAGGCAAGTCCGAGTCGGTCGAGCCATCGGTCCAGATTACGGCGCGTCATGCCTGCAGCGCCGGCAAGATCTTCCACGCCGCGAAACGTGTGCGGCATGTCGAACAGCCTCGTGATTGCTCGTCGCAGCATCGGTGGCGCCGATTCCAATCGTGGCGCGAGTCCTTGCAGAACGATGTCACTCAGCTGCTGCGCCGGTATTCGTTCGAGCAACTCTCTCAAGCGTCGCGGTTCGTCATCGAAGCCACGCAGAATCAGATGCTTGACCCCGAGACTTGCCAGCTCGACGGTGGCTCGCAGCAACTCCGGCGTCAGCGTCGTGTAAACCACCACGGGAAGCGTCGGGTGATTGCCAATGAGTTGCTTCAGTGCTTCGACTTCGAGCGATCCGTCGGCGCGAGGATCAATGACGACGACGTCGATCGGTCGAAACCGAACCGCATTCGAGAGTGTGTCCCAGTCGTCGACGACCGTTAGGACATGCTCATGTTCGAGCGCGGCTCGAAGGTGTGACGAGAGTGATTTGGAGAGGCGGGCGAGGACTTCCACAGTTGGCGCCACATTGTCCTAAAAGTGCACATCGCTGTCCTAAAATGTG
>DATNAM010000121.1:0-3650 GCA_035572595.1 Gemmatimonadaceae bacterium
CGTCGGTAAGGCGGAGCGGACCCATCGGGTGATTGTAGCCCAGCTCCATGGCCCGATCGATGTCGGCCGCGCTCGCCACGCCCTGCTCGAGCATCCGGATTGCCTCGAGGCCCAACACCACGCCTAACCGGCTGGTCGCGAACCCCGGCGTGTCGCGCACGACGATGGGCTGCTTGCCGACGAGGGCCGCGAAGTCGCGCGCCCGGGCGGTGACATCGTCGCTCGTGGCCTCGCCCCGCACGATCTCGAGGAGCTTCATCACCGGCACCGGATTGAAGAAGTGCATGCCCAACGCACGCTCCGGATGCGCGAGCGGCCGCGCGATCTCGGTAATCGACAGGGACGAGGTGTTGCTCGCCAACAGCGTCCCGGCCGCCACCACGCGCTCGAGCGATGCGAACAGCCGCTGCTTCAGGTCGAGCCGCTCGGGGATGGCTTCGATCACGATATTCGCGTCGGCCGCGCTCTCTTCGGCCGTCGGCGCGGTCACGAGACGCACCAACGCCGCGTCGCGTTGGGCGGGGGTGCATTTGCCCTTTTCGATCGCCTTGTCGAACGCGCGCTCGATGAACTGTACCGCGCGCGCCAACTGATCCGCGCTCGCGTCGGTGAGGCACACGCGACATCCCGCCAGCGCGGCCACGTACGCAATGCCGTGACCCATCGTCCCGGCGCCGATCACGGCGACGTTCGGCATGGACACGTTCATGACGGCATCGCCATCGTTCGCAACGTTTGCTCCATGAGCGGCAGATGGTCGGTGCACAGCGCGTCGACGCCCAACGCAGCGAGCGCCGTCGCGCGCTCGGTCCGGTTCACGGTCCACGCAATGACGCGCCCGCCGGCGGCGTGCACCGCGGCTACCATGGGCGCCTCGATGAGATCCCAACGCGGCCACGCATCGAGTGCATCCGCAGCGCGCATTTCCGCCACGACGTCGTCCAAGGGGCGGTCGAACAGAATGCCGCCGCGAATCTCGGGCGCCAATTCTCGCGCCCGCCTCACGGCCGCGTGATCGAAACTGTGCACCGCGCACCGCTCGGGATTCGGCGCCTTCCGGATCACCTCGACGGTCGCCGCTTCTACGCCGTGGCCCTTGAGCTCCACGAACACGTCCGCCCGGTCGCGCACCGCCGCCAGCACTTCGGCGAGCGTCGGAATCAGCGCCATGCCGCGCACCGCGAAGCCCTGCAACTCCCCGAACGTGAGCGCGTCGATCCGCTTTCCCGTTAGGCGCGCGCTCGGCGCCGCGGCGCGCGGGACCTCGTCGTGGTGCACCACCACCACGCCGTCCTTCGTGGCGTGCACGTCGAGCTCGATGCCATCCGCGCCCAGCTCGAGCGCGCGCATGAACGAGGGCAGGGTATTCTCGGGACGCTCGCGCGGCGCGCCGCGGTGGCCGATCAGCAAAGGCCCGGTCCGGCGCGGCGGCGCGCCGGACCCATGACCAACTGCGTTAGTCGTCACTCTTCTTCGGCTGGATCCAGTCGTTGTCCTTGAAGATCGCGCGCAACAGCTCGCGATCCGCCGCCGTCGGCATCACCGACGCCACGTATTCCTTGTATCCCTCGCGCGGAATCGGCTCGCCGTCCAGGTTGAACGTCTGGCCTTTGTACTGCCCGATGCGCCGGTTGAACTTGATGTGCGGCACCTTGAGCTTGGGCTGGTGCTCCGGTACGTGCAGGTTGAGCCGGTCGATCAGACCTTGCACCTCCTGCCGGTACAATTCGCGCGCGTACTCGTTGAGGCGCGACGGATCGGGCGACTGCGGATTCGTGCGCTCGTCGAACCGGCCCTTGAGGCCCCACGTATACGCCCACTGCGCCGAGGACGACGCATCGGTGCCGAACAGATCGAACGCCGTCGACACCCACTTGTTGAAGTACCGCTGCATGACTTCGGTGGGGATGCGCCCGGCCTTGATGATGCGGAGCAATCCGTTATTGCCCGTGCCTAAATGAAACGACTCCTCGCGCAGCATCGGCTTCATCGAGCGCGACAGCGGCGCGAACGCCGACGTCGACATCATCTGCAACTGGTACTTGCCGTCGCGGTCGATGAATTCGGTGTAGGCGAAGAAGTCGAGCCAGTTCTCGACGCTCTCGTTGAACGAGCCTAACAGCCGCTCGTGCTCGTCGGCGCGGCGCTGCAACAGCTTCTCCGCCTCGCGTTTGCCTTCGTCGCCGAAGTGCGACACGAGCAGATACGACATCTGCCACCCGTGCCGCATCTCCTCCGCCATCACGCGGTAAATCGCCAACAGGTCGTAATCGCTCGGCGCGTGTTCGAGGAGCGCGCGCTGCTGCTCCACCGACGCGAATTCCGTGTCGCCCTGGAATATGATGAGTGTCTGCAGCGCGTCGCGGATGCGCTGATCGGGAATGTGCATTACGGTGGGCCACTTGTGATTGCCCTTGTAGTGGCCGAATTCGATTTCCGGGACATCCAGCTCGCCGAGCTTCACGTCGAACTTGTAGTCCTTGAGCTCCGCGGCCTCGAGGCCGATGTCATCCTGCCAGACCTTGAACAGGTCCACCCAGTCGTCGAAGTTCGTGATTTTCGTCAACGCCATGGTGATGCTCCTCTAAAGAACTGCGCCTGACCCAATGCCTAACGGCAGGGCCGGATCAACGGGCCGGCTGGCCGAACGCCGGCCGCCTCTTCTCCAGGAACGCGGTAATTCCTTCTGTCGCATCGCCGCTCCGAAAGCACTGGAGCTGCGCGTCGAGCTCGTAGTCCAACATGTCCGGCAGCGTGTGATCGAGCGACGCGTACACCGCGCGCTTGGCGAGCGCCACGGCCAGCGGCGGCTTGGCGGCCAGCGTCTCCGCCAGCCCGCGCGTCTCCGCGCCTAACGCATCGTGCGGCACCACCCGGTTGAACAAGCCGAGTCGCAGGCACTCGGCCGCATCGATCATGTCGGCCAGCCAGAACAACTCGAGCGTCTTGGCCGGACCGACCAAGCGCGGGAGGAAATAGGTTCCGCCCCAATCGGGATGGAGTCCGATGCGATTGAACGTTTGGCCGATCGATGCGCGATCGCTCGCGATGCGGAGATCGCAGGCGAGGGCAAGGTTGGCACCGCCGCCGGCTGCCGCGCCGTTGATGCTCCCGATCACCGGTTTGGAGGACGCGCGCATGGTGGTCACCACGCGCCGTCCGGCTTCGACTAACGCCGCCATCGCCGCTTCGTCGCGTTTGGCGATGAGCTCCGACATGTAGCCGATGTCCGCCCCGGCGCAGAATGCGCGGCCGGCCCCCGTTAGCACAATGACGCGCACTGCATCGTCCTGCTCGAGCTCGTCGAGTGCGTCGGCGACTTCGCGCCGCATGGTGCCCGCGAACGCGTTGAGCTTCTCGGGCCGGTTGAGCGTCAGTGTGCCGATGCCGTTCGCGCGGTTTACCAGAATGTATTCGTAGCTCATCGCGCGCGCTCCACGATCATTGCGATCCCCTGGCCGACGCCGATGCACATGGTGGCCAGCCCGCGCGCCGCCCCGCGGCGCCCCATCTCGTGCACGAGCGTCGTGAGCACGCGCGCCCCCGACGCGCCTAACGGATGCCCCAGCGCGATCGCGCCGCATTGACGTTGACGCGCGCCGGGTCGCAGCCCAGCTCCCGCATGCAGGCCACCGATTGCGACGCGAACG
>DATNAM010000122.1:0-38501 GCA_035572595.1 Gemmatimonadaceae bacterium
CAGCCGGCCCGGGACGAAGCCGAGCGACGAGTAGAAGCCGATGTTGTCCATGGTGCGCGGCATGGTCTCGAGGCCGATCGTCGACGCGTGCGCGCGCTCGAGCCAGGCGATGCCGGACCGCACGATCTCCTTGCCCACGCCCCCGGCCTGGCTCTCCGGCCTAACGGCCAACGGGTCCATCCACCCTTCGCTGCCCGAGCAGTGCACCACGTTGAACGCCACGATCTCGCCGTGGTCGTCGCGCCACAAGAACGCACCGGCGCCGGCATCCTCGATGGCGTAGCGCCAGATGAGCGGATTGAGGTACGGCACCCGCACGCCGACCATGCCGTCGCGGCGATAGCGCTCGGTGAAGCTGTCGCTGAAGACCTGATTGAGCGCGGGGATGTCCTCCACGCGCGCCCGGAGCGGGCCATCGGGATGGTGTCCCGTGCGCCACGACCGTGCCACGGCCATCAGCCCGCCGCTCCCGCGGCCGCGAGCTCGGGCGCCCTGAGGTCGTGGGCGTCGAGCGCCTGCCGGTCTTCGCGCCTAACGACGGACGCGCCGGTGGCCGGATCGTAGCGCACCGTGACCACCTGGTCCAGCATGTCGCGCACCGACTCGACGTGCGTGATGAGAATCACCTGCTCGAAGCGGTCGTGCAGGCCGCGCAGCAGCTCCAGCACGCTGGTGCGGTGCGCGTCGTCGAGCGACCCGAAGATCTCGTCGAGTACGAGCAGCGAGAACGGCTGGCCGGAGCGCTCGGCGATCATCTGCGAGATCGCGAGGCGCAGCACCAGGTTGGCGAGGTCTTCTTCGCCGCCCGAGATGACCGGCTTGGGAATGGCATCCTCGAGGACGATGATGTTGTACTGGTCGTCCAGCTCGAGCTCGGTGTAGCGGCTGGCCGTGAGATCGCTCAGGAACGCGCTCGCGAGCTCGGACAACTCGGGGCGCAACTGGAAATTGAGATCGTTGCGCAGGTCGTTGTACGCGCGGTCGAGCTCTTCATGGAGCCGGCGGCGTCCGGTGAGCTGGCCTAACAGACGCTGGCGCTCCTCGAGCTCGGCGGCCGCGTGTCGCGCCTGCGCGTCGGCCAGCTCGGCCGACGCGAGCTCGGTCTCGGCCGTGGCCGACGCCAGCTCCGCCGCCCGCAGTTCGTCGGCCGCTTTGCCGTACTCCTCGCGCATGGCGGCGAATTGCTGCTCGGACACCGAAAGCGCCGCCTGCCGCGTGCGCAAATCGCTCACGCGCGCGCGGAGGGATGCTTCGGCATCGCGCAGTTGGGCGCGCTCGCGCAGGAGCGCGGCCTCGCGCTCGATCTGGGTGGCCAACCGGGTCGCCTTGGCATCCAACGGCAGGAGGCGATCGAGCTCGCGCCGTACCAGATCGTGGCGCGCGCCGTCGTAGCCGGCCGGGATCGTGTCGAGCTCGCTCGCCAGCGACGCGACGCGATCGCCCTTGGCGGCGATCTCTCCGCCTAACTGAGCCAGCTCCTGCACCGCGTGCTGCACCTTGAACAACCGCCGCTCGAGGACCTTCACGTCGTCGGTGAGCACGCGCCGCGCCTCGTCCATCTCGCGCAAGTCGGGCGGCATCTCGAGCAGCTGCTCCATCCGGCCCTTGTAGTAGTTGCCGTCGACCAACACCGTCTCCAGTTGTCCGTCGAGCAGCTCGAGCACCGTGCGGAGCGTGCCCTTGAGCGGACGGGCGCAGGTCGGACACGCGCCGTCTTCGCCCGCCGCGGCCAACCGGTCGCGCTGCTGCTTGAGCTCCGCGTACTGATCGCGCAGCGCCTGCCGCTTGGTCTCGGCTTCCTGCCGGTCGCGCACCCACTCGGTGCGGCGCGCTTCGACGCCGCCATCCAGCGTCTCGAGCGCCACGCGCTTCTCCTGCAGCGCGGCGGTGGCTTCCTCCTCGAGACGCGGCGCGGTTTCGATTTTCGCGCGCCGCTCGTGCAGTTTGCCTAACTCGTCCTCGAGCAGCGCGCGCGAGGCGACGAGCGACTGCCGGCGCCCATCTTCGCGCGCCAGCACCTCGAGGTGCTGGAACTCGGCGTGCAGCGCGGTATACGGGATGAGCTCGATCGCGAGCGCGTCGCGCTCGGCCTTCGCGGCGGCGATCCCGCCTAACTCACGGGCCAGACGCTCGGCATCGCGCGCGAGCCCCGCCTCCTCGCCTTCGGCGCCGCGCAGCTCGGCCACCAGCGCCTGGAACGCCTCCCGCTCGCGCTGCACCAGCTCCCAGCGCGGGCGCACCCGGTCCATGACCGATTGCGCACGCTCGCGCGACTCGCGCGCCGCGCGTGCCGCGGTGGTGCTGGACGCCAGGCGGCGGCGCGCCTCGTCCACCTGGCGCCCAACGACCTCGGCGTCCGGCATCCCCTGCTGGATGCCGAGGATCTGCGAGCGCAGCTCGGCGAGATGGGTGCGCGCGATTTTCTGCGCGTCGCGCAACCGCTCGTACCCCAGCACGTGCGACAGGAACTGCGCGCGCTCGACCGGCTTCATGGCCGCCATCACGCTCAGGTCCTTCTGTCCGGTGAAATACGTGTTGAAGAATTCCTCGCGCGTCATGCCGATTTTGCGCGTGAGGATGTCGGTGACGCCGCTGATCGAGTTGGCGATCGGCGTCGCCGCGCCGTCCAGATACAGTTCGGCGTTCGTTAGGCCGCGAACCACGCGGTAGCGGTGGCCGGCGAGCTCGAAGTCGAGCTCCACGCGCACGGTGGCCCGCGGCGCGGCGCGCGTGAACCGGATCGACTCGCGCGTGCCGCGCGCGGCCGGCGTGCCGTAGATCGCCCACGCCAGCGCCTCGAGGATCGTCGTCTTGCCCGATCCGTTAGGCCCGATGATGCCCGTCAGCCCGGCGTCGAAATCGATCCGGGTGTCCGCGTGTTGGCGGAAGTTGGCGAGGGTGATGCGATTGAGGCGCACTACCGCGGTCCGTCGGGAGCGGGACCGGACGCGGCCGCGCTCCACGCCTGCTCCGATGCCACGTCGGCGGCGTCGAGGTAGTCCAGGCCTAACGACACCAGCGCCGCGCGATCGAGGTCGGCATCGAGCGGGCGGCGCGTCAGGTACGTCTCCACCATCTCGCGCAGCGTGGCGCGGCGCCCGCCGGGCGTGACGAGCGCCGGGTGCACGGTGTCGGGCTTGCGCGCGTCGAGATGGAAGTGCAGCGCGCGGCGCTTGTACTCGCGCAGGGCGCGATGGTCCAGCTCGCGCACCACGTGCCGCGGCACGTCGCGCACCACCAGGCGCACCACGCGGTCGTCGATCCCGCCCTCGCACGAGTCGACGCGCTCGCGAATCGCGGCGTCGACATCGGCGGCGACCAGCCCGCGCGCCATCACCGGCGCGAGCTCGGCCAGCCGCCGCGCGCCCGTAATGGGATGGAACCGGTGCGTGCCGGCGTCGAGATCGTACTCGATGAACCCCTTCCCCGGCACGCCGGTGGCCCGCTCCTCGTGCATCTCGCTCCACATGTTCGGCGGCAGATACTCGAGCGAGCCGCAGTAGTACATGTTGGGCGCCATCCGCTTGTGCACGTGGTAATGGCCTAACGCAACGTAGTTCCAGCGCTCGGGCCTGATCTCCGCGATCGGGATCGGCTTCGACGGCCGGTCGGGATAGACCAGGTTAGGCGGGAGCATGCCTTCTACGTCGGCGTGCATGAGCAACACGTTGTAGCGCGCATCGCGGTCGGGCTCGAACGGCGGCAGCGGTGCGTTCGCCGGCAGATCCGGCACCGCGAGCACCGACAGGTCGTGCGCGCCCAAGGGAATCGTCCGCGATCCGTTGGCAGCCACGTCCACCCCGATGCGCGCGAACAGCTCGAGAATGCAACCGGTCTCGGTGGCGCGCGGCCGGTCGTGGTTGCCGGCCACCATCACGACAGCGCTCTGCGGCAGCTCGAGCTTGATCCGCTGCAGTTGGATGAATGCCTCGATGATCGCGGCATTCATCGGACGCACCGTATGGAACACGTCGCCCGCGATCAACACCACGTCCGGTCGCAGCGCGATCACCTTGTCGATCGCCCGGCGGAACACGAGCGCGACGTCGGCCTCGCGCTGGTTGATCCCGTCGGGCGTGAGGCGATGATACTGCCGGAAGCCGAGGTGTAAGTCGGCGAGATGAACGAGGCGCACACTCAAAGCTACCGCTGCAACCGAGACGCGACCAGCCGAATGACGCTCAGCGCACGCTCGCCGTGTGCATGTGCTGCGTGATGTCGGTCTGCATCCTGACGGGCGTCGCCGACGCGCCGGCTATCGGCACGAGCGTCGACACGAGCGCGATCGTCGCCCGGGCATCGATCCACCACCCGCGCTTCCGATCCACGCACAGCATGCCGGTGACCTTGCCCGACGACGTCACGCGCAGACCGTTCGCCAGCGGGCGCGCCCCGGGGTCGCGCGTGATCGTCCCGTGCATCGACACGAACGCCAGCGATCCGTCGCTCGACAACGAGTCCAGCCGATACGTGGCCCGCAACGTGGCGGCCACGCCCTTCGACTGTCCGACCAACGGAAGGATCGTCACGCGTTGCCAAGTCTGCGCGACGCTCACGGGCCGGTCGGGAAGCGTGGCCGGCATGCCGGACACCACTGCGCGGATGTCGGCCGAGAGTTGTGGCGGAAGCGCGAGGACCGCCGCCGATCCGTCGGGCGCGATGTGCAACTGCACGCGCTGGCCTTCCATCGCCCGCCGGACGTCTTCGGGCTCGGACGGCCGGCCATCGGACACGAGCGACACGGAGTCCGTGATCGTGGTGATCGTGGTGCCGGTCTCGTCGCTTCCCTGCACCAGCACCCGCGACAGGAGCAGCAGCGATGTGTGCATCGTCATCGTGGTATCGCTGCCGTGCACGTGCACGGTGCCTTTCATCGACACGTCCTGCTCGAAGCGCGTGTACAGCGTGTCGCCCACTTTCGGCTTGATACGCAGCACGATGTTCGACGTCTGCGCCGACGCCACGCCGGGTACCGGCAAAAGCGCCAAGCCGAAAACGACGACCCACACGCGGGCCCCCGCCCCCGCCTGCCCAACTGATTGCACACGCGGCCACCCGCGACCCGCAAAGGACATGTAAAGACCGGTTGATGACTGCGGATTCCTACACCATGCCGGCGCCGTTGCTCCCTTTGACGCTCCGGCGCGGCTCAAAATCGCGTCCCGTTGCACTGGGATGCCGCTCCGCGTCCTTCTGCTGATGGCCGGCGCTGGTGAGACTCGCGCCGCGGCGAACCAAGTCCCGCAGTTAGTCTGCACAACCGAGTCCCGCGAGGCCAACCCGCGGCTCCCCCGAGTGACAATCACCGTGGTTCGTGTGACGACCCGATTGGCCTGGATCGCGACCGTTTTGGTGGTCGCTGCCGCCTGTGACAAGGCGCACGCTTCCGGACGTCCGGGTGCGGCGTCGCACTCGGCCTCGTCCGGCCCCCGCCTCGATCTGCGCTCGCACCCGGACCTGTTGTTCGAGGTCTTCGGCGATCCCAACGACCCGCGCATGCTCCCGATCGCGGCGATCGAGCACGGTCAGCTGCAGCAGATCTCGCTCGACACCACGGGCTGGCGTGAGTTGGACGCCGACTATTTGCGCGCCTCGAAATCGTACGCGTTGTTCGAGGACGGTAACGCGGCCGGAACCGTGCATGTCCGCCGCGGAATGTGGGAAGGCGACGACGCGCTCTATTCGTTGCCGGGTTGTCAGCTGCTCACGCCGATGGCCGCGGTGCGTGTCGAAGGAGTGCACACGGGTCCGACGTTCACGGTCGAGTACCTCGCGTCGACGGCCGCGCTGGGTCACCAGCGGAACGTCAAGTCGCTCCCGAGTGCCGACGTCGAGCGCATTGCGCGCGCGATGGGCGCCCAAGTGGCGAAGAGCGTCGGCATCCCGCAGTCGGCGCTCGATTCGCTCGATTTCCACGCCGTGGCTTTTCCGAGCGGCACCGGTCCGTGGCCGACGATCGTCGCCGGTTTCATCGACCCGGCCGCCGAGAATCCCGCGTCGACACAGGAAACGACGACACACCTGATCGTGATCGCCGATCGCGATTCCGCCGCGTCGGACTATCACCCCACGTACTCGCATCGGGTGCAGGGCCCGCTCGCCGCCTCGACGTTCCGCCGCTTCTTCGATCACCTCGATGTGAACGGCGACGGCGTAGACGAGATTTTTCTCGAGGGCTGGCAGTTCGGCGGCGATACGTTCCTGAGCGCGCTGTCGTGGCAGGACGGCAAGTGGCAGGAGACGTATCGGACGCGCACGAAGTGGTGTTTGGACTGAGGGCGGGGAAGCGCGCGCTGGCGCGCGCTTCCCTGCCTTCAGTCCTCGCCAAAGGCACTTTCCACGTCGCGCTTCGAGTACGCTCGGAACGCCGTGAGCGTTTGGGTGCGGTCGATGCCGGGGACTTTCGCGAATTCTTCCGTCACGACCTGCGCGATACGCTCGTACTCCGACACGCGAACGATCGCGACCAGATCCCATTCGCCGGAAACCGAATAGACCTCCGACACACCATCGATGCCGGCGAGGCGGGTGGCACAGTGCGGAATCTCTTTGGGATCGCACTTGATGAGCACGATCGTGGTGATCATTCGTCGCCGGGAAACGGTGGCACGTTGAGGAGCCAGATGCCGCGAATCGTGTCGCTGTCGTCCAAGTCAACCAGAATGTCGCGCGCGATGCATACCGTGCGTGCGTGACGGCCGGCGCCCAAACGAAAGTGAATGGTCTGCTCCGACTGATCGGATTCGGCTACGAGCGTCGTGTCCATCTGCATCATGGCGACGGCACCCTTTGATTCGGCGGACGGCACCACCAACCGGCCGCGTGCGGTGTCCGCCGGCACGCGCAGCGACGACAACTTTTTCACATCGGGCCACACGGCGACTTCGACGCCATGAATGCGGCCGCCGCGTACATCCAGAATCACCCACGACCCATCCGATCCCGCGAGCTCCACCGATCCCGACGCGCCATTGGCGAACGACATGTCGGCGAGACTCGCGGTGAGAATCGCCGTATCGGTGTCCCACCTGTACTCGACGGCCGGAGGAATGTCGGTGGCGGGCTCGATCTGTACGGTGACGTTCACTCTGGCCTCCTGCACAGGCGGTAGCGACGACCCGCACTCACCATCGGCGCGAGCGCGTCTCCGGGGCTAAGATATCGCCTCGTCGCGCGGTCACCAGAGGACGACGGCACGTGACTGCGTCACGACTTCATTTCGCGGAATGCGGCGACCGTGCGTTGCACACCCGTTACGACTTGATCCAGCGGTGCGGCATACGAGAGTCGCACCCAATCCGGCGTGTAGAATGCGGCGCCCGGCACAACGGCGACATCGTGTCGCTCGAGCAAGTGTTGGGCGAACGCGCCCCCCGCGCCCGCGCGCGCGTCGCCTCGTGTCGCGCTCACATCGAGGAACAGATAAAAAGCTCCCTCGGGCGGAATCACGCCGATGCCCGGCTCGCCCGCCAACATCGCCAACGCCGCATCGCGACGCCGCTCGAACTCACCCACCATGTGCGCAATGAACGCATCGGCGGCTGAGCGATCCGAAAGCGCCGCCAATGCCGCGTGCTGCGACACCGACGCTGCGTTAGACGTAGTGTGCGATTGCAGCGCGCCCATCGCCTGCGCCACGGCGCGCGGCGCGACCGCCCACCCGATGCGCCAGCCCGTCATCGCGTATGCTTTCGCGACCCCATCAATCAGAATGACCCGATCGCGCGACGTTGCCACCTCGAGGATCGACGTCGCGACACCAGCGTATGAAATGCGGCGATAAATCTCGTCGCTGATCACCCACCAACCGCGCTCCTCCGCCAACGCGAGGATCGCCTCCAGCTCCGCGCGATCGTACACGGCCCCCGTCGGGTTGCACGGCGAGTTGAGCATCACGCCTTTGGTCGCCGGCGTCGCCGCCGCGGCTAACGCCGCCGCACTCACCTTGAGCCCGTTCGCCGGGTCGCCCATCACCGGCACCGGTTCCGCACGGGCGAGCGCCACCATTTCGTAGTAGCTCGTCCAGCCTGGCGTCGGAATCAGCACCTCATCGCCGGGCCCGAACAACACGAAGCACGCGTTGAACAACGATTGCTTGGAACCCGTGGAGACGACGATATCACCGGGCGTCACACGATCGTCACCGCGGTAGTCCGCGTTCGCGAGCGACGCGATCGCTTCGCGCAACGGCAGGATGCCTTCGGTGGCCGTATATCGCGTGGCGCCGGCATCGATCGCGCGTTGTGCCGCACGGCGAATGAACTCAGGTGTGTCGAAATCGGGCTCGCCGGCGCCCAGATCGATCACGCGGCGTCCGGCGGCTTTGAGCGCCTTGGCGCGCGCCGACACCGCGATGGTTGCGGACTCTTTGAGTTGGGCGATGTTCGGCGACGGCACGAACGCATGGCGAACGGTCATCTCGGTCACTGCGACACCTTGAGTTGGAGGGCCGATGGCTCGTCTGCTATACTTTAGTCGCGTCGCTGTCGTGACGCCATTGAAAACCGAGGAGCGTACTCTTGGAGCACGGGAATAGTGAGCCGGCGCGCGACAAACCGAATGTGTCGCGCAATCAGAACGTCATGTACGTGCTCCCGCACGACTCGGCGGCCATCGCGGAGTTCATGGGCCCGGTGCTCGAGCAACCGGACGCAGCGGAAGCGAGCGACGCCCCAGGTCCGCGCGTCGTCGTGGTCACGCCGGACGCCGAAAGCGCGGTGGCCATCGCGCGCTTCGTCGCCGCGTTGCCAGCTGGAGACACGGCTTCCTCTCGCGTCATCGCTGCAACCAGCGCACGCCGCTCCGCGCGGCTGCTGGGCGCGCGGTCCGCATCGGTGCTGGTGGGTCCGGCGGATCAGCTGCTGGATCTGGTGCGTCGCGCCGCGATCAAGCTCGAAAATGTGCGAGAGCTCGTCATCGCGTGGGCCGATCTCCTGATCGACGCCGGCGCGCTGTCGTCGCTCGAGGCGCTCATGAACGAGGTGCCGAAGGACGCCGCACGCACCGTCGTCGCCGCGCGCGGGACGCCCGAGGTCGAAAGCTTGATCGAGCGGTACGCACGTCGACCGCGCCGCGTGGGAGCCGTTCCGGACGCACCGGTCGCATCGCTCGCGCTGCGCTACGTCGTCACCGGCAGCGGCATTCGCTCCATCGCGCTGCGCAATCTCCTCGACGCGCTCGATCCGCCGAGCGCCGCCGTGTACGTGCGCTCGGACGACTCATCGCGCGAGGCATCGGATGCGCTGCGCACGTTAGGCTACGCGACGGATGACATCGTGCGGGTGGTGCGCGATGGCGCCACGCCCGCGTCGCTCATGGTGCTCTACGATCTTCCATCCTCCCGCGCCGAGTTGGAGCAGCTCGCCGCTGCGGCGCCGAATCAGATCGTCGCGATCGTGCAGCCGCGTCAACTGCCCGCGCTCGTGTCGCTCGCCGGGAGCGGCGGGCTCGTCCCGTTCTCGTTAGACACGGCGATGTCCGCCGCGCGGTCGAGCGAGCAGCGCGCGCGCGACGAGCTGCGCGCCGTGCTCGAGCGAGGGCTTCCGGTTCGCGAGCTGCTCGCCATCGAGCCGTTGCTCGACGACTTCGATGCCGCATCCGTCGCCGCGGCCGCGCTGGCACTCCTTGGCGCCGCACGCGCGCGGCCCGTGCCTAACGCAGCGACCGGCGCCGCGGCGCCGGCCGCGCAGGCCGCCGCCGAGCCCACGGACGCGCGCGCGTCGCGGCCGGGCGCACCCGCGCGCATGTTCGTCAACGTCGGCGAACGCGATGGCGTGTCGGCGCGCGATCTCGTCGGCGCCATCGCCAACGAGGCCGGCATCGCGGGCTCGCGCATCGGACGCGTCGAGATCCGGGAAAACCATTCCATTGTCGAGCTCGATGCCGCCGACGCCGCACAGGCTGTGGAGAAGCTGACGGGCGTCAACATCCGCGGACGACGGGTCAACGCGCGGTTGGATCGTGACCGGGGCGGCCCCCCTCGCGAGCGCAGCGGACCGCCGCGCGATCGGAGCGGACCGCCGCGTGAGCGAAGCGGACCGCCGCGCGACCGCGTCGGCTCGAGGGATCGCGCACCACGAGATCGCGCGCCCAGCGACCGCGGGCCGCGCGAGCGCGACTCGCGTGAACGCGGCTCGTTCGATCGCAGCCGCTCGCGTGACGCCGGCCCCCGCGGCCGTAGCGCTGGACCTGCGCGGCCCGCCGGCCGCCGTCCGCCCGCTCGAGATCGCGGACCGTCCCGCCCGCGCGACGCGTGAGCGATCAGAGCGCGTTCGCTGCACCGGTGCGCGCCGGTTGGATCGAGGTCATCGCCGGCGTGATGTTCAGCGGCAAGAGCGAAGAGCTCATTCGCCGCGTGCGCCGCGCGATCATCGCGAGAAAGAAAGTGCAGGTCTTCAAGTCGCACTTGGACGACCGCTATCAGGGCGTGTTCTCGATCGCCAGCCACGACGGACGCACCGTCGAAGCGGCGCCCGTCGATTCATCGATGCAGATCGCGCAACAGGTCAATCCGCTCGCCGATGTCGTCGCGATTGACGAAGCGCAGTTTCTCGATGCGGGCGTCGTCGAGCTGGTCACGTCGCTCGCCGGCCGAGGAATTCGCGTGATCATCGCCGGCACCGACACCGATTTCCGCGGCGAGCCGTTCGGCGCGATGCCACAGCTCATGGCCGTCGCCGAAATGGTCGACAAGCTCCACGCCATCTGCGTGATCTGCGGCGGACCGGCGAGCCGCAATCAACGTCTCCTTGGCGGCAAACCGGCGCGCTACGATTCGCCCACCATCATGGTAGGCGGTCGCGAATCGTATGAGGCGCGTTGTCGTCATTGTCATCAGGTACCGCGGCGCGACGAAGATCAGGTGCCGCTGCTCTAACCCCCGTTCTAACTGTCACGCATCGGTTTGCTGCTGCCGCGCCTGGTTGACGCGCGCTGCAGCCTATCCTACCTTGGCCGCCGACACGGCCCATGCCCAACACAACGATCGACATGAATCGCATCGCTCGAACCGCACTTCTCATCACCGCCGCCCTTCTCGGTTCGGCGTGCATGAAAGACGCTCCCGTTGGGCCGCACTCCGGCAGCGTGTCGCTCAAAGTCCATTTTCAGAACGGCACGCCGGGCGAGCAGATCCAGGTCGCGATCGCGTCGTTCGTACCCGACACCGAGGGAGTCGTAGATTCGCTCTTCAACGGGACCTTCGCGGTCAAATCGGGAACCCAGGATCTCACCGTTCAGTTCGATCTCACTTCATGCATCGGGCGCTTCACACCAGATGAGCAGGGCCCGTTCTGCCTGATCGAGGCCACGATTTCGCTGTTGAACAACGGTGTGATCCAGGACCAGCAGTTTACCGGAAGCATGACCGTTCGACCCGGACAAGTCGTCCAGACGGATCCGGTGATTCTGGTGGCAGGCAACAATCCGCCGGTCATCACCACGCTCGACACGGCGCGCGTGGTCGAACCCGGTCTCATCCGCTTCACGATGACCGGCAACGATCCCGATGGCGACCTCACCCAGCTCGACGCCATCGGTATCGTCGACGGCACGAACTTCGACATCGAAACGCCGTACACGTTCTTCCCGCCGCTCAAGGATATCGGCGGTGTTTTCTATGCGCTGCAAACGCCGTTCATCGGGGTAAACGAGCTCGAAGTTTTCATGTCCGATTCGAAGTTCAACTCCAGCGCCATCGACACGGTCCCGGCGTTCGCACCCATCGGCAGCATCCCGGTCGATAGCTTGAGCATCGATACCACGGCGGACTCGATCATCGTGAACGTGTCGCCCGCAACCGACAGCCTGGAGCTTGCGTTCCTCGACACCTTTCCCGGCGGTGCTCAGGGATTGTCGTTCATCTGCGGCGGCGCGGCTCCGGTTGATTTTTCAGTCACGCGGTTCGCCTGCGCAAAGCCGAAACCGTTCACGAGCACCCAGGTGGTCGCCGTGGCTGTCGACTTCAGCGGATTCCCCGGCAATGGAATCCGGTGTCCGGTGCCGACTCAGTCATGTCTCCCGCTGCCGGCCGGCGACCGGATACTTGGCTCCAAACGCACGCGAAGGGTACACATACGTCGATGATGCTCGTCGGGCTCACCGGGAACATTGCGAGCGGCAAATCGTCGGTCGCGAAATTGTTCGCCGCCAAAGGCGCCACGATCATCGACGCCGACATGCTCGCGCGTCGCGCGGTGGAGCCGGGCACGCCCGCGTTGCGCGCGATCGTGTCGCGTTGGGGGACGGCCGTGCTCGCCCCCGATGGCTCGCTCGACCGCGCCGCGCTGCGTCACGTGGTGTTCGATCGACCCGACGAGCTCGAAGCGCTCAACGCGATCGTCCATCCCGAAGTTGGGCGTCTGCGCGATGAAGAAATCGACGCCGCGGCCGCTCGCCGCGATCGCGTGGTGGTGTGCGACATTCCGCTGCTGTTCGAACGGCGTCTTGCCGACTCGTTCACCCGTATCGTCCTCGTCGACGCGCCGCGACCGCTGCGCCTCGAGCGACTCATGCGCGATCGCGGTTTGTCGCACGAGGAAGCAGTGCAAATGATCGCCGCCCAGATGCCGGCCGAGCTCAAGAAGGCGCGGGCGGATTTCGTGATCGAGAACGCGGGGACGCGCGAGCAGTTGGCCGAACGCGTGCAACAGGTCTGGGACGAGATCGCGCGCGACGCGAACGCCACGGCATCCGCGCCGGCGTAACCGCTGTGCCGCGTTTGCTTGACGCCTTCTCGCCTCGCCGGTAGACTTCGCGCGACCTCACCCTTATCCGCGCAGCGCCAGCCGTGTCGAACATTCCAAGCGACCTGCTCTACACCGAAGAGCACGAATTCGTCAAACGCCTCGCCGAAGCCGACGTGGTGCAAATCGGCATCACCGACTACGCGCAGGGAGAGTTGGGCGACGTCGTGTACGTCGAGTTGCCGAAGGTTGGTGAATCGTTCGGCCGCATGGACGTCTTCGGAACGATCGAAGCCGTGAAGGCGGTGTCGGAGCTGTTCTCACCACTCGCCGGCACGGTCGAGGCGGTGAACCCGCGGCTCGACAAAGAGCCGGCGCTGGTGAACACCGATCCCTACGGCGAAGGCTGGATGATCCGCCTTCGCGTCAAAGACGCCGGCGAGCAGGACCAACTGCTCGGCCCCGAAGAATACAAAAAACACATCGGCGAATAGGGGGAGGCGGGGAAGCGCGCGCTAACGCGCGTTTCGGGAAGCGCTGCGCTTGGGGAAAAGGGAAATGGGCGCGGAATAAAGGCCCGCAGCTTTTCCTATTCCCTTTTCCCTTGTCCCTAAGCGCGCGCTAGCGCGCGCTTCCCTGCTCCTCATACGCGTCGATCGGCGGGCACGAGCACACCAGGTTGCGATCGCCGAAGGCACTCTCCACACGCCCAACGGCAGGCCAGAACTTCCACTCGCGGGTCCACGGCGCGGGGAACGCGGCCTGTTCGCGAGTGTACGGTCGCGACCAATCGGATGACAGGACTCGCTCCAGCGTGTGCGGCGCATTCTTGAGCGCGTTGTCCACCTTGTCCGATCGACCCTCTTCGATGTCGCGGATCTCCTCGCGAATCGAAATGAGCGCATCGCAGAAGCGGTCCAACTCTTCCTTCGACTCGCTCTCGGTGGGCTCGATCATGAGCGTGCCGGCCACCGGGAACGACACCGTCGGGGCGTGGAAGCCATAGTCCATGAGGCGCTTGGCGATGTCTTCCACTTCGACGCCCGCGCTCTGCTTGAACGCGCGCGGGTCGATGATGCACTCGTGGGCGATCGTACCGTGCGTGCCGCGATAGAGCACCGGATAGTGCGGGTCGAGGCGCTTGGCCACGTAGTTCGCGTTCAGAATCGCGACCTTGGACGCCCGCGTTAGGCCTTCACCGCCCATGAGCTCGATGTACAGGTACGAGATGGGCAGGATGCTCGCGCTGCCCCACGGCGCCGCCGACACCGGCCCGATCGCTTCCGTGCCGCCGACGTGCACCAGCGGATGTCCGGGGAGGAACGGCGCCAGATGCGCCGCGCACGCGATCGGACCCATGCCCGGTCCGCCGCCGCCGTGCGGAATGCAGAACGTCTTGTGCAGGTTCAAGTGGCACACGTCGGCGCCGATGTCGGCCGGTCGGCACAGACCCACCATCGCGTTCATGTTTGCGCCATCCATGTAGACCTGTCCGCCGTTGGCATGCACGATCTGGCACAACTCGCGGATGCCTTCCTCGAACACGCCGTGCGTCGACGGATAGGTCACCATCAGCGCCGCCAAACGGGCGGTATTGGCGGCGGCTTTCTCGCGCAGGTCGGCGAGGTCGATGTTGCCGCGCTCGTCCGTGCGCACGACCACCACCGACATGCCGGCCATCACCGCGCTCGCCGGATTGGTGCCGTGCGCCGACTGCGGGATGAGACAGACGTCACGGTGTCCATCGCCGCGCGACTCGTGGTAGGCGCGGATGACGAGCAGGCCCGCGTATTCGCCCTGCGAGCCTGCGTTAGGCTGGAGGGACACTGCCGGGAACCCGGTGATCTCGGCCAGCGCGGCCTCGAGGCGCTCGAACAAAATCGAATAGCCGTCGGTCTGCTCGCGCGGCGCGAACGGGTGCAGCCGGTTGATCTCGCGCCACGAGATCGGCAGCATCTCGGCCGTCGCGTTGAGCTTCATGGTGCACGAGCCTAACGGAATCATCGAGTGCGTGAGCGACAGGTCGCGCGACTCGAGCTTGCGCATGTAGCGCAGCATCTCCGTTTCGGAGTGGTACTTGTTGAACACCGGGTGGGTGAGGAACGCGCTCGTGCGCGCGAACCGCTCGTCGAACCGGTCGTCGACGCTTTCCGCCACCTCGGCCGCCGTGAAATCGGGGCGCGCGCCGCGGTTGAAGACGGCGAACAGGTCGTCCACATCTTCGAGCAGCGTGCTCTCGCCGATCGCGAGCCCCAAGCTGTGGGCGTCGATCGCCCGCATGTTGAGCTGCTTGGCGCGCGCTTCGCGCAGCACGTCGGTGAGGCGCCGCTCGCCTAACTCGACCCGCACCGTGTCGAAGAACACGTCGTGGCCGATGCCGTAGCCCAGGCGGCGCAGGCCTTCGGCCACGGTTTCGGCGAACCGGTGCGCGCGCGAGGCGATCCGGCCCAGGCCGTGCGGGCCGTGCCACACCGCGTACATGCTCGCCATGACCGCGAGCAGCACCTGCGCCGTGCAGACGTTGCTCGTCGCCTTCTCGCGGCGAATGTGCTGCTCGCGCGTCTGCAGCGCCATCCGGAGCGCCGGCCGGCCCTCGGCGTCGCGCGACACGCCGATGATGCGCCCGGGAATCTGGCGCTTGAACTCGTCGCGCGTGGCGAAGTACGCCGCGTGCGGACCGCCAAAGCCTAACGGGACGCCGAAGCGCTGCGTGCACCCCACGGCCACGTCGGCGCCCCATTCGCCGGGCGGCACCAGCAGCGTCAGCGAGAGCGGATCCGCCGCCACCGTGAGCAGCCCCCCCGCGGCGTGCACCCGCTCGGCGAACGCGTGGTAGTCCACCACCGCGCCATCGGCCGTCGGATACTGCACCAGCGCGCCGAACACGTCGCCGCCTAACGCCGCCGTCTTGTGATCGCCCACGATCACCGTGATGCCCCGCGCCCGCGCCCGCGTGCGCACCACCTCGATCGTCTGCGGAAAACAGTCCTGCGACACGAAGTACGCGTCCTTCCCGTTCCCGCCCTTCACCGCGTGCGCCATCATCATCGCCTCGGCCGCCGCCGTCGCCTCGTCGAGCAGCGACGCGTTGGCGATCGGCAGACCCGTGAGATCGATGATCATCGTCTGATAGTTGAGCAGCGCCTCGAGACGCCCCTGCGCCACCTCCGCCTGGTACGGCGTGTACGCCGTGTACCAGGCCGGATTCTCGAGGATGTTCCGCTGGATCACCGGCGGCACGAGACAGCTGTAGTAGCCGAGTCCGATGAACGACCGGAAGACCTGATTGCGCGACGCCACCGCGCGGAAGCCGCGCAACGCCGCCGTCTCGCTCTTCCCTTCGCCTAACGCTAACGGACGCCGGAGACGGATCGCGTCGGGCACCGTCGCATCCATCAAGTCGTCGAGCGAGTCGTAGCCCAACGCCTCGAGCATCGCGCGCACGTCCTCGTCGGTCGGCCCGACGTGGCGGGGAATGAAACTGTCGGCATCGGTGAGCGATACCGGTGCAATCGTGGTCGTCATGAAACCCTCGGCGCCCCATGGGCGCTCGGTCCGGTCGGTGAGCGAAAAACGTGGCGCGGGCCGGTAGCGACCCGCCTGGCAGCACCGAAATCTGCCATCCCGCCCGGGGAAATTCCATCGGCGACCCGCCACCACCCCGTCTTGCTTGCTTCGCCGGCGTCCGGCACCCATCCTTTGCCCCGGTCGCGGTCGCCCTGCCGTACGGTTGGGGCCGCCGCGCATGTCGTACGCTGCGAAGGAGGCGCGGAGCGAATCATCTCCCGAGACTAAATCGTCTGTCCGGTGCGGCGGCCCTGAGTCCGGTCGCCAAAGCGGCACCTCTCCCTTTCGCGATTCGTGCTCATGCGAACCCCATTCGTTGCCTCGTCGCTGCTTCCGTTCCTCGCCATGATCGCCTGCCAGCCGGGCGACCATGCACGCACGAGCGGCGATAAATACGGCGGCACGATGGTGATCGCCGTCGGCATCGATGCCGACGCACTCGTGCCGCCGATTACCGTCAACTCGACCAGCTTCGAAGTGGACGGGCTCGTCTTCGAGAACCTGGCGCGACCCGGCGCAACGCTCGATCCGATCGGCGATCAGGGCTGGACCGGTGAGCTGGCCGACTCGTGGACGTGGGGCAAGGACTCGCTCACCCTCGCGTTCCACATCGATACCGCGGCGCGGTGGCACGACGGCATCCCGGTCCGAGCGAGCGACGTCAAGTTCACGCTCGACCTGTACAAGAATCCCAAGACGGGTTCGTTCGTCGCGCCGCTCCTCGCCAACATCGATTCGGTGAGCGCACCGGACTCGTCGATCGCCGTGTTCTGGTTCAAGAAGCGGTACCCCGGCCAGTTCTACGACGCGGCTTATCAGATGCGCATCTTGCCGCGCCACGCGCTGGCCGGCACCGATCCCGCGCTGCTGCAGTCGTCGCCGTTCTCGCGGCATCCCATCGGCAGCGGCCCCTACCGGTTTGTCACCTGGACGCCGCGCCAGTCGATCGAATTGCAGGCGGACTCGTCGTATCACCGCGGACGCGCGCGGATCCAGCGGCTCATCTGGAGCGTCGCGCCCGAGTACAACGCCAGCGTGGTCCGGCTCATGTCGGGCGACGCCGACTTCCTCGAGTTCGTGGCGCCCCCCGACATCCAGCGCGTGGCGCATGCGCCTAACGTGAAGCTCGTGCCCTATCCGTCGATGTCGTACGGCTACCTGCTGTTCAACGAGCGCGACCCCGGCGACCTGTCCAAGCCCAACGCGCTGTTCGGCGACCGGGCGCTCCGGCGCGCGCTCACCATGGCGATCAACCGCCGCCGCGTCACCCGGAGCGTGTTCGATTCGTTAGGCGTGGTGGCGTACGGCCCGTACACGCGCGCGCTGCCGTACTTCGACAGCACCGTTGCCGAGCTCCCGTTCAGTCCCGACAGCGCCCGGCGCGTCCTCGATGCGTTGGGCTGGCACGTGGGCGCCGACGGCATCCGCAGCAAGGACGGACGGCCGCTCCGCTTCAGCATGCTCGTGCCCACATCGAGCGCGGTCCGGATGCAGACGGCGGTCATCCTCCAAGCCATGTTCCGCGAAGTCGGTGTACAGGCGGACGTCGAGGCCGCGGACATCAGCACGGTCCGGCAGCGCAACGAGTCGCGCCAGTTCCAAACGCTCATCGAGGCGATGCAGTCCGACGGCAACCCGAGCTCCATCCTGCAAGGCTGGGGCATCGACGCCGCCAAGGCCAAGGACGGCGGGAACGCGGGCTCGTACGAGAATCCGCAGTTCGATGCGTTGGTCGACACCGCCATTGCCCAGTTCGACCCGGCGCGTGCCCGCGCGTACTATTTCCGGGCGTACAGCATGCTGAACGAGGACGCGCCAGCGATCTGGCTCTGGGAGCCGGCGACGGTGGCCGCGATGCAGACTCGCATCCACCCGGTGGACATGCGCGCCGACGAGTGGTTTGCTAACATGTCGCAATGGTACATCCCATCCGACGAACGCATCCCCCGCGATCAGATCCGGCTCGCCGAAGCCCAACGTTAGCCCTTCGCGGGACGCGATGAGTCGCGTCCCGCCGCGCGGCGTGCGCGCCGAGCGCTGACGTGGCCCGGCTGCTCCTCCGCCGCGCCCTGCACGGTGCGCTGATCGTCTGGCTGGTCGCCACCGCGACGTTTTTTCTGCTCCACCTGGCCCCCGGCGATCCCATCGCCGCGTCGCTCGACAGTCCGCTCACGCCGCCGCTCGTGCGCGAGCACTACCGCCACGTCTACGGCCTCGACCAGCCGCTCACGGTCCAGTACGGACGGTGGCTCCAGATGCTGGCCCACGGGGATTTCGGCTTCTCGTTCCCGCATCGCCGCCCCGTCAGCGCGGTGATCGCGTCGGCCCTGCCCAACACGCTGCTCCTCATGGGCGTGGCGCTGCTCCTGTCGTTCTCGTTAGGCATATCGTTAGGCCTGGTGCAGGCCCGGAACCGGGGCCGGCCGCTCGACTGGAGCCTGGCCCTCGGGTCGCTGTTCTTCTACTCGATGCCGGACTTCTGGCTCGCGCTCATGCTGCTGTTCCTGTTCGCGTTCGTCTGGCACGTGTTCCCGGTGACCGGCATGTTCGACCCGGTCATGTACCCGTACTACGGGTTCTGGCAGCGCGTCGGCGACCGCCTGTGGCACCTCGTGCTGCCCGCGTGCACGCTCGCGCTGCTGAGCGCCGCCGCGATCGCGCGCTTCCAGCGCGCCGCGCTCCTCGATGTCTCGAACGAGGACTTCGTGCTCACCGCGCGCGCCAAGGGCGTGAGCGAGCGCCGCGTGCTGCTGCACCACGTCTTCCGCAACGCGCTGCTGCCGGTGATCACGCTGTTCGGCCTCGCCCTGCCCGTGTTGTTAGGCGGATCGGTGTTCGTCGAGAAGGTGTTTTCCTGGCCCGGCATGGGACTGCTTACGGTGGAAGCCATCGGCACGCGCGACTATCCGCTCCTCTGCGCGTCCGTGGTGATCGCCAGCGTGCTCGTGATCGCGGGCAGCTTGATAGCCGACGCGCTCTACGCGTTCGTCGATCCCCGCGTCCGTCTCGAGTAACGTGCATACGCTGACGTGGATCGCCGCCGCCGTGGTCACCACACTCGTGTGCGGGGCCGTCGCGCGCGCCGGCGACGTCGAGAGCGGCTCGCCGTGGCGCCTGGCACTCACCCGCTTGCGCGACAACCGCGCCGCGTTCGCGGCGCTCTGCGTGATCGTCGCGCTGCTCGTCATCGCCGTACTCGCTCCGTGGCTCGCGCCGTACTCGCCCATCGCCCAGCCCGACATCGTGCGGCTCAAGAATCTGCCACCCTCGCTGGCGCATCCCTTCGGCACCGACTTCGCGAGCCGCGACGTGTTCAGCCGCGCGCTCTACGGCGCGCGCGTGTCGCTGAGCGTCGCCTTGCTCGCCATCGTCGTGTCGGCGTCGGTCGGCACGGCATACGGCGCGATTGCCGGATACCTGGGCGGACGTGTCGACACCATCATGATGCGCCTCATCGATGCGGGATTGTCCGTGCCGCGCATTTTGCTCCTGATCGCGGTGCTCGCGCTCTGGGCGCCCGTGCCGCTTCCCATCCTGGTGCTTCTGTTAGGCCTCACGGGATGGTTCGGCGTGAGCCGCGTCGTCCGCGCCCAGGTGCTGTCGCTCCGCGAGCGCGACATGGTGGTGGCCGCGCGTGCGTTGGGCGCAAGCGACCGCGAGATCCTCTGGCGCCACATCCTGCCCAACGTCCTGTCCCCGGTGATCGTCTCGATCACCCTCGGCATCGCCAACGTGTTGATCGTCGAGGCGGGGCTGTCGTACCTGGGGGTCGGCGTACGCCCGCCGTCCGCGAGCTGGGGCAACATGATCCTGGACGGCGCCGACAACCTGGCGTCGCTGTGGTGGATCTCGACGTTCCCCGGACTGGCGATCGTCGTCACCGTGATGGCGTTCAATCTTCTTGGCGACGGCTTGCGCGACGCGCTGGACCCGCGTCAGGTTGACGGGTGATGACGAGCCCTCCCCCCCGCTCTGCTGCGCCCCCGCCCCTCCTGTCCGTCCGAGATCTGTCCACCTGGTTTCATGCCGGACGGAGTGTGGCCCGCGCCGTCGATGGCGTGTCGTTCGACGTCATGCCGCACGAAACCGTGGGCCTCGTGGGTGAATCGGGCTGCGGCAAGTCGGTCACGTCGCTCTCGATCCTCCGGCTCATCGAACGGCCGGGACGCATCGAGCCGGGCAGCCGCATCGAATTCGAGGGCCGCGATCTGCTGTCGCTCGACGACCGCGCGATCCGTGACATCCGCGGCAATCGCATCTCGATGATTTTCCAGGAGCCGATGACGTCGCTCAACCCCGTGTTCACGGTGGGCGACCAGATCGCCGAGGTCGCGCGCGTACACGGTCCGTCATCGCGCCGCGAGGCATGGGCTCGCGCCGTGGACATGCTGCAGCAAGTGGGCGTGCCCGCGCCCGCGGAGCGCGCGCGCGAATATCCGCATCAATTGTCCGGCGGACTTCGCCAACGCGCGATGATCGCGATGGCGCTCATGATGCATCCGGCGCTCTTGATCGCCGACGAGCCGACCACGGCGCTCGACGTCACGATCCAGGCACAGATTCTGGAGTTGTTGGCCGAGCTGCAAGCGCGGGTCGGCATGTCGATGCTGCTCATCACGCACGACCTGGGCGTGATCGCGGAGTCGGCGACGCGCGTGCTCGTGATGTATGCGGGGCAAATCGTGGAGGAGGCGCCGGTGCGCACGTTGTTCGAGGCGGCGCACCATCCGTACACCGAAGGGCTGCTGAGCGCCATGCCGCGGTTGGGCGACCGCCGCGAGCGCCTAACGGTAATTCCGGGTACCGTGCCGTCGCCCACGCAATGGCCGGCCGGGTGCCGGTTTCACGATCGCTGCGCGTACGCCTGGGAGCGGTGCCGGGTCGAGCCGCCGCCGCTGTACCAGATTGGCGCCGGCCACGTGTCGCGGTGCCACCTCGCCGCCGAACCCGCGCGCCGGCAGACTGCCGGCGCCGCCGGCGGAGCGGCGCCCGCACCGTGAGCGCGCCCAACGCGGCGTCCGCCCGCCCGCACCCCGTGCCTAACGAAACGGCGCCGCTCCTCGCGGTGCGCGATCTGGTCAAGCACTTCCCCGTCACCAGGGGCATTCTGCGCCGGCAGGTCGGCGCCGTCCGCGCCGTCGACGGCGTCTCGCTCGACGTCTTCCCCGGCGAAACGCTCGCGCTGGTCGGCGAATCCGGCTGCGGCAAAACGACCACGGGCCGCGCGATTCTTCGGCTCATCGAACCCACGTCCGGCGAGATCCGCTTCGATGGAGCCGACGTGCGCGCGCTCGACGGCGAGCCGTTGCGTCGCCTGCGCCGACAGATGCAGATCATCTTTCAGGATCCGTTCTCGTCGCTCAATCCGCGCATGACCGTCGGCGCGATCGTGCGCGAGGGACTGACGATCCACAAGCTCGCCCAAGGCCACGCCGCGGATGCACGCGTGCGCGAGCTCTTGGACGAAGTCGGCCTCCGCGCCGACGTCGCGTCGCGCTACCCGCACGAATTCTCGGGTGGTCAGCGGCAGCGCATCGGGATCGCGCGCGCGCTCGCCGTCGAGCCGCGCTTCATCGTATGCGACGAGCCCGTGAGCGCGCTCGACGTGTCGGTGCAAGCGCAGGTGATCAACCTGCTCGAAGATCTCCAACGCCAGCACGGCCTCGCGTACCTGTTCATCGCGCACGACCTGTCGGTCGTCGAGCACATCGCCGATCGCGTCGCCGTGATGTACCTGGGCCACATCGTCGAGCTGGCCGATGCGGACGAGCTCTATCGCCGCCCCCTCATGCCCTACACGCAGGCGCTGCTCTCCGCCGTTCCGGTGCCGGATCCCACGCGCGAGCGCCAGCGCATCATCCTGACCGGCGATGTCCCTTCGCCCGCGAACCCGCCGTCCGGCTGCCCCTTCCATCCGCGCTGCCCGCACCCGCGCAAGGACGAGGCATGCACGCGCCTCGTGCCCCCGCTCGAGGAAAAGGAGCCCGGCCACTTCGCCGCCTGCATCAAGCAGACACCGACGCGCGTATCGTGGGCCGAGCAGCAAGCCGCCGGCGGAACGCTCGCGCCGGAACGCATCATCCCATCGTTAGGCGCCTAACGAAGCCGCCGCGCGCGCTGTCCCCGCGCTCCTCCGTCGCCAACCGCACCCCGTCCGACGCCCGCCCCTTTCCCTTGTCCCTCGTCCCCAAGGCGGCGCCAGCCGCCGCTTCCCCGTTTTCTACGGCCACGAGAACACGCTCGACGGCGACACCAGCTCCCGGCTGAACCTCACGTCCCTCGGCTCGTGTCTGAACAGGTGGCTCGCGTTCAGCACGCTCAACCGCACTTCCCACTTCGCGTGCGCGTCGTGATTCATCGGCAGCGCCAGATCCAATCGCCACGTCTGCTGCGATCCCGGCGGAAACGCGCCGAGGATCCCCACGCCTACGCCGGTCTTGACCGGCGACGTCATCCCGAACGGCGCATCCCCGGCCCACACACGGCCCGCATCGGCAAAAAAGGCGAGGCCCACGGCCGCCTGATCCCGCACCCGCCCGATCACCCAGCGATCCTCGATCCGCGCCACGCCGCGCATGGCGCCGGCGTCCTGCGAATCGATGTACCCCCGCACGCCGCCATCCGCTTCGCCTAACGCAAGCTGGAACGGGATCCGCTGCTCCCAGCCGCTCCCCCAGTCGAGCGTCCCGACGAGCGTGTGATCGGTGGCGATGCGCCGGTACGTTACCAGCCGCGCGCTCGCCAGCATCCCGTCCCACCCGTGCGACCGATAATCCTCGCGGCCTTCCGCCGTCGCCGTCAAATATCCGAACGTGCGCGGCGTGCCGACGCCCACATACATGCCGCTGGCCAGGAACAGATCATCATCGTGACCGTCCAGAATCCGCACGCCGCGGCCGAGCAGTGTGCCTAACTGAAAGCCGAGGCGGACGTCCTGCGTCGCCTCGAGCGCGTCGAAGTGCTGCACGGGCAGGAAGCTCACGTTCCTGAGCCCCCACAAAATGTTGATGCGCGTGTTGTGACGTACCGGAAATTGCGCCAGGAGCGAATCGTAGCGCACGCTGGAATCCGGCGACGGCGGCAGCCCCGCGTCGTCTTCCTCGTGCGACACCGAAAACCCGAACAAGGTCAACTGCCGCGGTCCGCCGATCCGCACCACGCCCCCGATGTCGCCGAACTTCCGGTCGAGCGCGATCGGGACCGCCGGCAGGTCGCTCCGGTCGAACCCGAACACGTCGCTGCGGTCCAGGCCGATCACGCGCCAGGCAATGCGTTGGCGATCGGTGATGAACGGGTGGCTCAGGTCCATCAGCAGATTGCTCCGCCCCAGATCGAATCGCTCGGCCGCCACGTTGAAGTGCCACGGGCGCCCCGCGAACTGGAAGTCCGTGTAGCGCACGCCGTACGTGTCGCGAAACTGATTGTCGGCCCACTCCACTTGTACCGACCGGGCGCCGCCCAGAAAATTGCCCTCGCCGATCCGGAACGAAGTGAGATAGGGGCTGTGGCTCGCTGTGCCTAACGCAAGGATGGGCGTGAATTCGTCGGTCGTTTCGGCGAGCAGGATCACGCCGCCGGCGCCGTCGTCGTACGTCGTGATATGGGCCTGCGCGATGAACGGTTGAGCGCGCAGGATGCGCTCGGATTCGGCCACGTCGGCCGAATCGCACGCCATGCCCGGCTGCAGCAGGATGAACCGCTGCACCACTTCCGGCTTGGTGTTCGAGTGGATGGACGAGAGGATGCCGAGCGGCGTCGTCCACCATTTGCCGTTGCGGGGATAGTAGGGCGGCCGCGACTGGACCTCGATCTCCGAGATGCGCTGGCCCGCGCACGACAGCTGGCGCCCGGCGATCTGCGCCGCGGCCGGCTGCGACGCCGCCCCGAGCGCCACCACCGCCGTGCACACGCCTAACGCAACTCGGCGTGCCGGCAGGCGGCGCGCGGCGCGGGTGATCAGCGGCCCATGCGGCGCTTGAGCTCCTCGAGCCGCCGCTCCGCGTCCGCTTCGCGCGCCGACCGATCAGCCGCTCGCCGCAATCCCGCGAGATCGGCTTCCAACGCCGCATCCGGCGACTCCGCCTCGCTGCCCGCACCCGATGACGCGGCGCCAGTCTCAGGCCCGGTCCCCGCACCCGTGCCGCCACCCGTCGACATCGCGTGAAACTGGTCCGTCATCTCCGACAACTCCTGCTCCGCCAATGACAACTCGGTAGCCTGCGCCTCCAGCTTGCGCTCCAACATCGCGACGCGTTCCTGATGCTTCGCCGCATAGCGCTCGGCGATGCGCGCCGTCTCCTCGTCGTGGATGTCCGATGCCATCCGTCCACGACGAACCGCCGTCTGCACTTCGGCGCGCTCGTGCTCCAGCTGCACGCGCGTCTTGTCGAGCGCCGCGCGCACCTGCGACACGCCAACCTTCGCCTCGACGAGAGCGTCGCGCATCATCGCAAGAACCGCGCGCCCTTCCGCCGGAGAGGACGCGCGGCCCATCGCATCGCGCCAGCTTTGCCTCATACCCTCGAACACGGCGCCCATCCTCGACGCCCTCGCATGTGCGTGGAGCTCACGACTTGCGCGGTGTCTTTGCGTAGAACTCGCTCATGCGAAGCTCCACGTCACGCGACCGGCAGTTGGGACACGTCACACCCCCACGGCCGTGCTGCGAGATCGACTCGCGCACCGCGAACGTGGAGTGGCAGGCGTGACATTCATATTCATACGTCGGCATACGGCACCTCGCGAAAATGCTGACTGTGCAGTTACGATACGAATCGCTTGCCCGCGCGCGCAACCCACACAGGTATCATCTTATTTTCACGCATGTCACACCACGATCAGGCTTCCGCCCGGCCCCCGCGCATCGCGATCTCAGCAACCACGCGCACCGATGATCATCGACGCCGCGTTCGGCTCAACGCCGCGTATGTCGACGCCATCGAACGGGCAGGCGCTCTGCCGCTCGTGGTCCCGCCGCTCGCCAGTATTACGCACGCATCAGCGATATTGGACGCCTGCGACGGGCTCGTGCTCACGGGCGGCGAAGACATCGCGCCTGAGCGTTATAATGCCGCGCCCGACGCGACCGTCGAAGAGATCAACCCGGAGCGCGACGCCACCGAGATTGCATTGGTCGAAGCCGCGCGGGCGCGCGCATGCCCAACGTTCGCAATTTGCCGCGGTCTCCAACTCCTCAACGTAGCGCTCGGCGGCTCGCTGGTGCAGGACATTCCAAGCCAACGCCCTGGAGCACTCGATCACGATCCCGCGGGTCCCCGATCGGCGCGCGTCCACGAGGTGGAAATCGAAGCCGGATCCACGCTCGCGCGCACGCTTGGGTCTACCCGGCTCCGCGTGAACTCGTTCCACCACCAGGCAGCCGATCGGATCGCCGAGGGATTGCGCGCGACGGCGTGGGCTCCCGATGGCATCATCGAGGGACTGGAGTGGACGGGATCTCCCGGGTGGTGGGCACTCGCCGTACAGTGGCACCCGGAAGAGCTCGTGATCGGGCCCGATCCCGCGCCCGATACCAGCTTGTTCGCCGAGTTCGTGCGCCGCGCGGGCGGATTCGGGGCGCGCGGCTAACGAATCAACTCACGTGACGCCAGCGCCATTCGTCTTTCACCTGGCGCATCAAGCGTTCGGGCGTGTGCAGCGTGGGGAAGAACACGCTGTCGCTCATCTGGTTGAGTGCAATGCGAAGCACCGCGAACCGGGCCGCCGCCTCGCGGAACAGCGCGTCCACGCCGTGTTCGTGGGCCAGCCGGTGATCCGCGGCTAACTGGAAGCCGCGCTTCCCCATTTCCTCGTAGTACTCGAGATCCGGACCGCCGCGGCGCCACCGGCGCTGCTCGATGCGATCCGGGAAGAGCCCGCTCAACCAGAGCGCGTAGTTGCCCAGATGCTGCCTAACGAAGAAGCTGCGCCGGCCATCGTGATCGTCCACGTCGTCGAGCAGCGCCGCCAGCGTGTCGTATTCCTGATCGTCGTGTTGATCGATGCGGGTGGCGCGACCCCGCTCGCCGAAGTGCAGCACGATCGCGGCGACGTAGTCCGCCAGTGCGCGGTCGCCTTCGCCGGCACGGGTGAGCGCTTGACGCACGATCACGTAGCAGAAGAGCGGCCACGATACGCGCATGCCGAGCCGCGACGGCGCGTCCAGCAATGCGTCGAGCAGACGCGGGTCGTCCAGCAGCGCGTCCATTCCGCGCTCCCGTAAGGCATTCTCTGCCTCTTCGAGCGCGGTGCGCGACGCGCGCCCGATCAGCTGCAGCGCCAACTGCGCATCATCGCGCGTCAGTGAGCCACGAACATTTCCGAGAAGCATCTTCACTCTCCGATGGTCTCGTGTTTGTCTTACACCGTTTCGCACGGCTTGGGCCGCGGCGCCTTACTTGTGTGACGACCTACCGCGATGCGGGCAATTCACCCACGCGACAAACGTGTCGGCACTCGCCCCTGCAGAGTGCCAGGCGTGGCCAAGGCGCGTATCCGGCGTCCTTTGCGTTTCCTCACCAGCCCGGTCATCTTGCGAGCGTGATCGAGCCATAATACCGAGTGTCGTTGAAAAAATGGGAACCGCACGGACCGCTTCGCGGTATGATTCATAGACCATGCTCTACATCTGCATTCCGGCGTTCGACGAAGCGCCCACAATTGGATTGCTGCTCTGGCGCATCCGCAAGGTGCTGGAGGAGCATCCGCGCGAATACGAGTTGATCGTGCTCGACGATGGCAGCACGGACGCCACCGCCGACACGCTCAAGCCGTACGCCGAGGTATTGCCGCTCACGATCCTGCGGAACGAGCAGTGTCGCGGGTACGCGAGCGCGATCGATACGTTAGCCCGCACCGCGGCCAAGCGGACGCGCTACCCGCGGCGCGACGCGGCGATCTTGATGCAGGGCGACTTCACGGACCAACCCGAGCACCTACCGGAGCTCATCAAGCGCTTCGAGGGTGGTGCCGATGTGGTCATCGCCGAGCAAACGCCATCGCCTCGCGTGCCGGTGGCCGTGCGTCGATTGCGTCTCCTCGCGCCGTGGGTCGTGCGTCCGTTCCTCAAAGTGGCGGGCGTCACCGATCCGTTCGGCACCTTCAGGCTGTTCCGCATCTCCGTGCTGCGCGATGTCATTCGCGACGCCGGCGACGCGCCGATCGTGCAGTGGAGCGGCTGGGCAGCCAACGTCGAGCTGCTCGTCAAAACCACGCGGCTCGCGCGCCGGGTAGAAACGGTGACGCTCGATGCGCGCTACGACCTGCGGCCGCGTGGCTCGCGTGTCCGTCCGCTCGCGGCCGCGCTCGATCTCTATCGCTTCGGTTGGGCAAGCCGTCGTCGTCGTTTGACGAGTCCTTCGACATGATTGAGCACGCCGCCGGAATCCGACGCCGGGGCCTCACGCTCGGCGTCGCATTGATCGCGTGCGCATTCGCGTCGGGGTCACTCGGCACGTCGCGCGCGGCGTTCGCGCAGGCCGCGTCCGAGGCCTCGCTGCCGGCACGCGCTGACTCGGCGGCCACGTACCCGTTCGGCGTCGGTGAGACGCTCACCTATACGGTGGCGGTCGGCGGCGCCAAAGTCGGAAGCGGCGACATGAAGATCGTGGGCATCGACACGGTGCAAGGACACCCCACGTTTCATTCGCTGTTCACCGTCGACGGCGGGTTCCTCATGTTCAAGGTGCACGACGTGCTCGAGAGCTGGTTCGATACCAGCACGCTCTCGTCGCGCCGCTTCGTGCAGAAGATTCACGAGGTGAACTACGAGAAGGAACGGGACTACGACATCTGGCCCGAGCGGTCCAAGATGCAGCAGCACGGGTACCCAGTAATGGCCAGCGTCCCCAATCCATTGGATGACGGCTCGTTTCTCTATTTCGTGCGCACGGTGCCGCTCGAGGTTGGCAAGACGTACACGTTCAATCGCTACTTCCGCCCCGAGCGCAATCCCGTCATCGTGAAAGTGCTGCGGAAGGAGAAAGTCACCGTGCCGGCGGGTACGTTCGACGCCATCGTCATTCAGCCGGTGATCAAGTCGCAAGGATTGTTTGCCGAGGGCGGTGAGGCCCAGATCTGGCTGAGCGACGATCCGCGACACATTGTGGTACAGATGAAAGCCAAGGTGCCCGTGCTCAGAACCCTCGATCTCTACCTGCAATCGTACCAACCGCCGATCACGGAGACCGCGGAGGACCGGTAATGCGCGAGGCCGATCTCTCGGCCATCCGCACCGTTCCGATCGCACGCCGGCCCAACAAAGTGCGCGCCGAGGAATTCGCGGCGCCGCCTAACTTGCAGGCCGGCGATCGCTCGTTCGCGAGCTTCCTTCAATCGTTGCCCGACGTGCTCGTCGCGCGCGACTTTCGTCGCGTGATCGACGCCCTCGTCGCCGCCGCCGGACGCCGCGCCGTGATCGTGATGATCGGCGGGCACGTCGTGAAGACCGGCCTTGCGCCGCTGCTGCTCGACCTCGTGCGCCGCGGCGTCATCACCCACCTGGCGATGAACGGGTCGGCCGCGATCCACGACTACGAGATCGCGCGCTGGGGCGGCACGTCCGAAGACGTCGCCGCCGGACTCCGCGATGGCACGTTCGGCATGGCCGAAGAAACCGGGCGCGGGATGAACGAGGCCTTTTCGTTAGGCATGCGGTCGGGCTGGGGCATGGGCGAAGCATTGGGACGCGCGCTCGCCGCCGAGCCGGCGCTCGCGCACCCCGAGTTGTCGCTGCTGCTCGGCGCCCACCAGCTCGGCATCCCGCTCACCGTCCACGCTGCGTTAGGCGCGGAGATCATTCATCAACACCCGGCCGCCAGCGGCGCCGCCATCGGCGACACCAGCCATCGCGATTTCCGGCGCCTGGCGGCATCGGTGTCCGCGCTCCATGATGGCGGAGTGGTCTTGAACATCGGCAGCGCCGTGGTGATGCCCGAGGTGTTCCTCAAAGCACTCACCATCGCGCGCAACCTCGGTGGCGGACGCCCAACGAACTTCACCACCTGCGATCTCGACATGGCGCGGCACTACCGGCCGCGCGTCAACGTGGTCCAACGCCCGACGCTCGAGGGCGGCCAGGGCTTCGAGATCACGGGACACCACGAGCTCATGGTGCCGTTGTTGGTGTGGGGCGTGGTGGACGGGCTGGAGCGCCGCTCAGCTCCCTGACATGCGCGGGCCGGGTCCCTCGCGCGCGTGCGCGCAAAGGACCCGGCACGGACTAACGGCGGATCAGCCGTTGAACTTCTCGCGCAGCCGGCGCGCGGTGTCGGGACTGACGATACGGACCACCAGGTAAATCAGCGCACCGATGATCGCGATCTTGAGTGCCAGGAACAGCAGCACGAACAGGATCCCAACCAGGCCGCCGAAGATGCCGAAGATGAACTTGAGCGCGATGAGGCCAATGATCGCCAACGCGCCGATGGAAAAAATGGTTCGCAGCATGATCGGAATCTCCACGAGTTCGACCGATGGCTCGGTCTCTGCGCACATTACGACTGGCGCTCCGCCAGGGTTTCAATTGCAGACGTACCTTACGCGTACAAAATGACGTACCCAACCGAGGGCCACCCGGCACTCCTCCGAGGTGGTGATGTGATCATTGTCGGCGGCGGCCTCGTCGGCCTCGCCACCGGCGCGGCGCTCGCCGCCCGAGGCGCCGAGGTGACCATCGTTGCCGATCACAACGCGGGAGAAGCGTCGCGCGCTGCAGCCGGCATGCTCGCGCCCAGCGTCGAACGATCCGAAGGCGCTGCCCACACGTTCGCCTTGGCCGCCCGCGACCTCTATCCCAGCTACGTCGAGGCGCTCGCCGAGGTCACCGGCACCCTCGTTCCGCTCAATCGCCAGGGCATCCTGGAGCTCATGTTCGACGAGCAGCAGGCCGACGCCCGCCGCGATGAAGTGGTTGCGTTGGGCGGACGGTGGCTCGGCGCGCACGAGCTGCGCGCACTCGAGCCTGCCATGGCACCCGCACTCGGCGCGTTCCTTTTCCCCGACGACGGCGCCGTCGACAACGTGGTGCTGCTGCGCGTGTTGCGGGAAGTGGTGGAAGCCAGCTCGACGGTGTCCATCCTCCATGATCGCGTCACGTCCATCGACCTCGAGGACGAACGACCGTGGGTAGTCCTCGGCTCCGGCCGCACGATGATCGGGTCCAAGGTCGTGATCGCGGCGGGGGCATGGTCCCCGGCAATCGAAGGGCTGCCGCGCCCGCTGCCGGTCGAGCCGGTGCGCGGGCAGTTGATGTCGTTCGGCTCCGCGCCAATTCGCCACGTCACCTACGCCGGCGACGGCTACGTCGTCCCGCGCGGCGGCTCGCACTGCGTGGTCGGCTCCACCATGGAGCACGTGGGGTTTGCGTCCGGTACCACTCCCGAGGGCCTTCGGAGCCTTGGGGACACCGCGCAGCGAATCTTGCCCGCCTTGGCCAACACCCGGCAGCTCGAGCGATGGAGCGGATTCCGGCCCGTGACGCCGGACTTGTTGCCGATTATTGGTCCGGATCCCGAGTATCCGATGCTGCTCTACGCCTGCGGCCATTCGCGGAACGGAATTCTGCTCGGCCCGTTGACTGGGGAGTGCGTCGCCGCACTGGCTTGTGGTGAAACGCCGGCGTTAGACCTGACGCCATTTTCGGTCGAGCGCTTCGCGGGATCCAGAGTAACCATCAAATAAAGCTTTAGACGGTAGCTCCACTTCCACCGACCTGGCCAAACGGGTAGGTTGCCGAGTCCAGGTGGGTCTATCTGACGCTCCAGACTGGGCTTGGATTTGGGCCAGCCTGACGACGAAACTGCATACCAAACTGTATGACGGATACGCTGTACCAGATCATGGGGCGTCACTCCGCTGCCCCTCTTCCCGACCGCAAGCCGCCCTGGCTCAAGGTGCGCGCGCCCGGCGGCGAGAACTATCAGCGCCTCGGAAACCTGATGCGCGAGCTCGGCCTCCACACCGTGTGTGAGGAAGCCCATTGCCCGAACGTTGGTGAATGCTGGGAGCACGGCACCGCGACGTTCATGATTCTGGGCGACGTGTGCACGCGCAACTGTGCGTACTGCGCCGTCGCGCACGGACGTCCGCCCGTGTACGACATCGAAGAGCCCGCGCGCGTCGCGTCGGCCGTCGCGCAGATGAATCTCCGACACGTCGTGATCACGTCGGTCGACCGCGACGACCTGCCCGACTACGGCGCCGGTATTTTCGCCGAGACCATCCGGCAGATCAAACAGCAGCTGCCGGACTGCTCGGTCGAGGTGCTCGTGCCCGATTTTCAGGGCGACGAGGACGCCATCCGCACGGTGCTCGACGCGCGTCCCGACATCTACAATCACAACACCGAGACGGTGCCGCGCCTCTACAAGCGGTGTCGCCCGGGCGGCCGGTACGAGCGCGTGCTGCGCATCTTCGATTTCGTGAAGTCCGTGGCGCCCGACATCCCCACGAAGACCGGCATCATCCTCGGCATGGGCGAGACGATACCCGAGGTCGAGCACACGATGCGCGAGTTGCGGACCGTGGACGTGGACATCCTCACGCTCGGCCAGTACTTGCGTCCGTCCGCCCAACACATTCCGCTCGACCGCTATTACACGCCCGAGGAATTTCGCGCGCTGCGCGAGTCCGGCTTGGCCATGGGGTACCGCCACGTCGAGTCCGGTCCGTTAGTCAGGTCGAGCTATCACGCGTGGGAGCAGATCCAGAGTCTCACGGCGTAGTCGCGCGCTCGCGCGCCAGCCGCCGCTCCGGATCCGCCACGCCGTTCCAACGCCATACGCCGCCGCCTCGATGCCCAAGAAGAAGTCCGACTCGTCCGTGAACACTGCTTCGCCGCCCAAGGCCGCCCGCCTAACCGACGACGCCGCCGCGCCCAGCCGCAACGACATGCTCCGCGAGATGCTCCTCATCCGGCGATTCGAGGAGCGCTGCGCCGAGGCCTATGCGCTCGGCAAGATCGGCGGCTTCTGTCACCTGTACATCGGACAGGAGGCCGTCGGCGTCGGTGCGATCTCCGCGTTGCGCGACGACGACTACGTGATCGCGAGCTACCGCGACCACGGCCAGGCGCTCGCCCGCGGCGTTCCGCCGCGCGCCATCATGTCCGAGTTGTTCGGGCGCGCCGACGGATGCTCCAAGGGCAAGGGCGGGTCGATGCACCTGTTCGACCGCAACGTCAATTTCCTGGGCGGCCACGGCATCGTGGGCGGACACATTCCGCTCGGCACCGGCGTCGCGTTCGCCATCAAGTATCGGGGCGGCGACCAGGTCTGCCTCTGCTTCTTCGGCGAGGCCGCGGTGAACGGCGGCGCGTTCCACGAGGCGCTCAACATGGCCGCGCTGTGGAAGCTGCCCGTGGTCTACCTCATCGAGAACAACCGCTATGGCATGGGCACGGCGCTCGAGCGCGCGTCGGCCATCAACGACATCGCCGAGCGCGCCTGCTCCTACGACATGCCTAACGAAGTCGTCGACGGCCAGGACGTGTTCGCCGTCCGCAACGCCGTGCTGCGCGCCGCCCACCGCGCGCGCGCCGAGCACACGCCCACGCTCATCGAGGTGCGGACGTACCGGTTCATGGGCCACTCGATGTCCGACGCGGTGAGCGGCACCTACCGCACGAAAGAAGAGCTCGAGGAGCACATGAAGCGCGATCCGATCACCGTGCTGCGCGCCGACATGGAGAAGCGGGGCGAGTGGTCGGACAAGGACATGGCCGCGCTCGACGAGGAGATCAAAGGCATCGTCGAAGACGCATGGAATTTCGCCGACGCGAGTCCGGAACCGGCGCTCGAGTCGCTCACGGAAGATGTGTACGCCAATGGTGAGTTCTAACCGATGCCGGTGATCACGTATCGCGACGCCTTGAACCAGGCGCTACGCGAAGAGATGCAGCGCGACGACCGCGTCTTCATCATGGGCGAAGAGGTGGGCGTGTACCAGGGCGCATACAAGGTGTCCAAGGGATTGCTTCAGGAGTTCGGCGAAATGCGCGTGGTGGACACGCCGATCACCGAGCTCGGATTCGCCGGCGTCGGCGTCGGCGCGGCGATGGTCGGGCTGCGCCCCATCATCGAATTCATGACGTGGAACTTCGCGCTCCTCGCCCTCGATCAGGTCGTCAACTCCGCCGCCAAGATGCTCTACATGTCGGGCGGGCAGTACAACATTCCGATCGTGTTCCGCGGGCCTAACGGAGCGGCGCTGCAGTTGTCGGCGCAGCACTCGCAGTCATGGGAGTCGTGGCTGGCCCACATCCCCGGCCTCAAGGTGGTGGCGCCCGGCACGCCCTACGACGCCAAGGGCCTGCTCAAGAGCGCCGTGCGCGACGAGAACCCCGTGATCGTGCTCGAGGGCGAGATGCTCTACAACACCAAGGGCGAGGTGCCCGCGGAGGAGTATCTCATTCCGTTAGGCAAGGCGGCGCTCAAACGCGAGGGCGAGCACTGCTCGATCATCACGCACGGCAAGATGATCCTGGTCGCCTTGCAGGCCGCCGACCAGCTGGCCAAGGAAGGCATCCGCGTCGACGTGCTCGATCTCCTGAGCATTCGCCCCATGGACGTCGAGGCGATCACCACCACGGTCAAGAAAACGAATCGCGCCGTGGTGCTCGAGGAAGGATGGGAGCTGGCGGGCATCGGCGCCCAAGTGGTCGATTACATTCAGCGCGACTGCTTCGACGACCTCGATGCGCCGGTGATCCGCGTGCATCAGATGGACGTGCCGATGCCATACGCCAAGAATCTGGAACGCGCGGCCAAGCCCGACGTGCCGAAAACGATCGCGGCGGTGAAGAAAGTGATGTACCTCGAGCAGTGACGATGAGCTCTTGGACTCAAGCGCAGGTGTGACATGGCAACGAAGGTCGTGATGGAAGCGCTCTCGCCCACGATGGAAGAAGGGCGCCTGGTGAAATGGCTCAAGCACGAAGGCGACGCCGTCAAGAAGGGCGAGGTGCTGGCCGAGGTGGAAACCGACAAGGCCGTGATGGAGCTCGTCGCGCGCGGTGACGGCGTGCTGCGCAAGCGCGTGCTCGACGAAGGCCAAACGGCTCCCGTTGGGCAGTTGGTCGGCGTCATCGGCGCGGCCGACGAAGACATTGGAGCCATTCTGGCGAGCGCGCCCGCGGCCGCGCCCGCGGTGGCATCGGCACCAGCTGCACCGCCGGCATCCGGCTCGGCTGCCCCGGCTGCCTCGGCCGCGGCGCAGACCCGGCCCGCGTCGCCGGCGCCGGTCGCATCGCAACCGCCTGCGGCATCATCGCCCGCTGCTCCGGCGCCGACCGCACCGCCCGCATTCGCCGCGCCTGCGTTAGGCACACCGCTGCAGGCGCCGCCGCCCGCTGCCGCCCCGTCGCAACCGGCGGCGCACGAAAACGGTGAACGCCCGCGCTCCTCGCCGTTGGCCCGGCGCCTCGCCTCCGACCGCGGACTCGACCTGGGCCAGGTACACGGCTCGGGACCGGGCGGCCGCATCATCAAGCGCGACATCGAAGCCGCCATCGGCGCCGGCCCTGCCGCCTCCGCGCCCGCGGCGCGACCGGCCGCCGCGGCCGCCGGCGACTACACCGACGTCCCGCTCACCCAGATCCGCAAGACCATAGCCCGACGCCTAACGGAATCCTTGGGCCCCATCCCCACGTTCTACCTCACGATGGAAGCCGACCTCACCCGCACGGCCGAGCTCCGTGAGGCAATGCTGGAGGCGGGCACCGAATTCAAGGTGTCGTTCAACGACATCATCCTCAAAGCCGTGGCCACCGCGCTCGCCCGGCACCCCGAGGTGAACGCCCACTGGTTAGGCGATCGCGTTCGCCAGTTCAACCGCGTTCATTTGGGCGTGGCCGTGGCCATCCCCGATGGGCTGATCACGCCCGTCGTCTTCGACGCGGATCGCAAGGGACTGGGCGACCTGTCGCACGAAGTGCGCGAGCTCGCCGCCAAGGCGCGCGACCGCAAGCTGACGCCCGAGCAATACACCGGGTCCACGTTCTCGGTCTCCAACCTCGGCATGTTCGGCATCGATCAGTTCACCGCGATCATCAATCCGCCGGAATCCGGGATCATCGCCGTCGGCGCGGTCGAGGACAAACCGGTGGTCGTCGACGGCCAAGTGGTCGTCCGCAAGCGCGCGCGCCTCACCATGAGCTGCGACCATCGCGTGATCGACGGCGCCACCGGCGCGCGCTTCCTCGGGGACGTTAGGCGCATGCTCGAGAACCCGCTCATGATCGTATTCTGAGCCATCGCTCCGTACCGGTCGCACAACCCTCTGACCTTCGACTCCTCATGGCTTCGTACGACGTGATCTTCATAGGTGCCGGCCCCGCCGGATACGTGGGCGCGATCCGCTGCGCCCAACTTGGGCTTTCCACCGCGATGGTCGAGCGCGAAGGGTTAGGCGGCACGTGCGTGCTGTGGGGATGCATTCCCGCCAAAGCGCTGCTCGAGAGCGCGGCGCTGGCCACGCACGTCCAGCACGGCGAATCGTTCGGCGTCACGGCCGGCAGCGTCACGCTCGACTACGGCGTCGCCATGAAACGCTCGCGCGCCGTCAGCCAGCAGAACTCCAAGGGCGTCGAGTTCCTGTTCAAGAAGCACAAGATCACGTGGATCAAGGGCACCGGCCGCATCGCCGGCAAGACGAGCGTCGCCGTCAAGAACGCAGACGGAAAAGAGGAGACCCACGAGGCGAAGAAAGCCATCGTCATCTCCACCGGATCGCGCGTGCGCGGGCTGCCGCAGGCCGGCCTCGAGATCAACAAGACCACCGTGCTGTCGTCCGACGAAGTGCTGGTGCTCGAGCGCGCGCCTAAAACAATGGCGGTGATCGGCGCCGGCGCCGTGGGCTGCGAGTTCGCCGACGTCTTCTCGGCGTTCGGCACGCAGGTCACGCTGATCGAGGTGCTGCCCACGCTGCTGCCGCTGGAAGACGCCGAGGTGTCGGCCGAGCTCGTGCGCAGCTTCAAGAAGCGCAAGATCGACGTCGTGACCGGCGCCAAGATCGGCTCGGCCAAGGTCGGCAAGGATTCGGTCACGCTCACCATCGATGTCAAAGGCGAGAGCAAGACGCTCACGGTGGAGAAGGTGCTCGTCGCCACCGGCCGTGCGCCTAACACGGAGAACGTGGGCCTCAAAGAAGCCGGCGTGCAGCTCACCGAGCGCGGGTTCATCAAGATCGACGCCAAGATGGCGACCACCGCTCCGGGCATCTACGCCATCGGGGACGTCGCCGGCCCCCCGATGCTCGCGCACAAGGGCTCGCGCGAAGGCATCGTGTTCGCCGAGACGCTGGCCGGGGTGGCGCACGTGCAGTCGATGAACTACGGCAACGTGCCTAACGCAACGTACTGCCACCCCGAGGTGGCATCGGTGGGCGCCACCGAGCAGCAGCTCAAGGACAAGAACATCGCCTACAAGGTGGGCAAGTTCCCGTTCTCGGCCAACGGCCGCGCGCGCACGTCGGGCGAAACCGAGGGCTTCGTGAAGATCCTCGCCGATCCCAAGTACGGCGAGATTTTGGGCGCGCACATCATCGGCGCGCACGCCACGGAGCTCATCCACGAGCTGGTCGTGGCGCGCGAGAACGAGCTCACGATCGAGGAAGTGGATCTGGCCATTCACGCGCATCCGACGCTGTCCGAGGCGATCGCCGAGGCGGCGCTCGACGCGATGGGCCGCGTCATCCACGTCTGACGTTAGGCAGAGCCGTATGTCGCGACTCGACGTCGTCCACCTCGGGCTCAGGCCCTACGGAGAAATCCTGGAGCTGCAGCGCGCCGTGGCGCGCGCCCGGATCGCGCGCGACGTCGAGCATGACGTGCTGCTGCTCGTCGAGCACCAGCCGGTCGTCACGCTCGGCCGCACGGCGAAGGCGGCCAATCTCGTCGCAACGCCGGAGCTCCTCGCCGCCCGTGGCGTCGAGCGCTTCGAGGTCGAGCGCGGCGGCGACGTCACGTTCCACGGTCCCGGGCAGCTGGTGGGCTACCCGATCATCGACCTCGCCGGCCACAAGAAAGATCTGCACTGGTATCTGCGGCAGCTCGAGGAATCGCTCATCCGCGCGCTCGCCCGGTGGCACATTCCCGCCGAGCGCAACCCAGGCCTAACGGGAGTCTGGACCGCCGGCCGCAAGATCGCATCGATCGGCGTCCACGCGCGCGACTGGGTCACCTGGCACGGCTTCGCGCTCAACGTGTCGGTCGACCTCTCGTACTTCGATCTCATGGTGCCCTGCGGAATCAGCGGCGTCGTGATGACATCCATGGAGCGCGAGACCGCGACCCGCATCCCGCTCGCCGATGCTTCTCGCACCGCCGCAACGGCGCTGGCCGGCGTGTTCGGTCTCGAACCCCACGATCTTCCCGAAGATCGCCTGCCAATCCACGCACCGCCTGTTGCGGAGCGACTTGCGATGACATGAGGTTCGACCGCGGCCAACGCTGCGCTCAATGAGCCCGTCTGAAATTGGTTCAACGGATGACTAAAAGGATGCAAAGGATGGGGAAGATCGCCGCATCGCGATGGTGAGTGAATCACAGACGCGCGTGGCGACATCCAGGCGGGCGCGCGATTGAGTTTGAATGCAATACGCGGCAATCTTCCCCATCCCTTGCATCCTTTTAGTCATCCTTTGAAACAGCTACAGAGGAGCTAGCAGGGCGCCGACAGACGCGCGCACTGTCTCACTCCGACGCTTGGAGGCCTATATTGTCGAATGTCCTCAGACCTCCTGCCCGAAGTCGATGCGATCCCGCGTGATCGCGATCGCGTTCCGCCACGACAGGTGCTCACCAAGAAATGGCCGGTCTTGCACTACGGCGATGTCCCGCGCGTGGACCTCGCCACGTGGCGCTTCGAGGTGTCGGGACTCGTAGAGGAGCCACTCTCGTTCTCGTACGATGAGCTCCTTGCCCTGCCTCATCAGAACACGGTGTGCGACATCCACTGCGTCACGCGCTGGAGTCGTCTAAGCAATCGCTTCGAGGGAATCCCCGTTCAGGAGATTTTGCGCCGCGCGCGTCCCAAGCCCGAAGCGACTTTCGTGCTCGTGCACGCGGACCCGGAGTACACCACCAACCTTCCGCTGCCCGACCTCGATCGCCCGGAAAATCTGCTTGCGTTCCGGCATGATGGCGTCGATCTGACGCCGGAGCATGGGTGGCCTCTTCGCTTGCTCGTGCCCCACCTGTATTTCTGGAAGAGCGCCAAATGGGTGCGCGGATTCGAGCTGCTCGATTTCGACATG
>DATNAM010000123.1:0-6660 GCA_035572595.1 Gemmatimonadaceae bacterium
CGATTTCCGCAACGCGTGACGCGCCATGTGGAGGTGCCACCGCACCGTCCCTTGTGATACGCCTAACATCGCGGCGATCTCGACGCCCGACAGTCCGTCGATATCGGTGAGCTCAATGATCATTCGCTGCCGCTGCGACAACCCCGCGAGCGCCGCCTGAAATCGTTCGCGAATCTCCGTCCGGTCGTACATGCCCGCCGGCGACGGCTCGGTCGCTTCGAGCGTATCGGTAGGCATCGCTTCCGTACGGCGAATGAACCGGGCTTTCCGCGCGTTGAGCCCGCGATTCACCACGATGCGGAAGAACCACGGTCCGAACGGCCGCGTGACATCGAAGGACGCGATGCGCTCGAGCGCCGTCAGGAATGCGTCCTGCACCAGGTCTTCGGCGTCCTCGCGGTGGCCTAACACACGGTACGCGATCGCGAACGCGCGCCGCATGTACCGGCGCACGACCATATCGAAGGCGGCCACGTCGCCGCGCTGCACGCGTGTGAGAATGGCCGCTTCTTCGGCAAACGTGCGCTCGTTCTCCGATGACTGCGCGGCGCTCGAATCCACCAACGCGGTCACGCCGGCTTGAACGCCCCAGCGGGGCGCGGTTTCGACGTCCAACGTGCACGACACGTGCGGCCCATGCCTCTCGCGGGATATAGCGCGCTCCACGGCCTGCTCAGGCGGGCCGTACCACTATCTATACCGGCTGGCGAGCCAGACCGTTGGGCGTCAGGGACCGTCGCCGCCACCCATGCGCGAGCGCATCTCGTCTTCGCGTTTCGCTTCGTCGGCGTGAATCTTCGCGACGTTCGCGTCGAACTTGGTCTGCTGGTCCGCCGTCAGAAGCCCGCGCGCCTCGACGAACTCCTGGTCGCGCAGCACGTGCGCGCCGCTGCGAATCGACTTCACCGAATCGGGATCCGCGCCACCGTCCTGCTCGAGTGTCCACAGCGCGCGTCCGTAGTCGCCGAGTTGCGGACGATACGCCTTCTCGAGTTTTTTCAGTGTGTCCTTCTGCGTGTTGTCGAGGCCGATGTCCTTGAGCGCCGGCTTGAGCGCGGCCATGTTCTCGAACCGCTTTTCCGTGTCGCCTTCGGAAATCTCATGGTGCTGGCCGCCATTGTGATTGCCGCCGAAACCGCGGCGGCCTCCGCCTCCCATCCCACCCATGCCTCCCATTCCACCGCCGCCACCGGGATAGCCTTGTGCGGCTACGACACTCGGTCCAAAGGCAAGCGCGGCCGTCGTGACGCTTGCAAGCGTCAGCAGAGTCATCCGTCGCATCGATCGATACTCCCACGTCGAGGCATCTGGGCGACGCGAAGCGTCGCGGTGAGCCAACATCATACACCGCATCGAGCGCTTTCGTTTGGGAGTCGGCACCACCGTTGACACTCATCAGAGGTCGGGTTATGCTGCGCGCCGACGCACGGCGCACACACGCCGGGCGTCTCCATGCAGCTCGGTAGGCGAGGTTCCCGCGTCACACACAGGCCACTGCCCGGCGGTCTCGAGAGAGGCTTGGACCGTGGTAGAGCAGGCACTCCCGAGCAAGGGTTTGCCTAACGTGGCTGGGATTCCCGGCGGAATCTCTCACGGGGCGCGGTGCCAAAGCTCACACGAGTGAGGGAGTCGGTCGCCCGATCGCGGGCGGCCGGCCGGCGCTGTTCGGCCCCTTCGCTCGCTCCGGGCGATGGGGCCGTTCTGTTGTGAGCCGGAGGGTTCCTCGCGATGCCGATGACGTCACTGCGCCCCGGAGCGCGCGGCGGACAATGGACGGACCAGGCGCTGGATCTGTTGCGCCTGCGTCCCGGCGGCCGCGCGTCCTCCGATCCGGGCGCGGCGGGCGTGCGCGATCCGCGCGCGCAGGCGCTCTTCGTGTACGCGGGCGCGACCGGCGTCGCGGCGCTCGAGCGGCTCGACACCTCGCGCCACGGCCTAACGACCAGCGTCGCCGAGCAGCGGCGCGACGAGATCGGGCCCAACGAGATCGCGCACGAGAAGGCGCCGGCGTGGTACGTCCAGCTCGTCCACGCGTTCATCAACCCGTTCATCGGCGTGCTCGCCGTGCTGGGCGTCGTGTCCTACGTCACCGGCGACGTCAAAGCCGTGATCGTCATCTCGGTGATGGTCACCATCAGTGCGCTGTTGCGGTTCGTGCAGGAGTTCCGGTCCAACCGCGCCGCGCTCGCGCTCAAAGCCATGGTGCGCACCAGCGCCACCGTCGAGCGCACCGATGAACCGACCGAGGACGATCCCGCGCCGCGCGCGCGACGGCGCGAGCTGCCCATCGAAGAGCTCGTGCCCGGCGACGTGATCGCGCTCTCCGCCGGCGACATGGTGCCCGCCGACGTCCGCTTCCTGTCGGCGAAAGATCTGTTCGTCAGCCAGTCGGCCCTCACCGGCGAGGCCGTCCCCGTCGAGAAGGGCGACGCGCCCATCGACGTCACCACCGGCGGCGTCACGTTAGGCGACCTCCGCAACATCGGATTCCTCGGCACCTCGGTGGTGAGCGGCACGGCCGCGGCCGTCGTCATCGCGACCGGCGATCGCACGTACTTCGGCGCGATGGCCAGGAGCCTCATCGGACGCCGGCCGGTGACGTCGTTCGACATCGGCGTGAACAAGGTGAGCTGGCTCCTCATCCGGTTCATGCTCGTGATGGTGCCGATCGTCTTCGTGATCAACGGCGTGTCCAAGGGCGACTGGCTGCAGGCGTTCCTGTTCGGCGTCGCCGTGGCCGTCGGCCTAACGCCCGAGATGCTGCCGATGATCGTCACCGCGAACCTGGCCAAGGGCGCGGTGGTCATGGCGCGCCACAAGACGATCGTCAAACGCCTCAATGCCATTCAGAATTTCGGCGCGATGGACGTGCTCTGCACCGACAAGACGGGCACGCTCACGCAGGACCGCATCATCCTCGAGCGCCATCTCAACGTCGTCGGCGAAGATGATGAATCGGTGCTCGGCCTCGCCTACCTCAACAGCACCTATCAGACGGGTCTCCGCAGCCTGCTCGATCGCGCCGTGCTCGAGCACAAGGATCTGCGCGATGAGCTGAGCGTCGAGCGCGACTTCCGCAAAGTCGACGAGATTCCGTGGGACTTCGCGCGCAAGCGGATGTCGGTGGTCCTCGAGGAGAAGCAGACGGCGAACGTGCTCATCTGCAAGGGCGCGGTCGAAGAGATTCTCACCGTGTGCACCCAGGTGCGCGACGAAGACGTCGTCACGCCGCTCACCTCGCAAGCCGCCGAAAGCGCCGTCGACCTGGCGCGCGAGCTCAACGAGGATGGACTGCGCGTCGTCGCGGTAGCCTACCGCGAATTTCCGGCGCAGGATCGCGCGTACACCGTGAGCGACGAGTCGTCGTTGATCCTGGCGGGCTTCATCGGGTTTCTCGATCCGCCCAAGGAGACCGCGGGCCCCGCGCTCACGGCGCTCCGCGACCACGGCGTCGCGGTCAAGATTCTCACCGGCGACAACGACGTCATCGCGCGCAAGGTCTGCCACGACGTCGGACTCGAGTCCGGCGACATTGCGTTAGGCGCCGACATCGAGGCCCTGTCCGACGACGAGCTCGCGGACCTCGCCGCGCGCACGACGATCTTCGCCAAGCTCACGCCGACGCAGAAGACCCGCATCGTCGGCGCGCTCCGAAGCCGCGGCCACACGGTTGGATTCCTGGGCGACGGCATCAACGACGCGGGCGCGCTGCGCGAAGCCGACGTCGGCATCTCCGTCGATTCCGCCGTCGACATCGCCAAAGAATACGCCGACATCATTCTGCTCGAGAAAAGCTTGATGGTGCTCGAGGAAGGCGTCCTCGAGGGACGCAAGACCTTCGGCAACATCATGAAGTACATCAAAATGACGGCGAGCTCGAACTTCGGAAACGTGTTCAGCGTGTTGATCGCCAGCGCGTTCCTGCCGTTCCTGCCCATGCTCCCGATCCAGCTGCTCATCCAGAATCTGCTCTACGACATCTCGCAAATCTCGATTCCGTTCGACGACATGGATCCGGACTACCTCGAGCGCCCGCGCATCTGGAAGGCGGACGACATCGGCCGCTTCATGGTCTCGATCGGCCCCATCAGCTCGATCTTCGACGTCGCCACGTTCCTCATCATGTGGTACGTGTTCAAGGCGAACGCCGTCCAGCATCAAGCACTGTTCCAATCGGCGTGGTTCGTCGAAGGCCTGTTGTCGCAAACGCTCATCGTGCACATGATCCGCACCGCGAAAGTGCCCTTCGTGCAGAGTCGCGCCGCGTGGCCCGTGCTGGCGCTCACGGCCACGATCATGGTCATCGGCATCGCGCTTCCGTTCTTCAAGTTAGGCGAACGCGTCGGCCTCCAGCCGCTGCCGGGCAGCTACTTCGCGTGGCTGGTCGCCATTCTCCTCTCGTACGGCCTGCTCACGCAGGCGGTGAAGATCCGCTACATTCGGCGCTTCCACGCCTGGCTCTGAGTTTCCATGCGATTCGCTTCCATGATTCACGCCGTCGACGCGCATGCGTGCGGCGAACCCGGCCGCGTCATCGTCGGCGGCGTGCTCGATGTGCCCGGCGCATCGATGTTCGAGAAGATGTGCCACCTGCGCGATCACGCCGATGCGCTGCGCCTCCGGATGCTGCGCGAACCGCGCGGCTATCCCGCGGCGAACTGCAACCTGATTCTCCCGCCGACGCATCCCGACGCGGACGCGGGATTCGTGATCATGGAACAGGTCGAGTATCCGGGAATGTCGGGGACGAACACGATCTGCGTCGCCACCGTGCTGCTCGAAACCGGTATGATTCCGATGCGCGAGCCGGTCACCGAGCTCACGCTCGAGACGCCGGCAGGCCTCGTTCACGTGCGCGCCGCTTGCGAGCAGGGCAAGGTGCGCCGCGTGACGTTCCGCAACGTACCGGCGTTCGCCGTCCATCTCGACGCGCCGGTCGAAGTTCCGCACTTGGGCACCGTGCCCGTGGACGTCGCCTACGGCGGCATGTTCTACGTGATCGCCGACGCGGCGCGCTTCGGCCTCCGCCTGACGCCGGACGAGGGACGCGACATCGTGCGCGTGGGCGAGATGATCAAGGCCGCGGCGCGCGAGCAGCTGCCGGTGACGCACCCCGACCAACCCGGCTTTACGGGCATCACCATCGCCCAGTTGTCCGGCGTGCCGTTAGGCGATGGCGCGGACGTCCGCAACGCCGTCGTCGTCTCGACGGGGACGCTCGATTGGAACCGGCCCGCCACCTGGACCGGCGCCATCGACCGCTCGCCGTGCGGCACGGGCACCTGCGCCAAGATGGCGACCCTCCACGCGCGCGGCCGGCTGCCGCTCGAGCAGGACTTCCGCCACGAGGGCGTGTTAGGCACGGTGTTCACCGGCCGCCTCGTCGGCGACACGATGGTCGGGCCCTACCGCGCCGTGGTGCCGACGCTCAGCGGCCAAGCGTGGATCACGGGCTTCAGCTCCTACGTGGTCGACCCGACCGACCCCTTCCCGGACGGCTTCACGGTCGGCGACATCTGGTAGCGCGCCCGGCTGCACGCGGCCGCTGCGTTAGGCGCCCGGGCCCTCGTTCGCGCGCGCGATGACCGCGGCCATCTCGGCCCGGTACGTCGTGAAGGTGTCGTCCACGATGTTGAGCGTCGGAATCTGCCCCGCACGCAGCGACAACGTCTGCGCATCCCAGCGATTGAACCCCGACTCGTGCACGCCGCTGCTGCCGCGTCCGGGTGCGGGATGGCTCACGTGCTGGAAGAACCGCGCGTACCGCTGGACGTGCTCGCGCACCGCCCACTGCGAGAAGGACTGATACAACGGAATGAACGAGACTAACGCATCGTAGTGCATCTCGCCGCACACCAGCACGCGTGGATGCGCGCGCGCAATGCCTTCCACCAACTGGCGCATCCCCTCGTGCATGTCGGCGCGCGGGTTGTTCACCCACCCGCCGGCAATGTCCAGAAAGTACGCATCCATGCCATAGCGCGCGATCGTGTCGCCAATACGCCCCGCCAAACAGGTGCGCCACGCATCCACGCCGAGGTTCATGTACGCGAGCCATCCGTCTTGATGGCGATCGTTGTCCCAATCGACCCAATTCAAGTCCAGCGTGTCGCCATCGATTTTCGCGCTTGCACCGGCCGCGATCGCGGCGAACCCGGGCGCCCGGCGATTGGCCGCGTTCGCGCCGAACATCGGCATGAAGCGAACGCCGAGCTCGTGGCCCGCTTGCACCAGGCGCCGCAGGCCCGCTTCGCCGCCTAACCGTTGGGCCGCTTCGTATCGCGGATAGTCCCAGTAGTAGCGGCCATCCCACGAGGGCAGGAACGCGAGCACGCGATCGCCGTCGATCTGCGTCGCCACCCATCGCACGATCTCGAGCATGCGCGCGAAGTCGTTGAACACGTAGCCCGTGTAGTGCATGCCGTGGAGCGTCAGCACGAGCGAGGTTTTCCGGAGCCACGCCGGCACGTCCGCCCGCCGGTCCCACTCCGTTAGGCCGTAGGCGCGCGCGAGATGGTCGAAATGCGGCGACACCGCGGCGTCGAGCGTCGCAGCGCCGGCGAGCCGCCACCACGGCGTCGACATCTCCGTCCGTGACAGCCACCCCTCGGTTTCGTGCACGGCCTCGAGCCGGTACTCGGCGGCGCCCGGCTGCAGGTA
>DATNAM010000124.1:0-13521 GCA_035572595.1 Gemmatimonadaceae bacterium
ACGCGAGGCCCAGGCCTCCAGTTGCGAACGCGTCCACTCGAAGCGATGATCGCGATGTCTGAAATGGCCGGCCGGCAGCGTGGGCCAGCGAACGTTGTACTCTGCGTTAGGCGTGGTGACGACCACGGTGCGCGGCCGCGCGAACTCGAACGCCACGCGCTCGAACGACGCGAGGCGCGGCGGATCGAGGTGTTCGATCACTTCCACCACGGCCGCGGCGTCGAATCCCGATAGCCGCGCGTCGCGGTACATGAGCGAGCCATGTACGAGCCCGATGCGCGCGCGGCGCTTGTCCGCCATCCGCTCGATCTTGAGGCGATCCGCTGCCAGCTCGAGCACGCGATGCGAGACGTCCATGCCCACGTTGCGGACGAACTGATTGTCGTCGAGCAGCCGACGCAGCAGGCGCCCCTCGCCACACCCGAGATCGACCACCGATGTCGCGCCGCACGCGCGCAGCACGCCCAATACCGCGGTCATGCGCTGCTCGTTGAGCGTGATCGGCTTCTCCAGCATCCCCTCGTCGGCATCGCGCGCCGAAGGCTCGGCGTCGCTTGCACCCGGCTCTTCGTCGGAAACCAGCCGCGCGATCGCGTCGCGAACCAACGATCGACGATGCTTGAGATACCGTTGGGTAATGGCATCGCGCTCGGGATGCGCGGCCAGCCAGCCTTCGCCTAACCTGATGAGCTTGTCGACTTCATCATCGCCAACCCAGTAATGCTTTTCGTCGTCCAACACCGGGACGAGCACGTAGAGATGAGCGAGCAGGTCGGCGACGCGCACCGTACCCGATAGCGTCACCGTGTAGTAGGAACTTTCTCCCCACTCGAGTTGCTCATCGTTCAACGCGTGGCGCCGGACCGACAGCGCGTAACCGAGCGGCTCGAACAAGCGCCGGAGGAACGCCTCGCCACCGTGAGACGGCAGAACCGCAAGGTGCGCCTCGAGCGGGATAGCGGTGGCTGCCAACTCGGGGCGTTCCTTGCTCCGGCCGGCCATCGCCGTGCCGAAGACGTTCGAGATGGCAACGCTCAAGAACGACGACGCGACGTACGGCCGATCGTTCACATACTGTGCGAGTAATCCCCCGTCTCCACCCGGTCCTTGGCGGCCGCGCACGAGATGAACGGTATCGACGTCGAGGATGAGAGCGACGCTGCAGCGATCGTCGCTCGCCTCGGGATAGAGTACATGTGCGCGACCAAACGAGAGGTCGAACGACTGCACACGAGCGGGATTCTTGTGAAGCAGGTAGCCGAGATCGGTTGCCGGGACGTGCGTGGTGCTGATGGTGAGAAGCATTCGCGCGAACTACCAGAGGGAAGTTAAATCGTGCCGTGCATCTGAGACTGTCTAACTTCGCCGCTGTGATCGCAGTACGAAAGGCTTGACCTGTTGTTAGCCCCGCGCGGCAGCTCCCTCCGCCGGTATGCTCTCGGCTACCACCCAAATCGCACCCGCCAGCGCCACGGTGAACAGGAACTCTCCCCAGTTGGACTGGAGCGACGATTTGGTCACCACGGCCGGCACCCAGACGAGCAGCGCGAACACGCCTAACATTGCCGCTTCGGCTCGCGCCGACCACCGCGGATAGATCGAGAACAGCACACCGAGGCCTGCCGCGACTTGCGCCGCGCCCGCGAGATCCGCCCATGCGGTCGGGAATGGGAGCCATGACGGGACCAACGTCACCGTGCGCGCCGCAAACTCGAAGAAGTGCGAGAGCCCGTACGTCACCACCGACAGGCCGACGAGGATCCGCGCCGTCGATACGGCATGCCGGCGGATGACCGTTTCCAGGCTGGAACCGGGTGTCACCTGCGCGAAACCCGCAAAAATGACTAACGCAGCCGAGAACGGCACGGCGATCTCGCCCACCAGAAACCAGGTGATTTCGCGGAGTGGATCCGCGATCGGCAACGGAACTCGCGTCAACGTCCAGAGTGCCAGGAATGGGAGCAGGATGAGCGTCGAGAGGCGCGCCGTGCGCTCGAACAGCAACCCGGCGCCGGTGGCCAGCAGTATGATGCCCGACACGTAGCCGAGCCCGTTGGCCCAGTGGAACCACGACGGCAGCGGCTGCGCGATCATCACCGCGTAGCCATACACGAGCGCGAGGACGCCGACACACATCATGCCGAGCGCGAATGCAATTCGGGCGAGGTACTGGTTTCGGTTCATGGTTTGGTTCGGTGTCCGGTGGAGCGTGGGGTGTGCAGCGCGTCGGTCGCTGACGCGCCTTGTACTTAGCGCCGAAATCGCAGCGCGTCGAGAGTGCGGGGCGCCCACAGCCCATCCTCACCGTTCACTTAGACGTTGTAACAGCGGACCGAACGGCCGCACCAGTAGATCCGCATCTGGCAGGTTTCATCGGATGAATGACATTGCTGCCAACTCGGACGTGCGTTATGGTTCGGGCCATGATCCACCGGCGAATCGGATTCCTCGTCTTCGATGGCGTGCAAGCGCTCGACGTGATCGGCCCCGCCGATGCGTTCGCGTCGGACGCGTTCGACACGCCGGCGCTGCGGGCCGACACCAACGGCGAGCACCCGTACGCCATCGTGCTCATCGGCCTAACCGGGCGCCGGGTGACCGCGAGCTCCGGCGTCACGTTCACCGCCGATGCCGCGGTCCCGTCGGCGGTGAACCTGGACACGCTCATCGTTCCCGGCGGCACGGGACTCAGGCGACCGGGCGCGGCAGAGCGCGCGGCCAAATGGATCCTGAGCCGAACGCCGCACACGCGGCGAGTCGCGAGCGTGTGCACCGGACTCTATGGCCTCGCGCCGACTGGCTTGCTCGATGGCCGGCGCGTCGCCACCCACTGGTCCGCGGTCGACGACATCCAACGACGATACCCGGCGCTGCACGTCGAACGCGATGCGCTGTTTCTCAAGGATGGCCAGTTCTACACGTCCGCCGGCATCACCGCCGGAATCGATCTCGCCCTCGCCATGATCGAGGAAGACAACGGACCGGCGGCGGCGCTCGCCGTCGCGCGCGAGATGGTCGTCTACTTCAAGCGACCTGGCGGCCAGCAGCAATTCTCCGAGCCGCTGCGATTCCAGGTCGAATCGGCGGATCGCTTCGCGGATCTGGTCACCTGGGTCCAGTCGCACCTGCGCTCGGACCTCTCGGTCGACGCCCTTGCCAAGCGCGCCTGCATGAGCCCGCGGCACTTCGCGCGCGAGTTCAAGCAGCGGTTAGGCACGACGCCGGCCGCGTTCGTCGAGGAGACCCGACTGGCCGAGGCCAGCCGCCGCTTGTCCACGCGCTCGGCGCGCATTGACGCGGTGGCCCGCTCGGTGGGCTACGCCGGCGACGACGTGTTTCGCCGCGCCTTCGAGCGGCGCTTCGGCGTATCGCCCGGCAGCTACCGCACCCGCTTTCGGTACGACACCACTCCTTCAACGCCTAACGGAATGCGCACATGAACGTCACGCTGCTCGCCTCGGCCGGTGCCGCCCTCATCGCGGTCACGCCGGCCGTCGCGCAGGCGCCCATCGACTGGCCTGCGTATGCCCACGACGCCCACGGCACCAAGTATTCGCCCGCGGCCCAAATTACGCGTGACAACGTGCACCGCCTCGCCCCCGCCTGGACCTATCGCACCGGCGACTTCGGACTCGGCGACGGCACCACGCGCGACGAGACGACGCCGCTGTTCGTCGACAACACGCTCTACGTGTCCACGCCCTTCGGCGGCGTGCGCGCGCTCGATGGCGACACGGGCAAGGAGCTCTGGTCGTTCGACGCCCAGATCGATGTGTCGGCCGGGTACGGCGACTTCACCAACCGCGGCGTGTCGACGTGGGTCGACCCGTCGCGGCCGGCCGATGCGCCGTGTCACCGCAGGATCTTCATCGGGACCGTCGACGGCCGGCTGATCGCCCTCGACGCGCGCAGCGGAGACCCGTGCGCCGACTTCGGATCGCACGGACAAGTGGTCCTAACGGACGACCTCGTGAACGCTCCAAAAAAGGGTGAGTATTCCGTGACATCGCCGCCGGCCGTGGTGGACGGCCTGGTGATCGTCGGATCGGAAGTGCCCGACGGCCGGAGAGCCGCGTCGCCGAGCGGCGTCGTCCGCGCATTCGACGCACGCTCGGGCGCGCTCAAGTGGCGGTGGGATCCCATCGCGCGCGATTCGTCCGCGGCCGGGTACGACACGTGGCACGGGCCTAACGCACACCGCACCGGCGCCGCCAATGCCTGGTCCGTCATGAGCGTCGACTCCGCGCGCGACCTCGTCTTCGTGCCCACCGGCAGCGCCAGCCCCGATTTCTACGGCGGCGACCGCCTCGGCCAGAACCTCTTCGCGAATTCGGTGGTTGCCTTACGGGCCTCCACCGGCAAGATGGTGTGGTACTACCAGATGGTGCACCACGATCTGTGGGATTACGACGCGCCGGCGCAGCCGTTGTTGTTCACGATGCATCGCGGCGGCGAATCGATCCCGGCGCTCGCGCAAACGACGAAGATGGGATTCGTGTTCATCCTCGACCGGCGCACCGGGAAGCCGCTGTTTCCGGTGGAGGAGCGGCCCGTTCCGGCGAGCGATGTGCCTGGCGAGCATGCGTGGCCGACGCAGCCCTTCCCCACGCTGCCCCGTCCACTCGTGCCGACCCGCTTCGACCTTGGCGACGCGTTCGGCGTCAGCGACAGCGGCAAGGCGTGGTGTCGCGATCAGCTCCGCGGCGCGCGCTCGACGGGCATCTTCACGCCGCCTTCGACGTCGCCCACGGTGCTGTTTCCCGGCAACATCGGCGGGTCGAACTGGAGCGGCATGGCGCTGGACCCCGTTAGGCATCTGGCGATCGTGCCGTCCAACCGGCTCATCACCATCGCCGAGCTGGTGCCGCGCGACAGCGTGCGCCCGGGCCAGCGGCTCGGGAACCGCTTCGACGAATTCGCGCCGCAGACCGGCACGCCGTACGCGATGCGGCGCCGCCATCTCATCGCGCCCGACGGCGCGCCGTGCAATCCGCCGCCCTGGGGCACGCTCACCGCGATCGATCTCGAGACGGGCCTGGTCAAATGGGATCGCCCGTTAGGCAGTGTGGCGGCGTTGGCGGAGGTTCGCGGCAGCGACGAGTGGGGGTCGCCGAATCTGGGCGGGCCCATGACGACGGCCGGCGGCATCGTGTTCTCCGGCGGGGCTGTTGATCACCGGTTGCACGCATACGATGTCGAGACCGGCAAGGAATTGTGGTACGCGGACCTGCCGGCCGGCGTGCACGCGGCGCCGATGACCTATAGCACCAAATCCGGACGCCAGTACGTGGTGGTGGCCGCCGGCGGGCACAAGGAGCTGCACGTGCGGGCCGGCGACACGGATCCGATCGGCGACTACGTCGTCGCGTTTGCGCTGCCTAACGGTTCGGCGCCGGCGACGCATCGCGAGCCGATCGCCGCGGGCGCGTACCAGGGCCATGTCGTTCTCGATGACACGCGGTTGCGGGCGACGTGGACCCTGTCGATCACCGGCTCGGATGCCGCGATGACGTTGTCGACCTCAGGCATCGACGTCAAAGGGAGCGGCCGAGGACACGTGCGCGGCGACAGTCTCACGATCGACCTCGATTGGACCTATCCGGCCCAGCACTGCTCCGGCACGATGCACCTCCACGGATCGACCGCCGACGGCAACTCGGCGATCATTGGCGAGCTGAGCTATGTCGATGGGTGCAATGGCGGTGCAACGAAGCCCGGGACGTTTGCCATGTGGAAGCCGGGACGCCGCGAGTCGGTCATTCGTTAGGCGCTTCGCGCCGCCAGAAGCGGCTCACTCCCCACGTCGCGACCGATCCCACGGCGAGAGCGCTCAGCGTACCCGCGGCCCCGAGCAGCAAGAGCACCTGGAGACGGTACCGCAGCAATGCGTGACCGCCAGCCGGTGAGCCGATGTAGCCGAAGCAAGCGGGATCGGCGGTCGAGCAGCCCACCATCCCGAGTTGCGCGCGCGCGGCGATGCACACGACAACGACCCACTGAACGACTAACGCTGCCACCAGAGCACGCCGCCATGTGAGCCGGCGTGTGGCGGCCACGAGTGCCACCGCAGTAACGGGGGGTAGCAGGCAAAACAATGCCAGAGCGCCGAAAAGATCAGGCATGATCGTCTACCGGTGCGTGCCTAACGAGCAACGCCTCTCTCAACTGTTGAGTTTTAGGAGATGGCGCGCAATCTTCAAAGCGATACTCGTGCCCTTTGGGTTGCCGGCAGCGAAACACAGCAGATAAAGCGGATTGTTGGTGGAGTTACGCAGCACGGCTGGCCGCTCCAACACGCCACTGAAGACCCCTCCGAGTCGTTCCAGGAAATATTGTCCAATTCGGTCCATCGAAACCTTCCTAACCTGCTCGTCTTGCTCGTCGAAAAGATTCGGTACGGCGTCAACCGTGTAGAATTTGTCGTACCAATCGGTGGTGCCAAGGACGAGATCGAGCCGCTGCCGCCACGAGTCGGGGATCTCCGCCGATCGCGGCAACAGCCTATTCACACCCATTCCCAGCGGAAAGAGCAGCCACAAATCAATTGCCTTCGTTCGCGCGACCGCCTCGATGGTAGCCCACTCGACTTGCATCCCATATGGATCTAGAAACAGGACCGCGCGGCGCGATGCCCATTCGCCGCCACAGAGGTCGCGAAGCTTGCGGTTTGCGTCGCCCCCCTCGATCTGTATCCGATCCCCCAACGACGGGAATTCGGACTTGAGTGCCTCCAATTCGCCGCGCCGCGTTTGGTTTCTCTCGATGAAGATGTAGCGTCCGAAGGGAGGCTCGACGGCGAGCGCTCGCTTGGCAGACCCCGCGAGAAGTTGTTGGGGCTCTTGAGCGGCGAGCTCGGGAAACAACATTTCGGCAGGCTGTTTGTCGGTCAAAGTTCGCTGCCGACCGACTCGATAACCGGACCCCGCAAACGCGTCGATGTATACCTTTTCGAACGGCTGCTTTTTGAGCGCCGTCGTATAGGCCTGCAGGTACCCGGCGACGATCTCGAGCTTGCGCGTGGTCCAGTCACCACCGAAGCGGTGGAACCCAGCATTCGGCCGACGGGTGACCAACGATCAATTCCTCGCTATCCGGCCGGCCGAGCGTGACGTTCGGAAGTACGTTTTATGCCATTGACCCTGACGGTGCCTGTCCGTTAGAACGCGGTCCGCCTAACTCCTCAGGATAGTCGTTCCATTCTCTTCCTTCAAGGTCGCGTCCGCCGGCTTTAGGTGTGCGACCACCCCACTGCTTCCAGAAAAACGCCACTTTCGCAGCGACGCACCGATCGCGGAGCCGGGTCGCCCATTCCAGCTCGCACCGCCTGTGCCCAACGCCGCTTTCGCCGCCCGAAATGACCCACTGGATGCCGCTAAGATCGAGATCATCCAGCGGACCAAGAAGGGGTTCGGCGCTGATAAAGCGTACGTGAGCCGGGATGCCCCGCAGGTGATTCGCACGACTCGCCACATCCATGTTTTCGATGGAGGTGCCGATCCAAATGTTCTGCGACCAGGATAGCTGCCCTGCCAGTCTCAGCGCCCGCTCCGGTCGTTTCGTTAGGACCTGGAATTGATGCCACCACGCCCGATTCATGATGGCGAACACGCTCTGGATCATGTCGAGTGTGAAATGAGCGTGGAAGACATCGGACATGCTGTTGACGAATACGCGCCGTGGCTCCCGCCAACGCAAGGGCTGTTCGAGACGCTCGAACCAAAACCGGGGAGCGAAGGGATCCGAACGACCTCGCGGCGTGTCGCGCACCGGCTGATGACGCAGATAAATGTCCCGTGTCTTGGTGCTGGCGATGGTCGCCGCATAACAGTGATCGCAGCCCGCGGACATCTGCGTACAGCCGGTCATCGGGTTCCACGTCGCATCGGTCCACTCGATGCCAGTTCGTTCGCCCATTGTCACCCCTCCCGGTGAAATGCAGAAGCGGTCATCACCTAACTAGGGGTTGCCTGGCGCGCCGAGTCAAGCGCGCCGAGCTTCGCGCGGAGCGCGGTGTTCGGGTGACGCAGGCGATCACCTTTCGGAACAGAACGCTTAACCTATTGGCCGTCGCCGACGGTCCCACGCGTGTCGAACCCGTCATCCAGCGGCCATGGGTCAAGCGCCATGACTTGGGCTGAAATCACTTGCCGCGCGGGCGTGAACAGCACATCGTAGTAGCTTCGGCCCCCGGATGGGACATGATTCGCCTCGACATGCTCGGCACCCTCGCGCTCCGCGGTGCGGACGGCCGGGAACTGCGCGCGGTGCTCGCCCAACCGAAGCGGCTGACGCTGCTCGGCTATTTAGCAGTCGAGTCGAGCTTCCAGCGGCGCGATCACCTGTTCGCGCTCTTCTGGCCCGAGCTCTCGCAGACGCAAGCCCGGCAGGCCCTCCGCCAATCCCTCTACTTCTTGCGCCGCGAGTTGGGCGAGCACGTCGTCGCCAATCGCGGAGCGGAAGAGATCGGTATCGCCGCCGGCACACTGCAGTGTGACGTCGCCGAGTTTTTGGAGCTGCTCGACCAGCAGCGGCTCGAGGACGCGCTCGCGCTCTATCGCGGCGATCTGCTCGCCGGCGTCTTCGTTGCCGATGCGTCCCCCGAGCTCGAGCAGTGGCTCGACACGGCGCGCGCGCAGGTGCGCACCCGGGCGCTCGAATCGGCGTGGACACTGGCCGATGCCGCCGCGCGCGACTGCCGCCTAACGGACGCCGCGCGGTGGGCGCGGTTCGCCGCGCGGCTGGCGCCGTTGGACGAGCGATCGCTCCAGCGCCTCGTGTGCGCGCTGGACCGACAGGGCGACCGCACCGGGGCGCTGCGCGCATACAACGAATTCGCCGACCGGATCCGCGCCGATCTCGACCTCGAGCCGTCGGCCGCGACGCGCGCGATGATCGACGCCGTTAGGCGACGCGCCGACGCGCCGGTCGCCGGGCCGGAAGTCGAAGCCGCGCCGGCGGCATCGGTCGCATCGGTCGTCGTGGCGCCGGCGGCATCGGTCGCATCGGTGGTCGTGGCGCCGGCGCCGCCCACGCCGGCCGCCGTTGCGCCACCGCCGCCCACGCCTAACCGACCGGTCTCCCGCTTCGCCCGCGTTCGCCGCTTCATCTACATCGCCGCCGGCGGCGCGGCAGCCGCACTCATCCTCGCGGCGCTGGCGCCGCGCTTCGAGCGCGCGCGGCCGCTGCTGCCCGTGGTGGCGGTGGGCTGGATCCAGGACCCCAGCGGCGCCGACACCGGCGCCACCGTGCGCACGTTCGCCGAGCTGCTGTCCAACGACCTCGCGCGCATGCCGGACCTGCACGTCGTTAGTCACGCCAAGCTCTACGACATGATGAAGCAGCTCGGCGCCCGCGACGAGACCCCGTCGGCCATCTCGGACGCCGCACGGCGAGCCGGCGCGGACGAGTTGCTCGAAGCGGTGCTCGCACATCGGCCCGGCCCCGGCGGAACCCTGCATCTCGAGTTGCAACCGGTGGATCTCGCCACCGGCAAATCGGGTGCGCCGCATCTGGTCGACGCAAACACCGTCTTCGAGCTCGCCGATCGTGCAACGGCGCAGGTGGCGGCGGACTTCGGCCTCCGCACTCCCGCGCGGCCGGTGAGCGACGTCACCACCACGTCCCTGTCGGCGTATCGCCTGTTCGAAGATGGCTTGCGCCGCTTCTCCGACGAGCAAGCCGAAAACGCCGCGCCGCTGTTTCACGCCGCGCTCGACGAGGACTCGACGTTCGCGATGGCGGCCTACTACGCCGGACTCGCCGAAGTGGCGTCGGACGGACTCGCGGCGCGCCGCGATCTCGCGCTCGCGCAGCGCCTCGCCCAACACGCGTCGGACCGCGAGCGGTTGACGATCCGGCAGACCTGGGCCAACCTCACGAACGATCCGTCGCAGCTGGCGCTCGCCGAGTCCCTGGCCACGCGCTACCCCGACGAGCCCGGTGCCGAGCTTGCGTTAGGCACGGCGATGTCGTGGCACGGCGACTTTCTGGCCGCCATTCCCCACCTGCGCCGCGCGGTCCAGCTGGACACGATCGGCCTAACGGGAAGCGGCCGGCGGTGCCGCCAGGCCTGCGATGCGCTCCAGCTCATGCAGGCCTCGTACATTTCGGCGGACTCTTTCCCCGCCGCCGAGCTCGCGGCGCGCGCGCGCACACGCCTCGAGCCCGCGTCGGCCGATGCCTGGTGGGCGCTCGCCGATGTGTTCGCGCGCGAGCTGCGCCCCGACAGCGCACTGGCCGACGAACAGATCGCCGAGCGCGTGGGAGGTCCCGGATTCGGCTACGTGGTGCCGCGCGTCGTGATCGCCCTTCGCTCGGGCGACTTCGCCGCCGCCGACCGTACGCTCGAAGATCGCGTGCAGTACGGCAACCCTGCCGTGCGGGGCGAGGCCCTGTGGTGGCTCGTGATCAGCCTGCGCAATCAGGGCCGGTTAGGCGAAGCGCTCGCGGCGGCGAAACGCCTCGTCCGAACCACGAGCGGAGAGCCGCCGGGCTTCAACTCGCCGCGCTCGCTCGACGCGGCCGCCGAGGGCCAGGTGCTGTTCGAGATGGGACGATATCGCGCGTCCGCCCGACTGTTCGACACGATGGCCGCCTACCCGTGGACGGGATCGCCCGACTTCCCCAAGGCCGCGCCCGGACTGGTGGCGCGCCATCACATCTGGATGGCGACGCACGTCGCGACCGCGCTCGCCGCGGCGGGCGATACCGCGCAGCTACCGGCGCTGATCGACAGTCTCACGGCCTGGGGTCCCAAGAGCGCGTACCACCGCGATCGCGCACTCCACCACTTCGCCCGCGGCCTGCTGTTCGTCGCACGCGGCGCGCGCGCGGATGCCGAACGCGAGTATCGCGCAGCGTTAGTCGCGCCGATCGATGGGTACAGCCGCATCAATTACGAGTTGGGGGCGCTCCTGATCGCCGAGGGCCGCGCACGCGAGGCGATCCCCGTGCTCGAGGCGCCGCTGCACGGGGCCGTCGAGTCGTCCAACTATTATCTCACCGACACCGACGTGCACGCCAAACTCGGCGAAGCCTTCGATCGCGCGGGAGAGCCGGACAGCGCCCGTGTTCATTACCAGCGTGCCCTCGCGGCGTGGCGGAATGCCGATCCCCAATTCCACGCGCGCATCGCGGCGATCGAGCAGCGCGTGCGAGTCCTCCAAGTAGGTGAGTCGCAGCCCGGCCGTTAGCAGGTCTCCTCTTGCCGCCCTTGCCCGAAGATATACCGAATTACTATAGTAGTGAAGCGTAGCTGCGGTCGCGCCATCGGTCGCGGCCCAAGCGACAAACACCGTTCGCCTCGTACGCCAACAGAAATCTTCAAAGCGCATCAGGAGAAATGTCATGGACGAGAAGGCGATGTTCACGAACTTCTGGACGAAGGAGTCGAAAACCACGCGGAACGTGCTGGCGAGAATTCCGGAGGCGTCCAATTACCGTCCCGATCCCAAGTCGCGCACCGCGCAGGAAATCGCGTGGCAGATCGTGTGCGAGGAATCCATGCTGCTCGATGCCTTGGAGAGTGGCAAGGCCGTGTGGGCGCCGACGCCTTGCCCCGCGACGATGAAGGAAGTGGTGAGCGCATACGAGACGCAGCGCGCCAAGTCTCCGGAGCGGTTCAATGCCTTACCGGCCGCGCGCTGGACGGGCGTGATGGATTTCTTTGGAAGCGAACGGCCGGCGTCGGAGATGGCGTGGAGCTTTCTCTTCGACATCGTGCATCATCGCGGGCAGATCAGCACGTACCTGCGCCCGATGGGTTCCACGGTCCCGCAGATTTACGGGCCGAGTGCGGACGAGCCCTAGCACGCGTAGCGGCAAAATATCGGGGTTCGGCATTGACAACGACGGATCCGTGACACGCACTGCCCTGCCTAACGCACGCGCCCCGGCGACTGCCGGAGCGCGTGCGCCTGCAGGACATCGCTCCCGTCTCCTACCCGTTCATTGACTGCCGCCGCCCGCCGGCACCACGGTGATCGTCACCGCCGACGGATACTGCTTGTCGTGGTGCACCGCGTTCTGCGCCACGACGCCCGAGCGCTCGTCGTAGTTGTTGCCGCCCGTATTCAGGTTGCGATCGAACCGCGGGAAATTGCTGCTCGAGATCTCCAGGCGCAGTCGGTGGCCCGGCTTGAAGTAGTTCGAGAACTCCATCGGCTGGAACGTCACCTTGTACACCTTCCCCGGCTGCATCCACACCTCGGGCTTGTCGTAGCCATCCCGATAGCGCATGCGCTGGATGTTCTCGATCAGATTGAACGCACGCCCGTCGGGATAGACGTCGTCGACGCGCCACGTGAAGTCCGTGTCCTTCCGGTTGGACGAGACGTACAGCGTCACCGTGATCGGCCCGCTCATCTCGACGCCCTGCTTGAACGGCTCCGTGCTGTAGACGAGCACGTCGTTGCGTGCTTCGATCGTGCGCTGGTCGAACGAGCCGAAGTGGACCGCGTTCCCCTCGCAGCATCCGCCGCCGCCGAACGTCGGCACCGGATTGGCCGGATCGTACGCGAACTCGTCGGGACGATCGGCCGACGCTTCGGGCGCGTCGCCTAACGCACCATTGCCGTAGAGCGTGTTGGCCTTTCCTTCGCTGTGCAGATAGAACGTCATGGGCTTGGCGCCCGGGGGCGGCCAGCTCGGCGACGATTTCCACTGGTTGAGCCCCACCACGTAGTAGCGGACCTTGGGCTGCTGCGTGAGGACGCCGTTGTCCTGGCCCTTCATGAAGTGGTCGAACCAGGCGTACATGACCGAATCGTACGGGAAGCGGGCGTCGCCGACGTCCAGGTCGCCGATCATCGTCTGTTCCGTGGCCCGCGTGTACGCGCAGTGCAGCACCGGCGCGATGATCGCGTACTGCTCGTTGGCCACGTCGCCCTTGGCATGCTGCCGCACCCAATTGTAGGCGGCGAGGTTGGACGAGACCGACACGTCGTACCAGCTCATGAACCAGAGGCCCGGCCGCTCGATGGGCATGCTGTCGTTCCACAGGCCGCCCTTGTACCACGCCGGATCGTTAGGCGCGCGGGCGATCATGTCGCCGCCCGTCTCCACCGGCATCTTGGTGTCGAAGATGCCCGGCGGCCCGCCGATCGAGCTGATGATGCTGTCCTCCGGCAGGTGCCAGAGCTGCGCCGACCAGTCGACGGGCGGCATCTGCGGCGCCAGATCGAACATCTTCCGGGCCAACGTGATGTCGGCCTGCGGCGTGTTGGGCGCTAGCATGGGGCGGATCTGATTCTGTTCGCCGTACAGCCAGTCGATGAACAGCATCTGCACCGCGCCGCCGCGGTACCAGTTGCCCTGCTCGTAGTAGGGGCCCACGCGGCCCACGCCGGCGCCGAACCCCTGCACGTTGAAGGTGGCGAGCCCCGGATTGTCTTCGGTGACCACGCCTAACTGCCATTCGGCGGTCGACGAGCACCCGGTGAGCCCCACCTTGCCGTTGGACCACGGCTGCGTGGCCATCCATTTGATGGCATCGTAGCCGTCCGTCCGCGGCGGACCCAGGAT